>JACRBJ010000043.1 GCA_016234555.1 Chloroflexota bacterium | reverse complement strand
TCGGTAAAATTCACGTGTTCCGGGCGCTGATCTAACCCCTGCTAGACACCGACGACCTGCTAAACCGCTTTCAGACTGAAAAATCGAGCACTCCCCCTTGCTCTCCGTCTGAAAATCAGACTTTTTCGACAGTCTCGTTGGTGGATTACATCGCCCAACGGATAGGGATCGAGATCGAAACTATCAGCGGGGAGGAAGAAGCGCGGCTGATTCACCTGGCGGCTTCGCAGGCGGTGGATCTAAAAAACATGCATGGTTTGTTGATCGACATCGGGGGAGGCAGTGTGGAAGTGACCCTTTCACACAACAAAAGGATCATTTCCACGGAAAGCTACAATATGGGGACGGTGCGTCTGCTCGAAAAACTAGGCGGCGAAAAACGATCCGCGTTGCCCTTTCACACACTGGTGCGCGAATATGCCGAGACGGCATGCCGCCGCATTGACCGTGAGATTCGCTCCAGAAAGATAGACGTTTGCATTGGCACAGGCGGCAACATCGAAGAGATGGGCAGGCTGCGCCAAAAACTCTTTAAACGCGAAGGCGATCGTTTTATTACGCTTGACGAGTTGGATAAACTCGTCGAAACGCTGGTCGAGATGAAGGTCGGAGAGCGGATGCGGAAACTCAAACTGAAGTCCGACCGCGCGGATGTCATTCTGCCTGCATCCATCGTCCTGCAAACGATTTTGCACGAAGCCAGGATCAAGGAAGTGACAATTCCCTTTGTCGGTTTGAAGGACGGTTTGCTGTGGGATATGGCTTACGAGTTACAGCAAAGTTCGCGTGTCTCGCCGCGCGAACAGGTTTGGGCTTCCGCACTGCGCCTCGGAAAAAAATATCAATTCGACCAAGAGCACGCGAAACTGGTCTCGTATCTGTCCGGGAGTTTGTTCGACCAGTTGAGGCCCCTGCACGGACTCGACGTCGAGGATAAATTGCTGCTGGAAGTTGCCGCGCTATTGCACGACATCGGGCATTTCATCAATACCATTGATCATCAAAAACACGGGTACTACATTTTAAAGGCGAACCCGTTGATGGGATTGGTCGAAAACCGTCAAGATATCATTGCCAACATCATCCATTACCATCGCAAGTCCATGCCTTCCATGGAAGACGCGAATTTCAAGGACCTAAACCCCAGGAATCGAAACGTGGTGACGAAACTTTCGATCTTATTGCGCATCGCAGATGCCCTCGATGCGGGTCACACAGGAAACGTGAAGGAGATTAAAATGGAAAGACAAAAGAACGCGTGGCTCCTGATCCCGCATGGCAGAGGTGACCTGGCGCTGGAAAGATGGACACTTGAAAAACGCGTGAAACTGTTTCAGGAAGTTTTTGATGTGAAATTGAAAGTTGCAGGGTAAGAAGATGAACACTCAACCCCTTTTGCTTGATTCGCTGAACGCGCGCTGGGAAAGATACAACCTCGAGTTGAAAAACTGCCGCGACGAGTTTTCGGAGGAGGCGGTCCATGACTTCCGCGTGGCGGCGCGCCGCCTGCTGGCTTCGCTCGACCTGTTGCGGACTGTAATCCGTGGGGCGAAAATCAAAAAGATGCGTCGCATCCTGAAGAACCAGTTGGATAACCTCGACGAGTTGCGCGATGCGCAGGTGATGCTGGCGGAAATCTCCGAGAATGTCCACGACTTGCCGTTGCTCCAGTCGTTCGAGAAATATTTGTTGCGCAGGGAAAAGAAGTTAATGCGCGCCGCCCGCCGGGAGATTAAGTCGCTCAAAATTAGGGAACTGGCAAAATGGATACAGAAACTGGAAGAAGCCATCGGGGAATCCCAACTCGATGGGCTGGATCCCTTTCCCGCTGTCGATGAAGCCTATGCGAGGGTTACCCAGCGTTATGAAAAGGTCGATCCCGCCCAGCCTGTCACCATCCACCGCCTGAGGATTGCCTTCAAAAAGTTCCGCTACATGGTCGAATCCATTCATCCTGCCCTCGAAGGCTTCCCCCAAGATTACCTGAAACGAATGCATGATTATCAGACCTTGATGGGTGAAATCCAGGATATGGAGGTGGCTTTGCAGGAACTTGCCGAATTCGAAAAGACCGCGCCTGAAGGTTACGACCCCGAACCTGTCCGCGCGTATTATAAGGAAGGGCACTCGCTCGCAATCTCTCGTTATCTCGAAGACCGCGGCGAAGTAATGACCTTCTGGCGCGTCGCGCCAGACCAATCGTTTCCAAAGGAGAACCAGCTATGAATTTATATCTTATCCGCCATGCCATTGCCGTTGAGGAATCTGAAGAGGATAGCCAGCGTCCACTCACTGACAAAGGCAGAAAGAAAATGCGCAACATTGCAAAGGGCTTACGCGCCTTGGATGTGGAATTTGATTTGATTCTCTCCAGCCCCTATGTCCGCGCCGCGGAGACGGCCGAAATCTTGGCAGATGTTTTCAAGATGAAGCAGGAAGTACAATTCAGTGAGAATCTCATCCCGTCAGGCAGCCCCGAAGCGTTGATCGCAGAACTGAACGAGAAACACACTGCGGACAGCATTGCCCTCGTGGGACACGAACCGTTCCTCTCAGCAATGATCGGTCTGTTGGTTGCAGACAATCCCAACGTGGACATCACCCTCAAAAAGGGTGGCGTGTGTAGTCTCTCCGCCGACGACTTGCATCACGCGCATAAGGCAACCATGGATTGGTTGTTGACACCGGGTATCCTCGTTGGAATAAGCGGAAAATAGTAGGTGAGTTTTACTACTTCATTGTTTTCAACGCCAGCATTTTGTGTATAAAGGCACAGCATTTACCGATTAGTGTCAGGTTACAGGATGTTAAGTAAGCGTAAAGAAACGAGCCCAAGATCCATCGTGTGGAGTCTAGCTTCAGATTCCTTCCCCGCCTCTCGAAGTTCACATGGGTGACTTTCTACAAAACAAAAAATTTGATGGGACAAGTGGACAATTATCTCGACTTTAACCAAACCGCCCCAAAAAATTCCTTAACATTCTCCCCTGCCCGCACAGAATTGCGCCATTGTTGTGATTGAGAACGTCCCTAAGGGCAAAAATCGAGCTTATCGTTAGTTTCAGAAATGTTACGCTCCGTCGTTTCTTTCCCTGTTGGAACCACGCCTTGGATAAGCAAAGTATAACGAAAAATCACCCCAAAAGTTTTTGGGGTGATTTTTCGTTTAAGAAGCAATTGTTGAAAAAAGCCCCGTCACTTGTGTCTATGAAACAAAGTAAATCCAAATTATATTCATTTCGCCACCATCGATGCCGGTCAACTCCTTCCACGCCAAGGGTAATTCAAGATCAAACGCAAGTCCATTGTTAAGGACGGAACATTCATAGCGTATTGCACCACGGGGTAAAGATAACAAGGGATTTTGATCTATAAATTTATCCAATCGATTTTGCTTTGCCCGTTTCATGGAACGAATTTCACCAGGAGAGTGGGGCGTAAAAATGATCTTTTCATCTCCATTATCAGTTGCACACAGTAACACCCTCGGAAACTCAAAAGATTCGATCACTTGAAGGCTCAAATTGCGTCCACAGGACTTACCCGCCACTTTATTTAACCAGCCGAGTGGGTCGTCAATATATATATCGCGTGACAGCTTTTCGTGTTTGATCCGAAGGTCCTGTATGGACCACTGGACAACCTGTTCACGCAGGTTGTCAATCGCCCTTCTCTGACGCTCATTCCCCATGCTGATCAACGCGCCGAAGAAGATCATGGCAGCCACCACAACAATTGCAAGCATTATTTCCATTTTTCCAGGTCCTTTCAATTCGAAGATTTAGAACGATCTATATCACTAGCTGTCACAAGACGGATGGTTTCTTTCAGCCTGCCCAGCGCCTTGGGACGCGGATCAATCACGCTCACGGAGGAGATCACCAGGAACAAGCCCAACAGCCCAAGCACCTGCCAGAAAGGCACTTGTGGTGAGGCAATAGGTGTCGGTGTGGACACTATTGTAGGAACAACCATCGGTACGATCATTGGAGTGATAGTTGCAGTAAACGTAGGTCGTGGTGTCCTGGTTGGAGTATTTGTTGGCGTCATGGTCGGCGTAGTCGTTGCAGTCGCCGGCATCGGGATCACAATGACTCCCGTATCGGAAGCGCACAGCCCATGAACATCACACACCTTTGCAATAACCAGATATTCTCCAGGAGGCGCCAATACTCCATCTCCAAAATGCCTATCCCAGGAAATCGCTTTCGGAACCCTATCCGGGTCAAATTCCAATACCAGTTCCTCCCAACGATCCTGCGGATCACGGATCGTCACATTCACACTGGCAAGCGGGAAGTGATTGGCTTGAACCTTCAACTCCCCTTTCTCCCAGATCCACCAACGTTCCGTGATGGATATAAATGGCGGTCCGTTTGATACCACCAGCGTAATGGTATCCACATCCCCTACATTCCCGGCTTGATCCACAGCCCGCACCTGCAGGGGGTATTCTCCATTTGGAACATCAGCAGCGTTCCAGGGGAAGGACCAGGTATTTCCGGAACCAACAGCCCCTGTCTGCCAGGTAGCCTCACCATCCAATGACACCTCCACTCCTTCAACTCCCGAGGTCAGGTCATTCACGTTTCCACCAAGCAACACCTCGCCTTGGACTACATCTCCATTGGAATGGGATGTAAACTCCGAAACAGGCAGCACTGTATCCACCTTTACACTCCTGGTTTGCAGGGTCTCATTCCCTGCCACGTCGCGGGCATGTGCCTGAATTTCATGCATGCCATCAGAAAGCTGGAACGGGAAATTGCCCCAGGCTCCACCTTCATCGAGGTTTCCCTCCAGGGAATTCAAGCCGGATATCGCATCCGAAGCGGTTGCCGACACCTCCACCTGCGAGACATACCAGCCATTTCTGCCATCCACGGGAGGCAGAACCCAATTCAAGAGTGGCTGTGTACCATCCCGCTGCCAGGTGGAAGACCCGCTGGCTGTCCTTCCACTGTCCGAGATTGCCATGTAATTTGCCGTGCCAACTCCTTCAGGCAGGAAAAGACTGCATGAACTTCCGCAGGTAAATGGTTCACCGTTCAAGTCGCCCTGAATGGTCACCGAATACTCCTGTGGATCGCTGGCTGTCAACTCCAACACCTCGTCTCCCCTGCACCAGAGGGCATCGCCCCACAGATCACACACCACCTGACCCGTAATCACTGGTGGCAAAGGCGTCGGTGTCGGAGTGGGCGTATTGGTTGGCGTGAAGGTGGGTGTAAAGGTCGGGGTAAACGTCGGCGTATTGGTCGGTGTATGAGTGGGAGTAAAGGTGGCAGTCGGCGTCGAGGTAATGGTGGGTGTAAAGGTCGCCGTATGGGTTGCGGTGGGAGTGAAGGTGGGTGTGGAGGTGGATGGCGGTCCAATGTAGTACACATCGACGGAGCGAAAATCCGCATACCCGCCCGATGCCGATAGGGACCAATTGCGACAGCCCGCCGGCACCGTCAGGGTCATGCTCACAAAACCAGGCCAACTGCCTCCGCCATACAGATACCAGGAATCAACCGCAGAACAGGCGCGCAGGGTTGCAGTTCCCACCCCTGCATTGGGACTGAAAGCCACCATCACCTCGAAGTAGGAGACATCGCGGTCAAAGGAACCGCTTGCCACGCCGCCGCTTCCCAGGCGTGTCACCCACTCATCGCAGCGGGAACCGCAATAGGCCCCGCCTTCCTGTGGCGGCAGGTAGGTGCCGTCTCGATGGGTGAGGTAGACATATGAAACCGGCCCGCTCCAATCGATGTAACCTGAGTCGTGAGCCTGATCATAGTTGCGGCCCTGAGGGAGTGAAGCTGCCGAAAGCGGAGCAGCGTTCGTCAGCGCCAGAGGCAGGAGGGCGATGAGAAGAACCAGGCAGAGAAGAATAATTCTTATACGGGACACAGACTACTCCTTCAAGGAACCGCGCAAACCAATATGGAAAAGAACGGACAGGTGGGCAGCCATAAACAAAAGCAGGATGCTCATGCCCAGGAAAAACTGCGGTGGGATGATCTGCCCCAGCAGGTATCCGGCAAATCCTCCAATCATTAAACTAAGGATGGTCCTGACCATATTAGTTCCCCACCTCCTGAGGATGCAGAGCAAAAGAGGAGGAATTCAAGTCGCGCCACCAGGCAATCTCACCCAAAAGCAGACTGTATTCCCAAGCCAATCCATCTGTGGGCAGGGACTGGAACCACGCCTTCAGTTTCAACTCCACCTGCTCCCTGCCCCCTGTTTCTAACTGAATGGCTTTACTCCCGCGAACCATGCTGCTATGGGAGACCAGCCAATCCAGGAACAAATGTAATCTCGATGGCTCCAACTCAAATGTCTTACTGGCAACCGCGGAAGCCATCTGCTCAACCGAAACTAAAATTTCATCCATCCTTCACCACTCCCTTTCCTCCCGCGCCAGGAACCAGGCGGGGTAGAGAACCGCAAAAGCAAGGACTCCAAGAATGAGCAGAAGTCCACAAATTAAAAGTAAGACAACCAAGACAACTTTGAACATCAGAACCCAAGCCTTCGGTCATCTGCCTGTTGTTCAGGCCGGGAGACCTTTGTATTTTGATTCTCGATTCGCACCGCCAGAAATTCATCGAGCAGTCTGGCAAGGGCAGCGGGCAGCATATCCTCCAGCACCCTGGAGGCTCTCTCCTGCCAGCCGTCGGCAGGGAGATATTCATTGGGATGGGATGCAATCACCTCTTCGATCAATGCCCTCACCCTCGCCCCGTCCGCACGCGGGAGAGGCTTGATCTTCGTCAGGGTCGGCGGCTGCCAGCGCCCCCCGATGCGCGCCCTGAGCCAGCACTGCAGGGAAGGCAGGTCCAGGGTCATGTTCCCGTAACGCACGGTGGAACTGAGTGTAGCGCGGATCAGGTCGGCATCCTCCGGATCGGGCGAGAAGAAGGTCTGCGTGGAGGTATTTGCCAGCATGGCCTGCACCACCGGCTCCATCCCCTCCACCTTGCGCATCATTGAAAGGGATTGCGCGAGCACAAACATACGCGCGCCAAACTTCGCACCCTCGGAGAGCATCGACTCAAGCCTCATTCCTGATCCGATCTCCTGCGCTTCATCCACGATGAAGTAGAACGGAACTGCTCTTTCCAATGTCGCGCGGCGATAGGCGGCATCGAAGACGTTATAGAGAACCGAGGCAGTAAGCCTTGCCCCTTCGCGTCCCATCTCACCGGAAGGCAGACGTAACACGATCCAGGCGCGCTCCCTGATCCACTGATCCATATCCACGAACTTCTCCTGGTGCATGGCGGAGAACAACCAGGGCGAGAGTTCGAGCGCCATGACCTTGGAGAGCACCGGGCTGATCACCTCTGTCACCCAACCCTGGCTCCACTTGTCGCCTTCGCCCGTCTGCCCCAGCAGGGCATCGAGGGCAAGGGAACCCATACGTTCACCCGGTGGAAGCAGCGCCATCGCCGTGTGACGCCACTCCTTGTTGAAAGCCATGAAGACCACGTGCAAAAGCCCAAGCCCATCATCCGGATGACGCTGGTTCCAGACATGCGCCAGGCGAAACAATCCAAGCAGTGCCGCCTGCATGCGCGGTCCCCAGTAGTCATCCCAGATACGCCGCCCGATCTGCACGATGGCATTGCCGGCCCAGGTGAATTCGGGAACAGCCAGCAGGTTCAAGGGGATGACCTGCGGCTGATCTGGGGTGACGATTCGCAGCCTTTTCACCGCCTTTGCGCGCTGTTCTTCCGGCAGTTGTGCGATTGCATCCAGAAAGGCATCTGCCAGGGAGACATGCGGATCGACAAGAAAGATACCCGGCGCGTCATCTCCTTTGGCGATCAACTGTTCCAGCATGGAAT
Organism: Chloroflexota bacterium; assembly: GCA_016234555.1. Lineage (GTDB taxonomy): Bacteria > Chloroflexota > Anaerolineae > Anaerolineales > Villigracilaceae > Villigracilis. The sequence continues at coordinate 19,932 of JACRBJ010000043.1, read as the reverse complement.
AGACAAAGGATGACTTGCCGCTGCGGCTGCCGCCGGTTGCCAGTCCGTGTCCATCGGGATCAACGCCTACCCATTCCCCTGTGGCGACACTTTGCCCGATCTTGAAGCCTGCATCAAGCAATGGTTGGGCAGGAGGTGGTGCAGGCACTTCCTGCCAGACGGCGCGGTCCAACAGTCCTGAACCTTCCCCCAATTGAAGCGGAGCGATGAGTCCTGCAAGTTCGCCAGCCGGCAGGGGAAAACCATGTTCGCGAATTTCAGGCCACATCCTGGCAAGCGGTGTGCATGATTGTTTGCCTGCAAATAGCGGCAACTCAATGGGAGAAGAAAGCGTCATCCCAACTTTGAGTAATGGCTCCTGAACTCGCTTTTCAAGAATTTCCTTTGGGATCGAACGCCATTCCAGCCAGGTGCGGATGCCAAATGCTGAGGCAATACAAAGCACGACACCTGCGACCACGATCAGGATTTCAGGCAAAGGGTTGAACCATCCTGTTGCCCAGATACCGCCGCTGATCCCCGCCATCACCATCCCGAGAAAGAAGGCGGCGCGCAGCATGTCCAACTGCATGCCCCAGAGATTGGGGGTATTGTTCTCCACCCCGCCTTCTGTTCCATATGAATAGGCTGATAAACTCCGCAGCTTTTCCTGCAATTGGTCTTCATTACCCAACAGCCAAAGCCTGAGGCTTGCTTCCTGTCCTTCACGCGCCGCACCTATTAGACGGCTGCCGATGGCAAGCAAGGGGTCACTGTCTTTTGCCGAAGCGATCAGCGAAGGTAATCGATTGACAGGACGCAAAACATGTCCAGAGCTACGCAAATCCACGGAGCCTAATGCGCGCCAACGTGAGTGCTGCCCGGTCATCGCCGCCCAAGCTTGCACGATTCCCTCGGCACAGCCAGGCGGGAGAAACAATCGAACGCGCAGTCCTTTTGGCGAAGCAATCCATTCGATTATGGCTGGAAAAGGGACCTGTCCAAGCCAGCCCATCACCTGCGCACGGAGGTCATCAAGAGCGTGAGGTGCAAAGAGCAGTTCCCAACCCTTCCATTGTCCATTGCACAACGGGCAGTCATCCGGACTGGATGCAAATTCATAGCCGCATTGCATACACATATATCCGTTCATCGCAGTACCCCTGTTGCACCCAGTTGTTTCCAGAACTGGATCCACACCGAAGGGATCGAGATCAGCACGGGAAACAGGGCTCCTCGTCCGCCGGAGGGCGCGGCAAGAAAGACACGCGGTGGCAATCGGGAAGTGGTCTCCGCGTTCTTGCGCGCCTCGCTTTCAGGGATGCCAAGAGAGCGATAGAAGGCAAAGGCTTCATCGGGACCAAGCCTGCCGATGAAGGCGGTGGATGCCAGACTCAACGAAGTGGGGTTCTTCATCAGGTCGGCCGGCAGGTGGGTGATGAGGGTCACGCCGACCCCGCGTTTGCGCGCACGCCTTCCCAGTTCATCGAGCAAATCAGCAAACGGGCCGCTGCGCAGCAGGCGCCAACCTTCATCAATGAAGATGTCCATTGGTTGTTTGCCCACTGTGATGGCATGATACAGAAACCAGGCAAGCACCGCATGTACGATGGCGCGGTTCTCCTCACGCAGGGAGGACAGGTCGAAGTTCCACCATCGACCTGCTGGGAAATGCGGAGATAACAGGGCATTGGGTCTATCGAAGAAGCCATCGAACAATCCGCCGCGCATGAAGGGTCTCAGCAAAGCCAAAGGCATGGCAGCATCAGGCGCGTTGATCGTTCCCAGGGTCTCGACTAGTTCGGCAATGGTTGTGGGACCGGGTCTGCGCTCCCACCTGCGTTTCACCGCTTCATGCAATGCGGCTTGCACGCCGGGGGAAAGAACTGACTCGCCGGCAAGAGAGGCGATGAGGAAACGGGCAGCCAATAGCATTTCGGCCGGGTTCTCTCCCTGCAGAGGGTGAATAAGGCAGGTGTCCTTGTCTTCGGGAATACCTGCCGGTACAACCTTTCCCCCCACTGCTTCACAAAGTTTGTTGTTCTCACCTTCGGGATCAATGGAAATCACCGTGCGTCCCTGTAACAGACGTTGCAGCATGATCCAGCGCAGGAGGCTTGTCTTGCCGGCACCGGGTTCACCCAGGATCAATGTGGTGGCATGAGGCGGTGGAGGGACGGCAGGATCGAGTCCCTTGGTGAAGGAGAAATGCACATCGCGCCCATCGCGAGCATGTGTGCCGATCCAGACCGAATCTTCCACTGGAAGTACCTGGCGCGAGGGCGCTGGCATCAAAGGCAGTGTTTCTTCCAGGAAGAGGGTGGGTTCGTCAAGGCCAGGAAATAATTTGCCGCCCGGTTGGAAATGATGGATCGCGCGCTCGGCGATGTAGTATAGGCGTTGGGCAGTAAGCCCACGCGCACGCAGGCTCGATTCGATTACCCGACGCGCGGCTTCCGCTTCCTCGAAGCGGTTACGTTCCACAAAAAGCGCGCTCATCAAGGCAATCTTGAATGCCGGCTTGCCGAAGCTGAGTTCTGACTCTGCTGCATCCATCGCATGGTCTGCGGAGCGCTCCGCCATCGAAGGGCGGCGTCCCGTCTTCTCCGCCAAGGCCATCATGAAACCTTCGAAGAGGGTGCGGCGCGCGCGCAATGAACCGCGCAGAACATCAGGCGGTTCACGGCGCATCGATAACGAATACACTACAGGCAGGTTGGGATAGAAGACCTCGGCACTGAGGCGAGACCAGGGACGGCTAGCGAAGCCGGCCATGCCGGGCACGCCGCTGCCACGTGCGGATAGCGGCAATAGATAGCCGCCCGGAAAGAGCAGATGGTCTTCCAAAACCTCCACGGCTTCGGATGCGATGGAGGCGGCAAATTGATCCTGGGGTTCTGACATGGGGCGGATGATACAAAAACACCCGCAGGGGTGTTCTGCGGGTGTCGGTATTGGAATGGTCAGTTATTTTCAGAAGATGTCAGTCTTTCCGTTCACCGCCAGTCAGAGATCGACGAAAAGCTCGCGTCGAAACGAAAAGCAACATCCATATCTTATTTTGTCCAACGCGCCATGTCATGATCCAGTTCATCCAGTGTGATCAAACGCATCCCGCTGGAAGTCCAGTTTTCTCCCCCAACTGGCTGATGGTTGATCTCCTTTTGATAGGCAAGCGCGCCTGCCGTCCAGCCGCTGCGTGAAAAGCCAAGGAAATAGACCTGCCATTTTCCATACGCTGGAACGAGCATGGCGGTCTTTTCCTCAATGAGTTCAACCATCACCTTGCGCTCATTGCCGGTCAGGGTCCACTTGCATTCCCCTAACACGAGTTTCTTTTGCATCGCATTGATCCCAACCACATCCACCTGCGCCCTGGCGTTCCAGGCGCTGCCAACCCGGTCGGACATCACGGGAAGTGTACCCAATGCCCCCGCGCGCAACACCCATTCCCGACAGATTTCCTCCCATGTATATCTGCCGATGAAATCGATCATATGACGATTGATCTCGGCCAGTGCAATATCCTGAGCTCCCAGGGCAAGCTGATCCTGCCGGTCGGACAGGAAGCGGAAATAAAAACGCAGGTAGGGGTCGGTAATGTGATAACGTCCCAACCTTGAGGGACCGCTTTCTGTGACCGGCACACGCCTCTCGACAAAACCGGTCTCGGCTAATATTCCAAGATATTTTGACACGTGGCCGGCCGGCAATCCACTGACAGAGGCAATCTCCCTGGTGACATGCGCCCCGTTTGCAATCGCACCCAGGATGGAGAGATAATTATGCGGGTCGGAGATGAAATCCTGCAAGAGCAGCCGGGGTTCCGATTGCATCAAGTTGTTCGAAGTCAGCAGGTGTTGTTTGATGTTCCAGGAAATCGACTTCGATGGGTCCACCCTTTCCCAGTAGGCGGGGACGCCGCCAAAGATGGAATAGAGTGCAACACGGTCGACCGCCGAATATCCGGGAAAGAAGCCACGCGCTGCCCCAAAATGGAACGGCAACAGGTGAATCTGCGCGGATGCCCTGCCGTACAACGGCGCTTGATAGGAAAGGAACTCCCGCTTCATCATTCCCAGATGCGAACCTGACAAACAGAGAAAGAGATTGGTGTTTTTCAAAACATGGTCCCACAGGTTCTGAAGCAGGCCGGCAATTCCAGGATCCACTTCCAACAGATAGGTGAACTCATCAATGAACAACGCCAGCCGTTCATCCCCTGCCAGTCGAGCCACCTGCTGGAATGCCTGCTCCCAGCCGGCATAGGTAAAGCCCTCAGGAGCGGGTGAGGCGGGGTTTGCAAAGTTATAGACCGATTGAGAGAAGGAACGCAACTGGGCTGCAGCCGATGTTGGGGAAGCGACCCAATAATGGGCGCGATTGCCTGTGCGTCGAATCCATTCGGCGAGCAGGGCTGTTTTGCCCACCCTGCGACGACCATACAGGACCAGGAATTCCTCCTTCCTTGATGCCCAAAGTCTGTCCAACATCTCAAGTTCACTTTCCCTTCCATGGAATTTGAATGCCATAAGCCGGCTCCTTTCATGTTATATGTCCATTATACTTCAAAGTATAATACTTTGAAGTATATAATTTACAAAAAGTCCTTTACGGGTATCGCTGCTTTCTCATCCACTTGGAATGATTATTCCCTTTTGGGGGTCGGGACAAAACGGAGGATTTAAGGCTTGTATTCCAGAATTGGATTTAACACCCACCGCGTCAATCCTTCGATGGCAACCTGATCCAGATAGCGAATCCGCAATCCAAAGCCGGCACATAACCCACCCAACCCATCCCACCAGGCAATTCCTTCATCCCCTGGTGAAACAAATTCCAAAACAGTGCGACGAACAAAAGGCAATGAATATTCCTGCACAGCGAGCAGTAATCCCTGGTGCAAAATATCCAATCCATCTGCGTCCGGGGACTTCCAACTTTGAACCTGCTTCTGAAACTCCAACCTGGGCTCCGGGTCTGGCCAGAACAACTGTAACAAACGCAGGGTCCAACCCGGCCGCATGGACGAAAGGATACCTTGGTATGCCTCCCGCGGTCTCACTTCGGGACGATCAGGATCGGCATATACTTCAGCGAACAATCGTTTGGTATCGTCCTCGCCGACCAGGGCGGTCAGGGCGCCGACTTGAACGACGCCCTGACTCAACACAAAAATCCGGGTCGTGCCAACTTCCTCCGGCTGTTTCTTCATTGTTCGAAATGAATCTTTAATTGCACGAACATTTCCACCAGGTCCTTGCGCTTCAAGCGTTCGATCGCCATGCTGGTGAGCAATTCCTCCAGCAGGTCGGAAAAGGCCGATGTCTCATGATTGTCCTGACGAAGGCGGTATTTCCGCAGCGCCTGTTGCGCCTTTTCAGGATCATTCAACACATTCTGGGGGAGGGCATCCAGCATAACCTCCAGTCCTTTGGCGATCATCAGGGGCAGATATTTGGATTTTCTTGACATGATTTTTTCTCCTAAAGTTTGAAAATGGATTCCGACAAATTCAGGTCCGTTGCCCGGAAGCCCGGGCGCATTGGACGGTTTCCTGTTGGCAACAATCCCTTCCCCTGCTCAAATCTAAAAAGCGGAGAGAAGGATGGACGCGCGGCGGTACGTTCCACAATCGTGGCGACCTCCACGATCTCGCGCACGATCTGTCCATATTGTGGATTGCGTTCAATATACACAGCCGCAGTAATTGCCTCAGCAAAGGATTGTGCGATCTGGATTTCGGACATCCTCGCTGCATCGGGATGCGCCTGCACCACCTGCAGGAAGCGCGGCCAGACATGCTCGGCGCTGGTGGCATGAATGGTGAAGGCGGAATGCCCATGCCCGGTGGCTGCCGCGCGGATGAGTTCCCAGGCTTCCGCTCCGCGCGCTTCGCCAATCACCACCCCATGCGGACGCGAGCGCAGGGCGGAACGGATCAGGTCATACATGGTGACAGGCGGCGGACCGCCGCGAATTTCAGGGCGGGTCACGGTGTAAATGATATTGCCTGTATCGCTTTTGCCGTCCCCATTCCAGCCATTCAGGATGATCTCGTTGCTGTCCTCCACGATAAAGAGGCGAATCGCGCCGCGCGGATAATAGTCCAGCATCTCCTGCAGGATGCGCTGCCCGACAAAGGTCTTGCCCGAGCCAGTAGTCCCTGCAATCACCAGCGTTCCGCCATGCACCATGACGCTAAGAAGGTAATTGGCAGCCTCCGGCGTGAGGATGCCATTGCCGCGTGGGAAATCTCTGGGGTCGAAGTGTGGACGCGGCACAGGAGGCAGGCGGTTCTGACAAAGCAGCGCCAGACTGCCCTGCGTAAGGTCGGAAGCTGTGCGATAGTTCGAGATGCGCAAAGTAATTGTGTCGCCGTAAGGGGAGGCAGGCGGCATGACATAGTTGATACGCACACCCTTCCTACGCACAGTTCCATCTCCCAGGGGAACCATGACCTGCAGCATGGCATCTGCAATCGGGTAGTCGGGTGTGGGTGCGCGCTGCCCGGCGCGGTCGATCATGACACGCAAGGCGTCCCCGATTCCGTCCGGGGCCGCGCCGGCATGTTCCCAACCGCTGGTCGTGGTGTACACGTAAATGTGTCCCAGGTTGATGGCAATGTCTTCAATATCTGAACGGGCAATGAGTTCAAGCAGGGGACCCATACCGGATAAGTCCCCAATCAATCGCAGGATATATTCCGCGGGCAGGGTGACACCCGCATCCACTGCCTTTGCCTGCACTTCTTCAAAGACCTGACGCGCCAGGGTTTCGATCTCGGTGGAAGTCATATTTTTTTGTAAAGACTCAGTAGCTTTCTTTGCGCGTCCCTCCTCCACGAGCATGTTCCACCAGTGTTCCATCTCATCCGAGGAACGCGCCTCGGATACAGGTTTCATTGTTTTTCCAGCAATATCAAACATCCGCTATCCCTTCCCAAACCAGCCGCGTTTTTTCGTCACATTCGGCAGCAGCCCGACACGTGACGCGCCTTCCCGCACGGCAGGTACAAAATGTGCGGCAAAACCCAGCAGTGAATCGGCGAAGGGGCCGAGTTCCTCCAGTTTCTCCTTCTTGTATCGCCAGATCAGGATGTCATCGCGGCGATCCGAGTTCACAGCTTGAGCGGCAAGACGCGGGTCCACGATCGGGATGATGCCATTCGGGATCAGGGCTAGTTCGATCTTGTCCTCGCTCAATGCCTGCTGTAACATCTTGTGCGCCGCCTTGAAACCATCCCCAACCACCTGGTTGTAGCAGAGCTTGACACGGCTGCCAATGAACTCATGGGCGCTGTTTTTTCCGACCACGTTTGCCAAGGAATTGATCATGCGCGCGATCCAGCGGCGGGTCTCGGCGAGGTCTGGGATTTCAGGCTTGATGACAATCGCAATGCCCTCTGCCGCTTTCAGCGCGGCGCGATGCACAACATGGGCGGGGTTGATACCGACGTCCATGATGACCACCCCGCCTGCCGCGACGCCCGCTTCATACAAACCTTGTATGACCTCGGCTACCTTCGCTTCCTGCTGCAGGACTTCATCCCCCAGATCATCGGTGATCAAGCCAGGCAGGATGCGCAGGGTGGGCAGGTTTTCCAACGGGGTGAATGCATTGAGATATGCGGCGCCCGAAGCGACATCGCCCATCACGCCCTTGTTGGCTTTGGCAATCTCACGCCGTAACAAACCGATCATGGTCGTGTTGACGCGCTCCATGCGCATGTGATATTGCAATGCGCCGGCATTGCCATCCGCATCCACCAGATAGGTGGTGATGCCCGACAGGGCAAGGGCTACAGCCAAATTAACTGCCACTGTAGTCTTGCCCGTCCCGCCTTTCGGCGATGTAATGGCAATCTTGCGCACCGCCATCCCTGATTGAATGCGGGCTGACATGTCGCTACCCAACACCGCGCGGCGATATTGATCGTCCGCCGCGAGGTTGCCGGCATCCCCTCTGCGCATTTCTTCGTACAAACGATTGATATCCACATCCGAAGGTGGGTACGCAAAGGCAGGAACGCCGACACCATTCGCCCAGGAGGACATGCCATCCCCGACACCTGCGATGACAAAGATCAACTTGCCGCGTTCAGCCGCTTTGACCAGGCTCTCCGGCGAAACGGATGATTCGGGGGAGATCACGATGATGGCACGGAAATCGAAGAGATCAAGATGCTGCGGGGTAAAGGCGGCAATCTGAGCGACCACCGAATGTCCCTGTTCTGCCAATTGCATGTTCAGTCGGGACGTAACCGTTCCCGCGCCAAGCAAGAGAACCTGCATTATTGTCCTCCTCCCAAAACTTCCTTGCGATCCGACTTGAATAAGTCTTCGAAGTCCCAATAGGTGAAGCCGGCTGTGGGTGTTTCATCGCCGCGCGCCATCAAGGAAACCACCAGGCGATCTCCTTGTTGAAGCGCCAGCGATAGAACTTCGCGACTTGCATTGGGGACAAGCAGGATCAACATCTGGGGCTGGTCGAAGGAAGTGAAGGAAGAGTCGGAGTTGCTTGTATCAGATGAATCAGTCTCAGGCGGCAGACCCTGCACGGAGATCACGCGTACACCCATTGGAAATAGATCCTTGGCAAGCGGAGGCAATGCGCGACTCAATGCATCTGTTTGTGCAATCTCCTGAGGGGCAGGAGTCGCAGCTGGCTGGGTCTCATAATCAGATTCGATGATGACCTCCGGCATGGCGGTCGGTGTGGTCATTTGCTGTGGACGGCTGCTGATCACCATTGTCACGCCGACCAGATCACCGGGCAGGAAGGCTCCAGCATCGGGAGCCACAAGGTTCATCGCATCCAGCGGCAGGGGGAATAAGCTATGCCCCGGGTATTTCGCAAGCACGGCGGAGAGCCGTGTGCCTTCCGCTGCCTGAGCCACAATCGCAGAACGAAAGATGGGCTGTCCATTGAAGATCGGTTGGGCGACCACCCCGCCGACGACCCCCGTTACTTCTTCTCCGGGAATGTACAGACTGGCATTATCATCCTGAAAAACGGTCTTGACCGCAAGGTCGGCGGGAGTGATCGCATCCCCGATATTTAGATCGCGTGTGGCGGAAAGGATTGAAATGGTGGGTGGTTTCTGCGCCGCACCCATCGCGTTCAGGGCGACGAAGGCAACCAGAAAGATTCCAACCGACACACCCAGCACCACCAGGTTCACGCCGGTCGAGGCAATTCGTTTTAGCATGTTTTATCTTCTCCAATCGTTGGGTTTCCAGGGCAGACTGCTCTGGTTGAATGCCTGCAACAGGGCAGGTGTGTTTAAAGTTACCTCTTCGAGGCGTTCCAGGGATTGACGCATCAGCCCATACAGAACCATCATCACAAAGTCCGTTCGCAAATGATTTGACGTCAGTATCTGGTAATGCGCCTGCGCAGTGATCCGGGCAACATCCATCACATCTGAATTCGCCAGGGCTTCCGCCGACACGCGCGGCATGTCAGGGAAACATTGTTGGATCAAGTCGGCTAATTCATTTTGAATGTGCTGTGGAAAGTCTGTTGATGGCAATACTGTAACGGGCAATGATGGCGGGGTAAGCAAATCTGCAATGGAGGTATTTGGATTGATCCGCAACTGTTCCACGGCGCGCGGGATGCGCTTGAGTCCTGCTTGGACGGCTTCCGCAAGTCGCTCCTGTGCCTGAGGAGTCAATCCCGCCACGGCTTCCACATTCCTCAGGGAGATATGTTTTCGCAAGCCGACTGGCAGCGCTTCCAACATGCGCTGCCAGCGTTCGCGCTTGGACTGGTATGTCTCACTCATGAGACGTATGATACGAAAACATATGTGGTGGTGGGTCTGCCGTGTCGGCAGGTGTATCGGCAGTTTGTCAACGCGCCTCTTCGAATATCTGGATCATGTCCAGTAGAAATTGTTTTTCCCCGCCGTCCTGGAAATTCAGATCCAAAGAGGGGGCAAGTTCCCACCAGCGCCGCGGTTGGTCGATCACATGGAAGTTGTCACTCCAAACATGGACTTCCAGCGGTCCAAGGGCGGGCACGGGCATCTGGCACAATACGGAGCCATCAGCCGATACCGTCCCCAGCCATTCGGTTTTACTGACCCAGCGCAGGCGGATTTCGTAGTCATGCCAGGCATGAGGGTCCACATGCAGGGATTCAACCTGTACAGGAATCCAGTTGAGAGCCAGATAGCAAAGGGAACTATTATTTCCATAAAACGAGGACTCGTCCCCCATGACGGCAAAGCCGAACATGTCGAATGGTTTTGCAAAGAAACCATCCTCCTGGAGTGTTCCAACTGGTTGAACGACCACGCCGGCTGTACCGTAGAATGTGTCACTGGCTTTTGATTTGAATTTCAAAACCACGTCGGCGGATGGTGTGGGTTTGAAGCCACTCCCGCCAATGAGGGTGACGTTGTTGTATCGCTCCGATGCCGGCTCACGCCGGTCCGGTTTCTCGTCCTTGAAGAACGGGTCTGGAGAATGTTGAAGCGTAAGTCCACGATCTGTTGAGAAGGCAGTCGAGTGCCAGGCTGTCTCATTCGACACCACCCCGCCGCCATTGATGGTTGTGAATTTCCAAAAATCAGGGGACAATCTTCCTTCGAAGCGATCTTCGACAGGCGCTGGATTCTGGAACTCTTCCGGGGCACGCTCTGCCAGGTTTGCAAGCTGCCTCGTTTCGCTCCAGACCGCCCAAGCTGAATAGATTTGGCGGTAGTTCAATCCAAGAAACAAAAACAGCAGGGTAAAGAATGGAACGATTATGACTTTCATGGCATGGTTTCCTTGGGTGTTCATTGATATGGTTTTCCTTTTTGATGTCTTTTCACGACAGCTGAAAGTTGATTTTCTTTCTCGAGTTGAATGATACAAAAACAGGCCGGTGGGTATCCGGCCTGTGTCGATAGATACATTATTGTTTGGGGTGGGAGATGCTGGCAATTGGGGATTTAATATCTGCTGTTCCGTAAATCGCTCACTGATTACAATCCAGTATCAAAGACTGAAAAATGTGCAGCATTCCCCCGCACCTGATTCCTGCTCCGAGCCCACCAGCCCGACTGGGAAGAACAAATCTTCCTGCAAGTCAAGTGCCATCCTTTTGCCTGAAGGCTGCAAGGACAGCACTTGACTTAATCTTCAGAAACGATCCTGCGCCGCTTAGGGCAGGTTCGATATGGCTTCCCAGACAGCCAGTTTTCTGGCAACGTTTATTACGGCGCCACTGTATCTGTAATCCATTTTTCCATTTTCAACCAGATAAAGGAAGGTTTCAGCGAAATCCTCACCAACATCGGTTTTGGCGTAATCCGTTGGCGCAAATTCCGCAAACAGGGGATCCTGACACCAATTCCCAGATGCGTCCACTGCCCAGCCAGATGCCGCAAGCCAGCTTTTTGAAGTAACAGACCAACCCCATTGTGATCCTTTCGGCCGTGCCCTCCAGTCCAAAATATGGCCGATTTCGTGAATTACCGCTTCAGTAACCTCCTCGCTGTGAGAGGAGGGTAGAAAAAGGAGTATCTCGTTTAAAATTTGATTGGTCTTTCCTCCAGTTTGTACGCCATTGCTCTTTATCAGGAATAAAAGCGTTCCCATCACAGAGCTTGTTTTGGCATTCAGGTATCTTTTTGTCCGATTCAAGGCGTCAACTGCATCATAAATATTGGCAGCGGTCCATTTGTCTTCGGAAGAAATCGAATTCCTGGAAAACCTTACTCCCGCATCCCACCAATCATTAACTTCTTTGAGGTGGTAATAGTCCCAGTCCGACAGACCTGGAACACGGTAGCCCATTCTCTTGGTGATCCGTGCAAGCGCGTCGTTACAGTCATACTCGTAATTGGTGCACATTCCCGAGGGGTCCGTCTTGTTGACCGGGTTTCCTTCAACATAATTCCATCGATTCAGCGATGCGGGACGGTTCATATCCCCATCCCAGGTGTCGCGTGAGATAAAGCGCCCGTTTTGGGGATCATAGTAACGGGTTCGCAAATACACCAGCCCACTGGCGTCGACGATCTCGCCGGTGTAGGTAAAAATGCTGGAGGAAGCGCCGCCGGATTGCATGACTACTCCATACGGGTCATACGATGCAGCATAGGTTATCCCAGCGTCTTGGGAGGCAAGCTGGCGAACAGAACCCAAAGCATCGGCGAGGAAGAACTCCGTGTCAGGTGTTCCAGCGCCACGCGTCATGGTTTGGGAGATTCTGCCTCCCAAGCCTGTCGAAGGACCGTAGGTGTAGGTGGCTGTACCGTCACTCAATACCTGGGTAAGTCCTGCATTGAGATCAAGGGTGTATTTGACTCCGTTTTGCGAGAGCCTGTCACCCAGCCCGTTGTAGGCGTACGAGACCTCAGGCGATGGACCGTTGACCGTGGTCAAGCGATTTGCAGGATCATAGACGTAGGCATTCACGCCATCGTTCAGGAGATTCCCGTTGGCATCGTAGGTGTACGCCACGCCGTTTGCAGTCGCAAGGCGGTTGGCGATGTCGTAGGTGTAAGAGACGGGAGATGAAAGACCAAGGACAGAGGAATCCTGAGTCAATCGGTTGCCGACGGCATCGTAGGTGTATGCGTAGAAGTCGCCCGTGGAATAGTCTGCAGCGGTGAGGCGGTTGAGGGGGTCGTAGGTATACTCGATGGTCGTTTCGGTCTGCGTGATGCTGCCGGGGAGGGAAATCGTCGCGCTGGTACAGCCCGGCAGGGCGCAATTATTTTCCGCAGCGCTCCAGAACTCCGTGCCGTTCAAGTCTGCGCGGAAGCGGTAATTCCCTTGTGGCAGGGTCAGCGTCACCTGTCCCCTGGCATCGGTGGTTGCGTGATGACCGGTGTAATTGGCTCCGTCAAAGGCGTAGACGGGCAGGTTGGGATACAGGACGCTTGCGCCATCCGCCACGGTCACGGTCACAGGCTTGGAGACGGTGATGCCAACCGACTGACACCCGGCGTTCGGGTCGCAATGGTTTTCCGAATCGCTCCAAAACTGCGTGCCGTCGAGGTCTGTTCGGAAGCGATAACTACCAAAGGGCAGGGTGAAGGTTGCCTGTCCACTGGAGTTGGTGGTGACGTGGTAACCGGTGTAGGTGGTTTCGTTGAAGGCGTAGACGTTCAAGCCCTCTTTAGGCGCTGAATCCGTATCCAGCACGGTCACGGTCAGGGGCAGGGAGACGGCAATCGAGGCGCTGGTGCAGCCCGGAATATTGCAGTTGTTTCCTGCGGAATTCCAGAACTGGGTGCCGTTCAAGTCCGCACGGAAGCGGTAACTGCCGAGAGGAAGTGTGAGGACAGCCTGTCCCTTCGCGTTGGTGGTTCCGTTGTATCCCGTGTAGCGTGTTCCGTCGAAGGCATACACGTTCAAGCCCTCCTTCGGCGCGGAGGCGCTGTCGAGCACTGTCACGGTCACAGGTTTGGATACGGTAACCTCAACCTGTTTGCAGTTTGGCACGCTGCATTCATCCGCTTCATCATTCCAAAATTGGGTGTCGTTCAAATCCGCGCGGAAGCGGTATGCGCCAACCGGCAGGTTGAAGGAAATATGACCCTCGGTATCTGTAATGCCATTGAAGCCGGTGTAGACCGCTGCAGAGGTGGAGGGAGAATCGTCAAAGACGTAAACATGCACGCCTGCCTGGGGAACGCCGTCTGTATCCACCACGGTGGCGGTCAAGTTGGCGGAGGAGGCTGTATTTTCGAGGCGGAAGGTATCCACGTTATAGGTTACATCCCCCCAGGCGTTGGTGGTGTCCCCAAACATGCCGACATAACTCACCGCTGTGGGAGTGGCATAGGTTTCGAGATGTGTCCATGCATCTTCCGCATTCTGTTTGTAGAAGAACTTATATTCGTCCCCCGTCTTTTCGATGCGCATGAAGACCGGCTGCCCGCCAATGATGGATGCTCCCTCTCCGCCGTTGGGGTTGGGGACATTGACCGCCATGATGCCGTTACTGTTACTCAGTATGCCCATCCAGATACGGTCGGTCTCCGAGAAACCAATCATTAGCCCGGAGTGATACCAGTCTCCCGATCTGTCATCGACAAAATAACTGGTCTCGATGGCAAAATCGCCTGCCCCCATGTCGGTGCGCTGCAGGGAGGGGGCAACGCTGCCGTCTTCAGGTAAATGGCTAAAACCTTGCGGCACGGTGAATTGGAAGAAGCCGGGGTTTTCTGTCAGCGACCAGCTGGGACCTTCGAGCGGTTCGACCCAGGTCCAGGCGGAATCCAGCGTCGTGGCATCGAATTCATCCACGATTGAATTGTTATATTTGCTGACGGTGATTTCCACCTGGCTGCAACCTGGTATTGCGCAGTGATTTGAACTGCCGCTCCAGAACTGTGTGCCGTTCAAGTCTGTGCGGAAGCGATAACTACCTTCGGGCAGGGTAAAGGTGACCTGTCCATCGGCGTCGGTGATACCGTTGGCGCCGGTATAGACGGAGCCATCGAAGGCATAGACCATCACGCCTTCCTGTCGCGTGCCGCCCGTGTCCGCCACAGTCACGGTCACATCGGGTGAGTTCGTGTGCTCGAGGCGGAAGGTATCCACGTTGTAGGTCACATCGTAATCGGCGATGTAGGTGCTGCCGTACATGCCCACGTAACTCACCGGCTCGGAGACCGTATAGGCGGCGAGACTTGTCCAACCGTCTTCCGCATTTTGCTTGTAGAGGAAGGTATATTCCGCGCCCTTCTTTTGGATACGCAGGGAGACAGGCTGCACGGCATAGGCAACCGTGTTTTGCATCACGCCAGTGCGATGGATGTTCAGGTGTCCATAGCCGTTCACGCTCAGCCACAGGCGGTCGGTCTCTGAGAAGCCGACCAGCAAACCGAATTTGTAACCGTCGCCGGGTTCGTTGTCCGTGACCTGGTCGACGCGGGTCTCGATGGCGAAGTCACCCGTCCCCATGTCGGTACGCTGCAGCGAAGGGGCGGTGTTCACCCCCTCCCAATGGTCGTAGCCAGGCGGCAGGGTGAACTGGAAGGAACCGGGCTCCTCCGTCAGCGACCAGCTCGGTCCTTCGAGTGGCTCCACCCAACTCCAGGCGGGATCGAGAACGGTGGAATCGAACTCATCCACCGTGACGGTGTCATATTGCGCGCTGATGGTGATTGCGGCTTCGGTGCAGCCGGGCACTTCACAGTGATTGGATGCGCCGCTCCAGAATTGCGCGCCATCCAGGTCTGCGCGGAAGCGGTAACTTCCATTGGGCAGGTTCAGCATCACCTGTCCGTTGGCATCGGTGACGTTGTTGATTCCCGTGCAGGCTTGCCCTGAGCCTGTCGAAGGGTCTACAGAAAAGGCGTAAACTTGCAAACCCTCCTGCGGGACATCGTCCGTATTGGATACGGTTATGGTCACAGCATTGGAAGGAACCGCACGTTCAAGGCGGAAGTAGTCCAGGCTGAAGGTCACATCGTATATGGCATCATACGTGCTGCCATATACGCCCACATAACTCACAGCCTGGGAGGAGGTGTACGAACCCAGGTTCGTCCAGTTGTCCGCCCCATTTTGTTTGTAGAGGAAGTCATAGTCCGCGCCGACCTTTTCGACGCGCAGGTAGACGGGCAGGGTGGCAATGCCAACCGTGGCACCCTCCAACACCCCTGTGCGATAGATTCTTAGCTGACCGTCGCCTGTCAAGCCCAGCCACAGGCGGTCAGTCTCCGAGAAGCCGACCAGCAAACCGAACTTGTAGCCGTCGCCGGGCTCGTTCTCCGTGAGAATATCCACCCTGGTCTCGATGGCGAAGTCTCCCGTCCCCATGTCTGTTCGCTGCAGAGAAGGAGCGGTGTTCACTCCCTCCCAATGATCGTAATCGGGCGGTAGGGTGAACTGGAAGGAATCGGGTTCGTCGGTGAGCGACCAACTGGGTCCAGCCAGTGGCTCCACCCAGGTCCAGGCGGAGTCCAGCGTGGTGGCATCGAATTCATCCAAGGTGACATCCCCAAACGTATCCGCCCTCAGCGGAAGCAGCCGGGCTGACTGCGGATTTGCAAATGAAACGGCGAAGGTGTTCCCACCCGGCAGGCGGGACATCGAAGTTGCAGTGGCGGTCGGGACGGGTTCCTCGGTGGCGGTTGCTTCAGGTGTCGGCGTTTCCGTCTCTTCGAGAGTTGGGGTGGGCGTGGGAAGCGGTGTCTCGATCAAGGTCACCGGCAGGGTTACGGTAATGGGAATGATCTCGCAGCCGGGTACGGTGCAGACTTCCCCGTTCCAGAATTGTGTGCCGTTGAAGTCCGCGCGGAAACGGTAATCCCCTTCGGGCAGGCGCAGTGATAGCACGCCTTCTGCATCTGTCGTGCCGTGATAGCCGGTATAGGTTTGTCCTGCACCTGTTTCCGGGTCGATGGTGTAGACGTATATCGGTATATCAGATTGCTTGGCGCCATCCGAATCGGCCACAAAGATCGTGACCGGCGCCGGCAGGGTGATCAATAGGTTGCCACACTGCCCGATCGTGCAGTGATTCTCCGTCCCGCTCCAGAACTGCGCCCCATCCGAATCGATGCGGAAGCGGTACGCCGAAGGCAGGCCTGCCGGCAGGGTGATCTCCACCTGCCCGCGGGCATCAGTGGTCTTGTGATACCCGGTGTAAGTATCGCCGTTGAAGGCATAGACTTCCCTGCCAGCCAATGCGCTGCCGGTTCCATCCATCACGGTCAGGCGCACGGTGGGGTTCAAGGGCGTGGGAACATTTTCCACCGCCCGAATACGGTTCCCCACCGCATCATAGGTGTATTGGTACGAAGCGAGATTCCCTTCTATTGTGGCGTGCTGCAACTGGAGCAAACGCCCCGCAGCATCATAGGTGTAGGTTGTGTTTATGCCGTTGGGCAGCAATACCGAGGCAAGTCGTCCTGTTGGATCGTACTCGTAGATCGTACTTAGTGTCGCATCATCGACCTGAATCAGGCGATTGGCGGCATCGTAGGTATAGTTCACCTCTTTCCCCGCATAGGCAAGTCCTGTGCGGTTGCCCGCCGCATCATAGACATAACTCACGGTCTGATTGAATGGATCCGTGATGGCGGTCGGGCGGTTGAGTTCGTCATAATTCCAGGTGGTTGTGCCGACGGCATCCATCATACTGGTTCGCCTCCCGCCTGCATCGTAATCGAACGAAACATCCGCCTCCGTCCCAATGGCATCCACCCCTGTCAGCCTTTGGGAATCGTCGTATTCGTAGGCGGTGACAACGCCGTTGGCATCCGTCATGGAGACGCGGTTTCCCAAAGCGTTATATTCATATGTCCACGTATTGCCCAGTGGATCGCTTTCGCTGACCAAGCGGTCGAGTTCGTCGTAGATGAAGGTTGTGACGTGGTTATTGCCGTCCTTGACCGTCAAGCGGTTGCCGTTCGCATCGTATGTATATTCGGTGCGGACGTTGATGTCGATGGTAGGTTCCACGGCTGCCTGGAAATTCTCGATCACCGCGCTCAGCCGCCCCAATGCGCCATACTCGTAGGCAGTGACAATGCCTTTGGCGTTTGTCATCGAGGTCATCCGTCCCGCAGCATCGTACGAGTAATGTGTTGCATTGTTCAACGGATCGATCGTGCTGGTTTGCGCCCCAAGGGCGTTGTAATCGAAAGTTGTCTTTTTACCGTCTGCATTCGTCGTCGATATCACCTGTCCAGCCGCATCGTATGCGGTGGAAGTCGTGCTGCCAAGTGGATCGACCACCACGATCGGGCGGTTCAGAGCGTCATAGGTGGTTGTTACAACGGAATTTCTTGCATCGGTCGTTGTCAGGCGGTTACCCACCGCATCGTACGTGAATGTGGTCTCCCCGCCAACTGCGTCCGTCTGGCTGGTGAGACGCCCCAGGTTGTCGTACTCGAACGTCACCTCGTTGCCATTCGCATCGGTGCGCGAGAGGACCTGCCCCAGCGCGTCGTATTGGGTGTAGGTGACATGCCCAAGTGGATCGGTGGCGGCGACCACGCGGTCCAAATTGTCATAGATGTATTCCGTGCGGTTGCCTGCCGCGTCGATCACCGCCGTGCGGCGTCCCAAATCATCGTATTCGTAACTGGTGACATTGCCGCGCGCATCGGTTACGCCGACCTGCCTGCCAGCCTCGTCGTATGCATAGGTGGTGGCGTTGCCTTTTGCGTCCCTTGTTTGCAGCATGCGTCCGGCAGAATCGTAAAAGGTTTCGGTGTAGTTGCCCGTCGGGTCGGTGGTCTTGATCAGCCGTCCCAGCGCGTCATATTCGTAGTGAGTTTCATCGCCCATCGGGTCGGTCACGACTGTCAGGTTGCCTGCCGCGTCAAAGGTGTTGTGGGCCACCCCGCCATTGGGCTGGGTAATGGTCAGCACGCGTTCCAAATCATCATAGGTGTAACTGGTAATTCTCCCCAGCGCATCCGTGGTCTTTTGAACGGTACCATCCAGGTTATATGTAGTGGTTGTGGTGTTCCCCAACGCGTCGGTGGTGGAGATCATCCTGCCTGCGGGGTCGTACGCGTACGATGTGACCCTTTCCAGCGCATCGGTGGTGGAGACCAGTTGACCCGCCTCGTTATAGGCACTGGTCGTCTCGTTGCCAGCCGGGTCCATCACTTTAACCAGCCGTCCCGCCGCATCATATTCGTATTGGGTCGTTCGTCCAAATGTGTCCGTCACAGCCGCCTGGTTTCCGCTGGCGTCATACTGGTACTCCGTGACGATGTTCCAAAGGTTTTCATCGTTTTGCGGACGGTTTGGATCGTAATTGCGCACCGAGCGCGTCAGACGTCCTGCGGCGTCGTATTCGCCGTGATTAACCCGCCCCAGCGGATCGGTGGCATCGACCAGCCTGCCAAATGAATCATATCCATACGTCCAGGTATTTTCCGCAGTATCGGTCATCGAGGTGCGCTGCCCGAGGTCATCATAGGTGTATGATGTGGTGTTTCCCAGTGGGTCGGTGACGGATTCCAGATAACCTTCGGCAGTGTAGGTATAGGTGGTCTCGCCGTTCAAGGCATCGGTGACGCTGGTCAGGAGATTGCCGTCATATTCATATGTTGTCAGGTGATTCAAGGGATCGATCACCGAGGTGGGATTGTTGAACGCATCGTATGTGATGTCGGTCTGGTTTCCCTCCGCATCCACTACACGTGTCAAATTTGCCCCGTTTTCACTCCAGAGGAGATTGGTCGTATCTCCCCCGGCATCGGTGATGATGGTTGGGCGGAAGTTGGCATCATGGTTTTTTAACGTCTGTGCGCCATTCTGGTCCACAGCCTTGTTCCAGATATTTCGACTGCTATAGTAGTCCGTACTTGTATTTCCGAGGGCATCCGTCAGAATGGTTGAACCATCTGCATTGTAGGTAAGGGAAATGACCAGATTTCCTTCCCCATCATACTGGCGGACCGCGCGAGCATTGGCAGTGTTGGATTCGTATTCCGTGCGTTCGACGATTCTGCCACCGGGGTCGGTCACCCGGGTAACGTGATGCCAGTCATCGTATTGGTATGTCCAGGTCTCTCCCGACAGGTCTGTGGCGGAAACGAGGTCGCCATTACCATTATACATGTAGGTAATTTGCCTGCCGGTATGGTCTGTGACCGTCGCAATTCTCGTTTCGCTGCCGGAATAATTCAAAGCCAGGTAATGTCCTCCGCCCACATCGCTGATCCTGTCCAGCCTGCCTTCCGCATCATAGGTGTAAACAAGTTCCCGTCCATTTGAATCGGTGCGGGAAATTATCCTTCCGCTGTTCAGGTCGAAATGGTATTCATTTTGATCCTTGTCGATCAATATGAAATAGTCCTCACCCTGGGTCAGGGAGGCAAATATGCCGTTGTACGGCTTCAGGACTGTTGAGCCGGCTTCCTGAGTGAAACTGTATGGATTTGCAGTATCCCCTTTCAGGGTTACCCTTCGTAAGCCGCTTGATGCATCATATTCGCCAAAGGTTAGATGCATTTCATGATTGTGCGTCCAG
>JACRBJ010000042.1 GCA_016234555.1 Chloroflexota bacterium | reverse complement strand
GTCAGCCCGCATTCAATCGGGTATGGCTGTCAGGAAGATCGCAATTACTTCACCGAAAGGCGGAACGGGTAAAACTACGGTAGCAGTGAATCTTGCAGTGGCTCTCGCACTATCAGGTATCACAACCTATTTAGTGGATGCCGATGGTAATGCCGGCGCATTGCAATATCACATGCGCATGGAACGTGTGAATACTACGATGATCGGTTTGCTTCGTCGTGAGATCGCAAAAGCCAATAAGGGCGTCATGGGCGATGTCGCCTCCGGTGCAGCATATCTCAATGCATTTACGCCTTTGGAAAACCTGCCGACCCTGCGTGTTCTACCAGGCTTGATTACCGATGATCTGGGCGATGAAGTCCTGCAACAGGAAGGCAAGGTCGCCGAGGTCATTCAGGGTCTGTATGAAGCCGGCGTTGCGGCAGGCGGCGTGGTCATCATGGATGTCGGCATCAACCCTGCGCATGTCGTGCATCGCGCGGCATTGAAAGCCGCAGAGGGCATTGCTATTGTGATCAAGCCGGAAATTCCTGATCTGGCAGAAACACGCCGCTGGATCGCGCGCATGATCAATTCATTGGCGAGTGTGGTCGGTAAAGGCAGCGCCCATGAATTCGTCGGCAGCCGCGTCAAGCTCTGCTACAACCAGGTGGTGGGGGATGGTTTCAAGGCGGCGCACAAGATGCTGCAACAAGCTCTGAGCGAAGACAAGATCGAACTCGCGCTCATCCCGAACGGCATCATTCCGATTGTCGATCCTCGCCTCGCGGCACAGGCGGTGAACTCGGATCGTCGCGATGATATTCTGATCTGGCGCTACAAGAAGGAGAAGCTGGAGGAACTCGGACCGTTCGCAGATTCATTATTGGGATTTGCGTCCCACTTTGTGCCGGCTGTGCGTGAGGGCGCTTCACGCATTGGCTTGTTACCGAACACAACCAAAAAGCGCGGCTGGTTTGGGAAAGGCTAAGCGATGTTCGACATTACCGGAAAAACACTGAAACCCATCACGGAAGCGCGTTCTTCGGACGAAATGGATCGCTGGTGGAATACCCTTGCCGAGGAAGGTCGCGCAAAGAAGGCAACTGAATCCCTGCAGCGCAGCATGACCTCCACCGAGATCGAAGCCCTGGCGCGTCAGGTCTTTGAAGAAGTAAGTCTGCGCGCCGTCGATGCGGGCGTCACCCTTCCACAAGAATACATTCTGCGTTTGATCGGTGATCTGTCCGGCATGGGACCTTTGCTGGAATTGATTGCCCGCTCAGACATTGAAGACATCGCCATCAATCTCGGGCACATCTACGTGTACACCACCACCAATGGATGGGAACATGTCGGCGCGGCTCCTGACGGAATCGGTGATGCCTTGCGTGTGATGATTGACCGCGCCGGGCAGCGCGCACCGACGCCTGATTATCCGATTGCCGATGCGATGCTGCAGGTCATGGTCCCGCTCCTGGATGGAAGCGTGAGAAGAAAAGGTGTGCGTATTAACTACGTGATGCCGCCTGCCTCACCGTATGGAGATACGATCACCTTGCGTATTTCCAATTATCGAACTGCATCCGATCTTACGCATGGGAGTCTGGCTCTGTTATGTCAGAACCGTTTGCCTCCCATTCCTCGACCCAAATTCGATCCAAAGGACTTCCCGCGTGGGAATGGCATCCTGACCCCGGAAGCCGCCAATTACTTATTGAGTGTGATGGTGCATGGCGGCACGTTGGTCATCGCCGGCACAACCGGTTCTGGTAAAACCTTTGTGGGTCAACGAATTCTTCAAGAGATGCTCGATTATTACCCCCGTGGCGCGATCCGTTTGTTTATCGTTGAAGACAGCAATGAGATTATCCTGAATGGCTGGAATGGCGATGGCAAAACGGATACAGGCAATATTATCTACACGGTAACACGTCCAGAAATTCGTGGTGGACCTCCACCTGTGACAATGTACGACCTGATCCGTTCGGCTTTGCGTTCCCGTCCACATGGCGTGGTGATCGGTGAGGCGCGCGGGGCGGAAGCATGGGAACTCATTCGCGCAGCCGCGACCGGGCATGGACATTCGGCCTTCACGATCCATGCCACCAGCGCCGAACATGTCTGGCCGCGTTTTTTGCAGGTGGTGCAGGCGCATCCAGATGCGGCGCGCATGTCCGAAATTCAAATCGCACAATCATTTGCGGAAGCAGTAACGGCGGCGGTATACATCGAACGTAATCCTCAGCATGGACAGATCGTGAGGGAGATTGTGGAAGTCTCCACCATCGTGGAACGCACTGCCGCGCGTCCTTCGTTCTCTCCCTTGTTCAGGTTTGAGCAGGGTAAAGGCTTAGTTCCAACTGGCAACCGCCCGATGCGACCAGGGTTTCGCGCCACGGACCTGAACATTCCTGAATCGATATTCAAAGGTGGTCTTTAATGGCGGAGCAGACCATTGGTTCAACGAGAACTTTTGTGTTGGCAAAGGGCTTTACACAGGTCAGCAATCACTCGGCTTTGATGGGTGAAGATGATACCAAGCGATTATTTGCTGAAGTGTATGCCGACCCGGATCGCCCCGATGTGCGACCGCAGGAGGCATACAAGGCGATCCTGTCTTCCATGCAACCGGGTTGGACATTGCGGTTACTCCAATTGTTCTGGCCTGACCCGGAACCGAGATTGGAGTTCCAGAGACAGGTCCAAAGATGGAATGTTCCTAATACTGAAGGGTTAGATATTTTGCGCCAAGGTTTATCTCTTGCTGTACAGGAGTATCCACTACCTTTTGTACGGCGGACAGTATGGGAATTTGTGTTGCCGGGCGATGAGGGGATTGCCTGGTGGGAAGGATTGAATGGATTATGTGCCGGCTTTGGGTTACGGATTCGGTACTTGGATCAGACTGCTATCGAAAGTTTGACCCGCTGGGTATTGAATCCAAATTTAGAATACAGGGCATAGTTTGAGTAGTATGTTCTAAGGATTGTCCATTTAATTCAGAAGGGGGTTGACAGCAATAGCTCCATTTTGAAGAACAAGGGTGTATTTGATTTAGAACTCTTCTTGAGATTGCTTCGAGAGTTTTCTCATTGGTTTGAGGGTAATTTTGATCTGTCGCTTTGGTGCAAATTTTGGCAGGAGTGGCATATAATTTATCGTATCCGTACAAAGTATGTTATACCGAACTATTCGGAATAACCTCCCGCAGGGGGCAAAAAGCCGAATGGTTTGGCTTAAGCGCAACGGTTGCTTAAACCACTACTTGAAAGAGTTATTACAAAGGAGAATTACGACATGGCTAGATGCACAGCACCAGTACACGGCCATCGCACAGCGAGCGGTCGAGCGGCCTGCCCTGCATGCGGTGGCGGTTATCGCAGCTATGGCGGCTACGGGTCGTACTCGTATCCATCTTACTCTCCGCCACGGAGCAGCGTCGGTGGCGGGTCCGGCAGCAGCGCAAGGCCGCGCTGGTCGCGAGCAGGTTCGTCTGTAGTGTACACGCCTGCCGAGGTGAGGGCACTCACGCCGGTTCGCGACAGTATCGAGAAGCGGGTGCCCCTGCCTGACCCTCGGGACGTCTTTCTCTGCCATGCGTGGGACGACCGGGGAGGGGCTGCCAAAGAACTGCACGATCTGCTCGAGTCGCGCGGTGTCTCGGTCTGGTTCAGCGAGAAGGACGTCGCCCTCGGCTCGCCGTTGCTCCGCGAAATCGACAGGGGACTGGCGAAGTCGCGAGTCGGGATCGTGCTGGTGACCCCTGCGTTGCTGCGCCGCCTCCAAGGAGAGGGCATCGCCGACAAAGAGCTATCG
>JACRBJ010000041.1 GCA_016234555.1 Chloroflexota bacterium | reverse complement strand
GGTCAATTCTGTGATCAAACGCAAGTTTGGTGATACCATCCGTTCTCGAAAGACACAACTTCAGAACCGCGAGCCGATTATCAAGGCCTTGGTCTACAACATTCATCGCTAGTTCACGTTATCTTTGCAACAGAGCAATGTCATAAATTTTTAGAATCTCATCTTTAGTCATAATCTATTATCCTTATTGTCGCCCTTTATTACCACTACTTTGCAATTATACCTTTCCCATCAGACTTTCATTAACCTCCCCCTTTGTCCAGTTGCCGTATTAGTCTTATCGTCTTATAGTCAGATAGTCTGATGGCGGCAACAACTATGCGACTATAAGACTATCTGACCAGGAGACTAACTACATGCACGGCTACGGCTTTTTCATGTCAATGCGTCAGGGCGACGAAAAGCCCAAAGTGACCCGCGAACTTTTACTGCGCGTCCTCGATTACGCCAAACCTTATTGGGGACACATCGCGGGTATGTTGGTTACCATTTTACTCAGCACGGGACTGTCCCTGTTGACCCCGCTCATCTTTCGCAACATGATCGACGTGGTGCTGCCCGCCAAGGATACGCAGCGCCTGATCTGGCTGGGACTGGCGCTGCTGTTCATCCCCGCGCTCAACGGCGGAATCAGCGTCGTCCAACGCAGACTCAACTCAACAGTCGGCGAAGGCGTGATCTTCGACCTGCGGTCTGCGCTGTTCTCTCGTCTGCAACGGATGTCGCTGCGCTTCTTCACCAACACCAAGACAGGCGAGTTGATGTCCCGCCTCAACAGCGACGTGGTCGGCGCGCAGAATGCCATCAGCAACACCATCGTCAACATCGTCACCAACTTTGTTGAAGCTGTCGCGTTGCTGGCAGTCATGCTGACGCTCGAATGGCGGCTGACGGTCGTCAGCGTGCTGATCCTGCCGTTGTTCATCATCACCGCCCAGCGGCTTGGCAACGTCCTGCGCGACATCGCCCGCCAGGCAATGGACATCAATGCGCAGATGAATGCGCACATGAACGAGACTCTCAACATCGGCGGCGCGCTGCTGGTCAAACTCTTTGGGCGCACGCGTGAAGAGGAGAAGCGCTTCCGCGAACGCGCCGCGAACGTCCGCGACATTGGGATTCGACGCGCGGTGGTCGGCTCGTCGTTCTTCGTCATCTTCGGGCTGGTGACTGCGGTGGGCACGGCGCTCGTCTACGGCTTGGGCGGATACTTCGTCATCACCGACGTCTTCACCATCGGCACCATCGTCGCCTTCGGCTCGTATCTCGGTCAACTCTACGGCACGCTGCAAGGGCTGGCTGGCGCGCCCGTCGAATTCTCCACCAGCATGGTTTCCTTCGAGCGCGTCTTCGAGGTGCTGGATTTGCCGCATGATATTGTCGAAAAGGATGATGCGGTTGCATTGAAGGATGTCGAAGGCGAACTTGAATTCAAGGATGTCACCTTCAACTACAAGGTTGATGACTCCAAACTGTTGAAGGATGTCAAACGCTATGGGAAGATGGAGGACGTTAAAGCAGTGTTCTCGGGGACGACGGACAATGGACGACAGACCACGGCGAAGGGTGGAAATGGTCAGTCGTCGACGGTCAATCGTCAGGATGACGACGGGGAAGTTGATTACACATCTCAAGCCCGTGACGTCGCTTTGGAAGGAATCTCCTTCACTGCCTCCGCTGGACAGTTGATCGCGCTCGTCGGTCCGTCTGGAGCAGGCAAGACCACCGTGACCTATCTCATCCCGCGCCTGTACGACCCCACCGACGGTTTGATCCGCATCGACGGGTATGACCTGCGCGATGTGACGCTTGAGTCGCTCTCCGCCGCGATTGGCATGGTGACGCAGGAGACCTACCTCTTCCACGACACCATCCGCACCAACTTGATCTACGCCAAGCCTGAAGCCACGCAAGCGGAGATCGAGTCCGCTGCGCGCGCCGCGAACATCCACAACTTCATCATGGACCTGTCCGAAGGCTACGACACCATCGTCGGCGAACGCGGATACCGGCTGAGCGGCGGCGAAAACAGCGCATTGCCCTCGCACGCGTGATCCTCAAAAACCCGCGCATCCTCGTTTTGGACGAAGCCACCAGTTCACTCGACAGCGAATCCGAATCCCTGATTCAAGACGCCTTGAAGCGCGTTATGGCGGGACGCACAAGCATTGTCATTGCCCATCGCCTGTCCACGATTTTGGCGGCGGATATGATTTTGGTGATGGATCGCGGGAAAATCGTCGAGCGCGGCACGCACGAGGAACTGCTGGCGGTCAATGGGTTGTATGCTCAACTTTATGAAACGCAGTTTAGGGGAGAAAGAGTATAGCCTCCTCTTACCGATCAATATCCATATCGATTTTAGAAGCCTTTTTGTCCCGAGCAGCAGCAACTTGACGAAGTTTTTGAAGATTTTCTGCCGCCCAAATTTGCCCCCGACGATAATCGTCAACTGGAACGCCATAAAAATCAGCTATTGCCTGGTCATCATCTTTTGCAATTCCCAATTTATCGTAAGCCCAACTAAGGTCACCTCGTAGATTGAAGCGACCATCATAGACCTTGCCGTCAGGTAAAATTGCTTTACGGAGGTATTTTACGGTGACCAACTGCCAGTCCTCAAGCTCGATGGCACCCGTTAAGTTCGTTTCATGTAAATAGGCATCCCAAAGTTCAGCTTTGTAGAACAGCGCGCCGCGCAAGTCAGCTTTGACCAATAACACCTTTCGCAAGTTAGCCCGTAATAAGTTCGCTCCCTGCAATGTGCCGTCGGTCAGCCACCCTCGCATGCGCAGAATCCGCGCCGCTTCTTTGGCTATAAAATTTGTAGGGCTGCTCATCTGTAGTATTAAGGCTTGCTTCTCTTGCTGTATGGTTCTGCGTTCGTTCAACCCATCGATTATCAATATGGTAATGACAATGCTTATCAACTCGGTACTCACATTGGCATAAAAGTCCGCGACAAAAGGGAGGGGCAACTGCCAACTACCATGTTGATTAATATATCCATATGCCGCAATGAAGACCGCCAAAATCAACAGACCGACTGCTACCCGTTGCAAATTCCACCATAACAATACGCTTCGCCAGAAAATCAGCATCCTTTTTTTCATACGACTTCACCTGTTTCTAGAATTTCAAAATGGAAATAGGAGGAATAACTTTACCTCCTCTCTAATTCCCTGCCTCACACCTCCACACATACGTCGGATGGTCTGTTGCATAAGGATAATTGGGAGATGAAGACAAAACGCCCACCTCTGAACTTTCGGGAAGGAAGACGAAGCGCAAATCCTTCAACTCGGCACTGGCAGGGACGTCAAACCGCAGCCAGGCAGCTACTTGCTGGTTTGGGAAGAGGACGGGTGCCAAAGTAGTGTAGTCTGTATAGTCTTTGCGGTGAGCGTAAGTCGACTTGAATTCCGCGCCAGCATACAACGTGCTGAAATGTTCGGTGCCCGGCGTATTCATCTCCTTTTGCCCCACATTTTTCAATTGGACATGCACCCACATGAACTTCGTCCCAGCCGAGGGGATTCGTTCGGAACCATACTCATTGATATAGTCCCCGGTCAGTTCGGATTGGAGCATCGTTACTTGCAGATCACGCCAGGTGAAAAAATCGCCGAGTGAGGAAGGCGTTGGCAGTGCTGTTGCAACAGGCTTCGGAGTTGCTGTCATGGCAGGGAGGGCAGTTTCACCTGCGGAAGAGCAGGCAGTCAGGAACAACAATCCGAACAAAATGTGAAGTGAAGCACCGGGCATCTTTTTCATAGGGATGGTTCGAAATATTATAGTCCTGATGGCAGGCAGCTAGGATAGAACAAGGGCGACCCGTTTCAGGTCGCCCTTGTCATTTCAAGCAAATTCAAATCAACTCACTGGCGGCTGCGGAGTTTCATCCACGACCCAGGCGGATGTTCTCGGGCGTGCCGCTCTGGCGCGTCAAAATGAATTCCCAAGAAGACCTCGGAGGAATGTTTATCCTCCGAGGTCTTCTTCACTGTCTACTGATCACTGTTCACTGACTACTGCCCTGGCTTCCTCCACTTGCGGGTGAAGAACTTGATCAAAGCCCAGACGATCAGTACGGGCGGGGCAAAGATGGGGACCAGGAAGATGACAACCCAGATCAGGAAGTTAATGATGCCCTGATAAGCGGAGGTGACGGCTTCTTTGGCATCCTTGTACGTCTCGCCCGGCTGCCAGACATTGGGCGTCGGTGTGGGGGTGGGCGTCTCGACGATCTCAGGCAGGACAGGCTCGAAGTTGACGGTGATGGTCGAATAGGCGGAGCGGTCCTGCAAGTAATTCATCTGTCCTTTGATCTGTTCGATCTGCGCTTCCACGCTGGCGAGTTCCTGGTTGATGCGCAGGGCTTCGTCCACGGTCTTGGCGTCGTCGAGGAAGGATTTGATGCGGTCGCGGGTGGCTTCGAGGTTGGTCACCTGGGATTGCAGGTCGACGAACTGGTTGGTGACATCCTCACCAGAGGCGGTTTCGTCGAGGACTTTCACAGCCAGTCCGCGCAGGCGGCTGAGGGCGCGCTCGAATTGGGCGACGGGTATACCAATGGTGATGGTGGCGTACTTGTAGTTCTCGCCGTCATAATGCGGCTGGTACCAAACCCGCGAGCTGATGATGTATCCACCCAAATCCCCGATAACCTGCGTGGCGCGGTCGATGGCGACGTCGGTATCCTCCACCTGCAATTTGATCTGCCCGTCCTTGATGATCATGTGCGAGACGGCGAAATCGGCGTTTGTGGAATCCATATTGGGGAGGACGCCCGCGCCCGACCCCTCAGCGGGACCTCCACCCTGGGCATCTTTCGCAGCTTCCGCTTCGGCGGGAGCGGGAGCCTGCGCTGCGGGCTGTTCCATGGCAAAGGATTCGACGGCGGCGGGAGCTTCTGCCGCAGGGGCTTCCGTTGCAGCCGCTCCACAGGCGCTGAGGAGGGTCAACCCCAGCAAGGCAATCAAGGCAGTGATTTTGAATCTTGTTTTCATCTTCTTCTCCTTTTGGTTTTTTATTCGGCGTTGTAAATCAGACGAAGAAGAAAATGAAATGTTCCCCTCACTCGATTGTTTCCCGCAGTTTGTGAGCCAGTTTGCCAAAACGCGGGGTATAGCGGATGTCATCGTTGCGCGGTCGGGGCAGGTTCACCTTCACTTCCTGCTTGATCCTGCCGGGACGCTGGGTCAGCACAAAGACGCGATCCGCCAAAAATAGCGACTCATTGATTGAGTGCGTCACCATGATGACCGTCTTTTTCTTAACCTGCCAGATGTAGGATAGCTCGTCCCACATGCGTTCGCGGGTGATCGCATCGAGCGAGGCAAAAGGCTCATCGAGCAGGAGCAGGTCGGGGTCGTGGACAAGGGCGCGGGCAATCCCCACCCGCTGCGCCATTCCACCAGATAATTCACGGGGCCACGACTCTTCAAATCCACCCAGCCCCACCAGTTCGATCATCTCCTGCGCCTTGATCCGCGCCGCGGATTCGTCCATGCCTTCCAGTTCGAGCGGCAGTTTGATGTTGTCCATCACCGTGCGCCACGGCATGAGATTTGCCTGCTGGAAGACCATGCCGATCCCGGGCTGGTGACCGTCGAGAAAGTCCACCCGCCCCGACGACGGCTTCAACAGCCCGGCAATGCTTCGCAGCAGGGTGGTCTTGCCCGAACCCGATGGTCCGAGGAAGCAGATGAAATCGCGGGGGCAGACTTCAAACGAAATATCGTCGAGCGCGCAAAGTCCTCCATTGTTGTCGGGAAAGACAACGGAGAGATTTTTGACGGTGAGGATGGGGGATATATTTTTCATAAGTGATGTAAGGGCGACCCGTCAGAATGTTTTGGAAGCTTTATAAAATACGGCGGGTCGCCCCTGCGAATTATGGTATGAACTCGTTGGTGAAGGCTTTGCTCAAATCCAGCTTTTCAGAGATCAAGCCCATTTCCAGCAGAACGTTTTGCATGTTTTCCCATGCCTGCGGGTCGGAATAGCCGAGACGGTCGGCTTTCCACATTTCCATCGAGGTGGCAAGGATCTGCTTCTGCACAGTCTTATCGAGGTCTGCAAAATTCGGAATGTGGTTCGCGCTCAGGTCATACACCTCATCGGGATGCTCGATGGTGTATTGAATCCCCTTCACGAAGGCGCCGACAAATGCCTTCACCAGTTCGGGGTCTTCGGCGATGACCTTTTCACTGGCAAGGATGCCGTTCGACGCAAGCTGGACATAATCCGCCACACGCAGTTCGGTCACGTCAAAGCCCTGCGTCTTCAACTGGATCGGCTCATTGGCGGCATAGCCAACCACAATCTCCTGCTTGCCGGCGGCGAATAACTCCACCTGGTTGAAACCGACCTCCTCCAAACTCACATCCGATTGAGTCAGCCCGGCGGAAAACAACAGGGCTTGCAAGCCGATGTAGTTCGCGCCGAACAAACCGGGCAAGCCGATGCGTTTGCCTTTCAAATCCTCGGGTTTTGAAATTCCAAGCTCACTCTTCGAGACCACCGAAATCGGGTATTGCTGATACCACGCGGCGACGTAGGTCACAGGGATGCCCTGTGCGCGCGCCAGCAAGACCTGTTCACCGGAAACCACCGCAAAAGGCAGTTCGCCCGCGCCGACCAGTTTCACACCGTCAGTCTCGAACGAGTAATCGAATTCGACCTCCATCCCCGCCTCTTTGAAAAAGCCTTTCTCGACGGCGGCGTACAGCGGCGCGAACTGGATGTTGGCGATGTAGCCCAGCGGCAGGCGGATTTTGGTCAACGCCTCGGTTTGAGATTCAGCGGCAGGCTCGGGACTCGGCTGTGAGTTGCCACAAGCCGAGAGGCTGAGAGCCAGCCCAAGCATGAGTAAGATGATTTTTTTCAACATTGAATTTCTCCTTTTGATTTTCACGCCGGGCGCAATCGAACGCTCAGGACGTAGTTTGTTGCCATTTCAAAAACCTTTTCTCCAGCAGGGTGACGAAGCCATACAACGACAACGCCAGAACGACCAGCATGATGACCGCCACAAAGACCATGGAAGTGTCGAACTGAAAGTCTCCGACCTTCAGCAGGAAGCCGAGACCCGCCTTCGCATCCACCAATTCCCCGACGATGGCGCCGATGACCGAGAGCGTCGCGCCGATGCGCAATCCGCCCAAAAGCACGGGCAGGGACGCCGGCACTTCGAGTTTGAACATCACCTGACGGCGCGAGGCGCGCAGGGAGTTCATCATGTCGTACAATGCGGGCGGGACGGCGCGGATGCCGAGGACGGTATTCACCAGCACCGGGAAGAAGACGATCAACGCGCAGATGACGACCTTGGAAACGATCCCATGTCCCAGCCAGATGACCAGCAGGGGCGCAATGGCAATGATGGGAATTGCCTGGCTTGCCACCAGGTACGGTTCGAGGATTTTCTCCAGTGACCGCGATTTTGCAATGCCATACCCAAGCACAGTGGCAAGCGTTACACCGACCAGCAAACCGAGCAAAACCTCCAGCAGGGTGACGCCGGTATGGTACAACAGACTTCCGTCAGCAAGAGACTCGATCAATCGTTTCCACACGTCCATCGGGGACGGCAGAATGAAGCGCGGCAGTCCGCTCGCGCGCGCGAAGAATTCCCAGGCAAAGATGCCGAGGATGACGGAGAAAATTCCAAGCCAGCGGGAGATTGATTTTTTCATAATGGTTTCGTAGGGGCGAGGTCTCCTCGCCCAAAACGGCGCGTATGCGGCGCCGCCTTTACAAAATAAAAAACGCCTCGCAAGAATCAACTGCGGGGCGTGGGATCAGGCGCAGGCGGAATCCAAGGCGGATGATTCATCTTAACAAAATCCCGAAAACAGAGGCTGTTTCCGGGACATGAATCCGCGCAGGGACCGGACGGTCCTGACGTGATTACCTTCTACTATCCAGACTATACTGTCGGCTTCGGAATTACACCGAATCATGCCCGCTTTTTGCGGTACCCATTTCCCAAAGGGGAAATTGTCACTGCCCAAAGAGGCTCGTGGGCTTTACCACCGATCGGGAATTCAAATGCGCGCGGCGCAAATGTCACCCTGCCCCGAAGGTTTATTCGATTGTGTGGGGTGTGCTTATGCCTTGACGATGCAGTCCACAGGGCAGACTTCGACGCACTTGGGGGCATCGAAGTGTCCAATGCATTCCACACAAGTTGCGGCGTCGATCACATAGATGTCGCCGTCGGTGATGGAGTTGGTGGGGCACTCGGGAAGGCAGGCGCCACAGGCAATGCAGTCTTCATTGATTTTCATAGCCATGGTATATGTTCTCCTTGATTATTTTCTTGATATTTGCAATGCAGATTCTAACATACTGCGGGTTAAAGATACTAGATGGATGTGGTCAGGTTTAGTGACAAATGTCACCGGTTTCGGAAAATTTGTCACCGGGAAAATGATGTAAGACCAGGTCTCTGAGTTCCGGAAACCTCGGATATCTTTGTTGATAAGGGCGGAGCATTGCTCCGCCCTTATCAATTTATTTCAACTGTGCCTTGATCTTCTCAGCCGTATCCTTATATCCTTCCAACTTCTCGCGTTCCTTTGCAACCAGTGCGGCAGGAGCTTTGTTGGCGAAGTCGCTGGAGAGGAGTTTTTCCAATCGCTCGATATGGGACTGCGCTTCCTTCAATTCCTTTTCGAGGCGAGATTTGTCCTCTTTAGCATTCTCAACATTTGAGAGATCTAAATATATTTCTGTTGAACCTACCACCAAAGAGGCTACGGCTTTTGAAACCTTGTACTCCATTTCAACAAAAGTCTGATTCAAGTCTGTACTAGATAACGTTGAAATTATTGGCAAATATTCTTTGTACAGATTAACATACTCTTGTGTCACAAATGTTGCACCAATCTTGTTAGACGGCTTAATACTTTTCTCTGCCCTTAGATTACGGATAGCACGTATCGACTCCTGCAATATGGTAAATTCTGCAATCTTGCCCTCCTCCCAGCCTTCGGGTTCGCGCGGTTCGGGGAAGCGGGCGACGATCAGCATCTCGGGCCAGTCTGAGGCGAGATGTGAGAGCGGTGAGTCAAGCAGTGCATTCCGCAGGTGTCCCCAAACCTCTTCGGTGATAAAGGGCGTGAAGGGATGCAGCAGGCGCAAGGCAATGTCAAACACACGCGCCAGAGTTTCCACAGTCCGCATTCTGCGTTCTTCATTCTTCATTTGCTCCTTGGCAATTTCCACATACCAGTCCGCAAAGTCAGACCAGAGGAATTCGTAGATTTCCTGACCAGCCTGTCCGTACTGGAAGTTTTGGAACTGCCGTTCCACGTTGCGGATGAGGGTTTGGAGTTTCGCCCAGATCCAGGAATCGGCCAACGTGTAACTTGGTAAATTGGTGGATTTGTCGCCAATCCCCAATTTACCATTTTCCAATGTACCTATTGCCGAAATCACGAACCTTCCCGCATTCCAAATCTTGTTGGCGAAGTTGCGGTTGGCTTCCACTTTCTTGACACCAATGCTGGTGTCATTGCCGGGCGTGGAACCCACCAGCAGAGTGAAGCGCAGCGCGTCGGTGCCGAGTTCGTTCATGACGATCAGTGGGTCGATCACGTTGCCCTTGGTCTTGGACATTTTATGTCCGTGCTCATCGCGCACCAAGCCATGCAGATACACAGTATGGAAGGGAGCCACGCCGGTGAATTCAAGTCCGCTCATGATCATACGCGCCACCCAGAAGAACAAAATGTCGTAGCCAGTTTCCATGTACGAGGTCGGGTAGAAATATTTGAGGTCGGGGGTCTGCTCGGGCCAGCCCAGCGTGGAGAAGGGCCACAGACCAGACGAGAACCAGGTATCCAGCACATCGTCATCCTGATGAATATCCTTCGAACCGCAGGTGGAGCATTCGGTAGGGTCTTCGCGGGTGCAGGTCATGTGACCATCGGGACAATACCAGACCGGGATGCGGTGTCCCCACCACAACTGACGGCTGATGCACCAGTCCTTGATGTTGTCCAGCCAGTTAAAATAAGTTTTCTCGAAACGTTCCGGCACGATCTTGATACGACCATCACGGACAGCGTCCAAGCCAGCCTTGGCAAGCGACTCGATTTTGACGAACCACTGCTCCGAGATCATCGGCTCGACAATCTCACCGCCGCGCTGGGAGCGGGGGATGGTGGTGGTGTACGGCTCGGTCTTGATGACCAGGCCCGCGGCTTTCATATCCGCCCACAGATTCTTCCGCGCATCGATTCGATCCTGCCCCTGATACTTGCCACCGTTTTCGTTGACCTTTGCCTCGCGGTCGAGCATGGAGATGATCGGCAGGTTGTGACGCTGGGCGATGGCATAGTCGTTCGGGTCGTGACCGGGCGTAATCTTGAGCGCACCTGTGCCAAACTCCATGCTGACATAATCGTCGGCGATGACAGGAATCTCGCGCCCAAGAATCGGCACCACGGCTTTGCGTCCGATGAACTTCTTGTAGCGCTCATCGTCGGGATGAACCGCCACGGCAGTATCGCCCAAAATGGTTTCGGGGCGGATGGTAGCGACAGGGATGAATTCATCCGAACCCGCGATCATATATTTGAAGTAATACAGCGTCGCCTGTTCCTCGGTGTATTCCACTTCGAGGTCAGAGACGGCGGTCTTGAGTCCCGGCGAACAGTTAATGAGTCGGGGTCCGCGATAGATGAGTCCCTTTTCGTACAGGCGGACAAATGCCTCACGCACGGCGCGGCTTAAGCCTTCGTCAAGCGTAAAGCGTTCGCGGTCCCAATCGCAGGATGCACCGAGGCGTCGAATCTGGTTGGCGATCATGCCGCCGTATTTGCGCTTCCATTCCCAGGTGCGCTCGATGAATTTCTCGCGTCCCAATTCCTCGCGGGTGATTTCCTCGGTCTTGAGCAGGTCGCGCTCCACCATTAATTGTGTGGCAATGCCCGCGTGATCCGAGCCGGGAACCCAAAGGGTCGAAAAGCCTTTCATGCGGTGATAGCGGATCATCAAATCCTCCACGCTGACAAACATGGCATGACCGAGGTGCAGTTCACCGGTCACGTTCGGCGGAGGGATGGAAATGACGAACGGCTTGACTGTCGGGTCGAAGTCGGGCTTGTTCGGGTCGTTGTGCGGCTTGAAGTATCCGCCCTTCTCCCATTTTTCATAAATATGGGATTCGGTGGATTTGAAATCGTACGCTTTGGGTAATTCCTGTTTGGTCATTCTGGCTCCTTGAAGATAAAGTCGATAGCTTTATCAAATGATTGTGCAAAGTCAGCAGGAAACGCGTGTCCAAGGTCTGGATGAAGTTCCTCGGCGATCTGGACATCGCTCCTTCTTAATGTATCCTGAATCGCGCGAGTCTGGCCAAGGGCATGGTCTTTTTCACCAATGACAAAATAACCGCGCAAATCTTTTCGCTTATCAGCAAATATGCTGGTATCCGGCCACCAGGTACCAATCCCAATGAAGCCGCGCACCGGGAGGTTCCCCTTGATGGCTGCATAGATTGCCATGCCGCTTCCCTGTGAGAACCCGGCAATGACCACGCGCTGTGGATCGATCGGGTATTGCTGCGAAACCTGCTCGTAATAAAAGTGTAAATCCGCCAGCCCTACAACGGGGTCATCCCAGCTATAAGCACCCGAAAAAAGCGGCTGGGTGGATTGGACACAAAGCACGAGCCAGCCTCTCACACGGGCGGCATCCCAATCTTTGAGATTCGAGCTCTTGTTTCCACTATGCCCATGCAAGGTAATGATCAATGGATACCTTCCGGACACCGGTGGCTCAGGCAAAAGAAGGGCATGGTCCCGTTGAATATGCGCCCGCGCCTTTTCATACTTCTCCTGTGATAGTTCCATCAGGTGTTTGAATTCCGGCAACTCACGGACGGCATTCAGGTCGCTATCCTGGAATTGCGTGGTTCCCCACCAGAGCCCTTGATCCAGCCCTTGCCGAAAAACAGACATGACATCGTCCGGGCGATTGCAAAGACTCAACAGGCACATCTTCCAAAAGGTTGTAAGCACTGACTGTTCCGGGAAACAGCCGGCATTCTGCTCCACAAACTGAAGGGCATTGGCGTATTTGCCATTTGTGTAGAAACGCATCATTTGATCAGAGAACTCACGAAATGTCATTGATTCCATTTTGTCTCCAGCATTCTTCAAAAACAAAACACGCCTCGTCCAACATGAGGACGACAGGCGTGTCGCGGTACCACCTCAATTCGCTGATTCCCCATCAGCGCACTCTGTGACCGGCCATCACCGGTCCATGCTGTAACGGGCAATCCCGTGAACGGTCTACTCAGCCAGAGGCTTTTCTTCGTCAGTGAATTCAGACGACTTCGGCAACTTTTTGTTGTGGAAGTTTCCAGCCTGGGTCTCGATAAACTCGACCACCGACTTCCTTCTCTATCAACAGTTCAGCCGCCTACTACTTCTGAATGGCGGAGATTATATGCGGGAGATGAGGGTGAGTCAAGAATTTTTTTGGGCGGAAGGTCCCTCTGAACCTTGAACCACTGGCGCTTCTTCTTCCAGCAAATAGGACTTTGAAAATCCGATTCCTGCCAGGATCGCAAGAAATGGGATAATGGGAATACGGAACCTGGAAACGCTCTCCCCCCCGGCGGAGAGGAGCAGGAAATAGGCTATCAACATCATAAGCAGGAACAACAAATACCATTGCTTCTCCCTAAATAGTTTCCAGGCGCCAATCGCAGAGCCAAGATACAGACCAGCCATGAGAACGATTTCAAAAAGCGAAACCAACTGCCCAAACCAATTCATTTGCCCTAGTTTATCCCTGGTCTCCGCGATGAAACCACCACCCTGGGACGTGCAGCCCACGACATTGTCTTCATCATCGAGTTGAAGGGACTGATCATCCAGCATGATACAGAACAGATTGATGCCCGGGTTTACAGTCACTATCGCCAGCCCCTTTAAATGGACTTTGAGGGTAGCCACAGGATACTGGCGAAACACCTCCATCGCTCTGGCGTCCATCAGTTCGATTTGCTGGGCGGCGGTGAGGTTCCGTGACTGTGTTTCTGTTTGTATATATTGGCTCAATTCCTGATAGGCTTCGTCCTCGCTGATATTTTTCCCCTCTGCAAGGATGGCTCGCGCGCGATAGTAGATAAGATTCTTGTTGGAAATGGCGGAAAGTGTCCAAATACCCGCCTCGGTATAATTCCGATACGCCCAGGAAGATGTAATTACGAGGTTGATCACGAGGAACAACAAAAGATTCTTCACAACCCGGGATCGAGTGGTTTCAGTCGCCACAATGAAGAACAACGGTATCAACGCGATGGGCAGATATTGGCTGATCGGGCGTGTCAGCGAGACAAGCGCGAGCAGAATCGCCGAACCTGCCAGCCAGTATGAGTTTCTGGATTTAAAGTACAAAGCGAACATGGCAATTGCAGGGATCAGGAGACCAAGAAATAAGGTTTCCGTGATCATCTGGTATGTCGTCAGGGTGACTAGTGGGTCAAGCGCTACGACAAGTCCGGCAATCCAACCGATGCGGGGAGAGAGTTTCAGTGAATCTGTCAGCCAGAGCATTGCAGCCGACGCAAAGCCGCCAATCAAAATGTGAAGCAGGATCACCACATGGGCGGAATTATGCGTGACGGCATATATTCCGGCAAGGAAAAGGGGATAGACCGGCGTCCGATACAAATTGGGCGTGAGCGGCGGCTGGGCATCGCCTGAAAACACCCCGTACTTGAGCAAATTCAAGGCAATCTGTTCGTAGTTGTATGTGTCGGAATTACTATAAAACCTTATCGGCTGGCTGGAAATGAAAACGAAGAGCGCACATCGAATCAACAGGGCGATTGTAAAAAGGGCAATGAAATTTTTTCTGGTCATGATGTCTCCAAAATGGGGGAGGGGAAAAGAGGAAGGATTGGCAATTATTCAACCAGCAGCTTCCGGATATGATCGAATTAAGGGATTCAACTCATCGGCAGTTCACCTTCTATTCATAAACATGTTTTTATTAAAACAGGTCAGGCTTCAATCGCCCGTAATGGTATCATCATCCCAATTCAACAGGCTGAGAATCGAATTCACGAACAACGCACAACCGACGGCGATGTACGGGAACCCAAGGAAAGGCACGAGCACCATCTCGAAATTGGAATAGAAGACCATCTCGAAAAACG
The DNA here is from genome assembly GCA_016234555.1 of Chloroflexota bacterium. Taxonomy (GTDB): domain Bacteria; phylum Chloroflexota; class Anaerolineae; order Anaerolineales; family Villigracilaceae; genus Villigracilis. The sequence continues at coordinate 33,750 of JACRBJ010000041.1, read as the reverse complement.
CCGCGCCGACTGGGATGATCCCGATCAGCAGTCCAAGCATAAACATGACAAACAGATAAATCGGGTTGCGCGTTCGGAATTTGCCCGTAAACAGCCAGCGAATCATCATGCCCTGCATGTATGCCATTTCGGCTTGCGTCGCCAGATATCCCAGTCCCGACCTCCCCATGGCGGTTCTATGCCCGGGCAGCCCAAGCATAAAGACCGTCCTGGCATCTAGGTCGGACGCATCGATTACGGGCGCAAATATTGGTGATGGGGTTTTGATCTTTTTCCTTGCCATTTTCATCCCGGTCTCTTGCCTTGGTTCAGGATAGCGATGCCCAGATTATAGACGTTTTCCCCCCGTTTTGAAATAAGGCTTCAGCTTTGCAAACTTTCCAATAAATGGGGATAACCAACGCGCCAGGACAAACACAACTCGATACCACCACGGCGCGACCAGTTGATTTCGTCCCCCCTGCATCGCCTGGACGATCAAGCTGGCTGCCGTTTCGACGGGCAAATCAAGTTGACGGTACCAGTTCGGTTGTCCCGTGCGCGGATGCGCGATGGACTGGGCAAAGTCTGTGCCGCGCAGGGGACCGAGGATGACGAGCAGCGTCCGCACACCTTCGAGTTGAATGGAGCGGGTGAAGGCATGGACAGAGGATTTGCTTGCCCCGTACAGGCTCATCGAAGGCAGGCTCATCTCGCCCGCCACCGACCCGATGTTGACGACCAACTCCAGCGGGGACAGCCCGGCGATCAACTCCAAGGGCGCGAGGGCGTTGACCTGCATCACGCGCTCGATCTCCTCTACCGTGAGCTGGTCCAGTTGCGAATGGCTTCCAATCCCTGCACAGTTGACGAGGACATCCACTTTTTCCATTCGCAATTCTTCGATCAACTTTTTTCGTTGGGAAAGGTCGCTCAGATCGCAGGCGTACGTTTTCGCGTTTCCCTGTGAAATGGGTTCGCGGTCAACGAGAATTAGGGGACAACCTTCCTTTTCAAGAATTGCGGCAAGCTCGCGCCCGAGTCCGCGCGCCGCGCCGGTGACGAGAATATGTTTACCGCGTAAATCCATGCCCATTGTTCACTGATTACCGATCACTGATTACTGCCTCAACCGAGTCCCGAATCGACTCATCCAAAGTAAACATCGGCTCCCAGCCCATCTCGGTTTTGATCTTTTCGTGTGAGCAGGGTTTATCGATGTTCATCTGCGAGGGACGGCGGAAGCCGGGGTTGAGATTCAAAACATCGAGCAGGGCGACCAACCCGTCGGCGAGTTTCAGCCCCGCCGGAGAAAGCGGCAGGACTCGGGTATTCCTTCCAAGCGTATCGACCATGGCGCGGGTGAATTCGATCATGCCGGCGTTGTGAGCCGAAACAATGTACCGCTCCCCACTGCGACCCTTGGTGAGGGCGAGGGTTACGGCGCGGGCAACGTCACGCACATCCACAAAAGCGTTGACGTAATCCATCATCGGCAGGATGGGAAACTTGCGAATCGCGTCGATGGCGGCTTGCACCCGCTCCGAGCCGGGACCAAGAATCACACTTGGGTTGAGCATGATGACGCGCATGTCGTCCTTCATCCCGCCCAGTTCGATTTCGCTCAGGCGTTTGGTATAGCCGTAAATGTCGTATTTCTTTTTGTATTCGAGGTCGGGGATGAACGTTTCATTCGTCAACTGCGGCGGGCGGAATTCCACCGCCGAGATGGAACTGATGAAGATGAAGTTTTTACATCCCGCCTTGCGCGCCGCCTCGGCAAGGTTGCGCGTGCCGATCACGTTGGCATCGAAAACCTTTTGCGCGTCCGCCTTGACGAAGGACACCATCGCCGCATTGTGGATCACGGTATCCACGCCTTCGAGATGTTCGGCAAAAGATTCAGGCTGGGTCAACTCGCCGCGTACCCATTTGACACGATCCAGCTTTTGCAGGTCGAGAAAAGTCTTGCGCTGGGTACGGGTCAACACCCGCAGTTTGCCCTGCGGATCATGCTCGTGGACTGCCTGCACGATGTATTGTCCGAGGAAGCCAAAGCCTCCGGTGATGAAAGTTGCGCTCATTATCTCAGGGTGTAAACTCCGGTGTCGGCTCATCCTCTGGATATGGTATGTACTCTTCGGTAATGAAAGGCGCGGCAGGTGGATGTGGCAGCTCTTCATTACCGAAGGGTGGTTCAGTGGGAACTTCTTCAGGAGGTACGGTGGCAACAGGAGCCTCAGTGGCAGGAGGTATCTCAGGGGGGGTGGAGACTTCCGTCGGCAGGCTGATGGGCGTGGGAATGGCTATCGCGGAAACCAAAAACGTTCCGCGGGCGATCAAACTGTCCTCGTCGGTGGTGTAGATTTCGATGTCGATCATTTCCCCAAGCGGAGTGCGGACTCCCGTGCAGCGGACAATCATCGGGTTAGATTCATTCGCCTCGCAGACGTACACACTGACCGTATCCCTGTATTTTGCCTTGACGTAGAAGGCGGCATATTCCTCGTCCGGCAGCAGGAAATTGATCACCATGCGGTTCAGGTTGTTTGCGCCAAAATTGACAACACACAGGTCGCTGATATCCTCGTCGCAAGAGGTCACCTCAAGCACCATTGGCACCGCTTCCGGAGTTGACAACAAGCCGCGCGCTGTCCTGACAGCCAGCCCAATCCCGACAAGACAGAATACCCCAAAGACCAGCCCGACTGCGCCCAGGATGATAAAAACATATTTTTGCTTCATAAAAGTAAGCTCCAGTATTTTCCTGAATTACCAGATTTGGGAAAGACAAGCCGATGATACATCAAAATTCGATTTGGCGAATCAGCGAATCGGCGAGGCAATGGGGAATTAAAACCGCATAAGAGCCTGAAACCCTCGCTTGACTGTGTTTTGCGATGGATGGTAATATGATTGCATGTATCTCAAAGGAAGCAAATGGAGCATGAACCGGCGGCGGAAACGTCCCAACCTGTTCCGCATCGCCCTATTATCGCTGTTGATAGCGGCGACAACCTATGTCACTGGCTACGTTATTCCCACCCAGCCGCAATTTGGCGTCCCCACTCCCACCATCACCCGCTCGCCCGAATCCTTCGTCACCGAAGCCGAGGGCTACTTTGCGGAGGGGAAACTTCTCCCCGCCATCGAAGCCTACAAGCAGGCGATTGCCTCGTCGCCTGAAGACCCGGCTGTCTACGTGGCGCTTGCCCGCACCCAGGTCTTCGCGGGACAATACAAGGATGCCCAGACCAGCGCCGAATCCGCGATCCTGCTCAACAACAACAATTCTAACGCGCACGCCGTCCGCGCCTGGGCGCTGGACTTTCAGGGCGAGACCCTCGAAGCCGAAGCCAGCATCAAGCGCGCGCTGGAACTCGATCCCAACAACGCACTTGCCCATGCGTATTATTCCGAAATTCTGGTGGATGCCTATTACAGTGGAACGGGAATCATCAATGCAATAGAAAAAGCCATCGAAGAATCGAAGGTCGCCATCGCGCTTGCCCCTGACGCCCTCGAAACTCACCGCGCCCGCGGATACGTCTATGAAGCGACGGGCAATTATGAGGAAGCCATCCGCGAATACGAAGCCGCGATTGCAGTCAACCCCAACATTGCCGACCTGCACCTTGCCCTGGGACGCAACCATCGCATCCTCGGCAGTTACGATAAAGCTGTCCTTGCCTTCACCCGCGCCAACGCGCTCAACCCCGAAGACCCCACGCCAGACCTGTTCATCTCGCGCACCTACGCCACCATCGGCGAATATGCCAAAGCCATGCAGTACGCCGAGTCTGCGAAGGATAATAACCCTGCCGACACCAGCCTGCGCGGCAACCTCGGCGTGATGTATTATCGCAACGCCTATTGGACGGAAGCCATCACGGAGCTTGGCTACGTCGTCGACGGCGGAGTGACGGAGGACGGCGTTCGACTCGAACCCATCAACCTGATCCCCAACGACACACGGACGGCGGAATATTACTTCACCTACGGGCTTGCCCTCTCCCGCCTGAACGAATGCGGCAAGGCGCTGACGGTTGCCCGCTCCATTCTTGAGCGTATCCCAGCCGATGAACTCGCCGTGGAAAATGCGAACGCGATCATCGCCCGCTGTCAGCAGAACCTTGACTCTCCGCCGCAGCCGACCGAGACTCCGCTGGAAGCTGATTCCGCTCCGACGGAGATTCCCACCGCGACAGAGCCCCCCGCCACGCCATGAACGTCCATCCCAAACGAGAGTTGTTTCGCCGCCGCGACCAGCCCAACATCTACCGCATGTTCCTTTGGGTCGTTTTGATCCTGGGTGGGGCATGGATCATCCGTTCCGTTAACAGCGGCGACATCAAACCGCTCTTCCAGGCTCCTCCCACGCCCACGCGCTTTGCGGAATCCTATGCCCTCGAAGGCGACGCCCAATTTACGGCGGGCAAACTCGAAGATTCCATCACAGCCTACCGCGAAGCCGCCGAGGTCGATCCCAACAACGCCAAATTACTGGCAGACCTCGCCCGTATTCAAATCTATTCCTCCGCGATGCTGGTGAAGGATGAAGATATCAAAACGCGACTGGAGGAGGGACTCGCTTCGGCGGAGCAGGCAATTGCCCTCGCCCCCGACAACAGTTCCACCCGCGCCGTTTACGCCTTTGCCCTGGACTGGAACGCCAACCCCACCCTGATCGATCAGCGCGAAGTCCAAAGGCTGCTCACCAAAGCCGAAAACGAAGCCGTGCGCTCCCTGCAACTGGATAACACGAACACTCTTGCCCTGGCTTTCTACGCGGAAATTCTCGTGGATCAGCAAAAATGGACGCAGGCTGAGCAGACCATCCAGCAGGCGCTCGACCGCGACTCCTCGCTGATGGACGTGCATCGCGTCCATGCCTACGTGTTGGAGTCGCTGGGAGAATACACACTTGCCATCGAGGCCTATGACCGCGCCATTGCCATCGCTCCCAACCTGACCTTCCTGCACCGCCGCGTGGGTGCAAACTACCGTCGCCTCGCATTCGACAGTCCCAACGAAATCGTTCAGACTGAGCTTTACGAAAAATCGCTGGAATACTTCGCCCAAGCCGCGCAAATCAACGAGCAGTTGGGAATCCAGGACCCTGCCCCGTATCTTTCCATCGCTCGAACCTATTCGCAAATGGGACAATTTTTCATCGCCATCCGCAACGTGCAAAAGACAATCGAATTCGAGCCTGACAACGCCGTCCTGTACGGCGAGCTGGGGGTGCTGTATCACAAAAACCGCAACTACGAGACGGGCATCCTCGCGTTGGGATGCGCCGTGCGCGGATGCACCGCGGAGGAGTCCTGCCCGGCACGCGGCGATTGTGGGCTGAATGATGTCCCCGCCGAAGTGAAAGGACTCCCGCTCTCCGCCAGTACTATCTATTATTACGACATTTACGCATCCGAACTTGCGGCGTTGAGCACGCCAAAGAAAAGCTACTGTCCCGAAGCGCTGGATGTTGCGAACGAGATCGAAGCCTCCGAATTCGTCAGCGACCCAAACATCGCCGCCGACATGGTGGTGGTGCGAACCATCTGCTCTTTTGCCCCCGAAACAGAGTCAACACCCACAACTGAACCCACCATGCCATCCGAAGGGACACCAACCGCCCAGCCGTAAACGCCATCCATTGGGGGAATGCTGAACTGTTTCCATATCAGAGTTTCGTAAGAATTTTTATAACCTCCTTGACTTTGCCTGTTTAAATGTGTAAGATTGGTTTTAGCACTCGGTTTTATAGAGTGCTAAATTCTTGAATTATTGAAAACCCAATCACCAGGAGAAAAGCAATGGCAAAGATATCATTCAAACCCTTGGGCGCGCGCGTGCTCATCGAAACCATCGAGCAGGAAGAAGTCACCGCTGGTGGCATCGTCCTCCCCGAAACCGCGAAAGAAAAACCCCAGCAGGGCAAGGTTTTGGCAGCCGGTCCAGGTGACCGCAATGATAAGGGCGAGCGTGTCGCAATGGACGTAAAGGTTGGCGATGTTGTGCTGTTCGCCAAGTACTCCGGCACCGAGATCAAGATGGACGGCAAGAAATACCTCATCATGCGCGAGAGCGACCTCCTCGGCATCGTTGGTTAATCACTAAATTCTAAAATAAGGAAGTGTTGAAAAATGGCTGCTAAACAACTTGTATTCTCAGAAGAAGCCCGCCGCAAGCTTAAGAACGGCATGAACGTGGTTGCGAACGCTGTTTCCGCAACCCTCGGACCCAAGGGACGCAATGTGGCGGTTGACCGCAAGTTCGGCTCCCCCACCATCACCCATGACGGCGTTTCCGTCGCCAAGGAAATCGAACTCGAAGACCCGTTCGAGAACATGGGCGCCCAGCTCCTCAAGGAAGCCGCCCAGAAGACCAATGACATCGCCGGTGACGGCACCACCACCTCCACCGTTCTGGCTCACGCCATCGTCAACGAAGGTTTGAAGGCGCTTGAAGCTGGTTACAACCCGATGCTCCTCAAGCGCGGCATCGAGCTCGCCACCGAGACCATCGTTGCCGAACTCAAGAAGAATTCCACCAAGATCGACACCAAGGAAGAGATTGCCTCCGTCGCCACCAACTCTGCCGCGGACGAGGAAGTCGGTCAGTTGATCGCCGATGTGATGGACAAGGTCGGCAAAGACGGCGTCATCACCGTCGAAGAATCCAAGTCCATGCAGTTCGAGACCGAATTCGTCGAAGGCATGCAGTTCGACCGCGGCTACATTTCACCCTACTTCATCACTAATGCCGAACAGATGGAAGCCCAGATCAGTGACGCCTACGTCCTGATCTACGACAAGAAGATCTCCGCCGCCCAGGACATCGTTCCCCTGCTCGAAAAACTCGTCCAGGTTGGCAAGCGTGAACTGGTCATCATCGCCGAAGACATCGACGGTGAAGCCCTCGCCACCCTCGTGCTGAACAAACTGCGCGGCATGTTGAACGTGCTGGCCATCAAAGCCCCTGGTTTTGGTGATCGCCGCAAGGCCATGCTTCAGGATATCGCCGTCCTCACCGGCGGACAGGTCATCTCCGAAGAGACCGGACGCAAACTCGAAACCACCACCGTCCAGGATCTGGGTCGCGCCGAGAAGGTCGTCTCCGACAAGGAAAACACCACCATCGTCGGCGGCAAAGGCAAGAAGGGCGACATCGAAGGTCGCATCAAGGAAATCCGCATCGAGATCGACAAGAGCACCAGCGACTACGACAAGGAAAAACTCCAGGAACGCCTTGCCAAGCTCAGCGGCGGTGTTGCCATCATCCGCGTGGGCGCTGCAACCGAAACCGAAATGAAGGAAAAGAAGCATCGCGTCGAAGACGCCCTCTCCGCCGCCCGCGCAGCGGTTGAAGAAGGTATCGTCCCCGGCGGTGAAATCTCCCTGATCAATGCCGCCGGCAAACTGGACAAACTCGCCAAGGCTCACGCCGAAGACGAGAACGAAGAGATCAAGGTCGGCATCAACATCGTCAAGAAGGCGCTCGAAGCCCCGATCCGCAAACTGGCTGCAAACGCTGGTCAGGATGGCTCCGTCATCATCGACACCGTCCGCCGCACCGCCGCCGAGAAGAAGAACATCAACATCGGCTTCAATGTCCTCACCGGCGAATACACCGACATGATCAAAGCCGGCGTCATCGACCCGGTCAAGGTCGTGCGCGGCGCGCTCGAAAATGCCGCCTCCATCGCTGCGATGATCCTCACCACTGACGTGTTGATCACCGATGTGCCCGCGAAGGAAAACGCTCCTGCCATGCCTCCCGGCGGCATGGGCGGCATGGATTACTAAATCCATCCATAAACAAATCTGTAGGGACACAGCGCTGCTGTGTCCCTACGTTTTTAACGTATAATTCCGCCAATGCGTAGAAAACCACATCCCGTTTTCATATCTTTCCTGATCTTTGTGTTGGGATTAAGTGCCTGCTCCGCTTTTGCGCCAACCAGCACGCCCACTCCCGCCCCCCCCACATCCACACCTGTACCACCCACCGCCACTCCGCCGCCTTCGGTGGCGAAGGTCAACGGCGAGTACATCACCCTGGCGGAGTTCCAGGCGGAACTGGCGCGCTACAAGCTGGCGCAGACTTCGCTTGGGCTTGCGGTTTCGGAGGAGGATGCGAACAAGGCCGTGCTGGAGGATATGATCGCGCAGGTGTTATTGTCACAAGCTGCGAGGGAGGCAAATTTCACGTTGACAGAATCCGACCTAAAGTCGAGAAGCGATTCGCTGGCTGAATCCGTCGGCGGGGCGGAGGCATTGTCCGCGTGGCAATCGGCTCACGGGTACGACGCTTCCTCCTTCCAAATCGCATTGAAACGTTCCGCCGAGGCAGCGTGGATGCGTGACAAAATCGTTGCGGATGCGCCGACCAGCGTGGAACAAATTCACCTGCGCCAGATTTTGACCTATAATGAGGCTGATGCGCGCGCCGCGCTGGAACAATTGCAAGGTGGCGCAAACTTCGAGGAATTGGCGGCTTTGTACGATACGATCACGTTTGGAGAGCTGGGATGGGTGCCGCGCGGCTACCTGCTGGACTCCAAAGCCGAGGAGGCGGTGTTCGCCTTGCAGGCTGGTCAGTACAGCCAGATCATCGCCACCGAAGCGGGCTTTCACATTTTCAAAGCCGTCGAACGCGGTGAGCATCCGCTTTCACCCGATGCCCTGCTGACCGTGCAGGAGCAGGCGCTCAGGGACTGGGTCGCGGAACAGCGCGCACAAGGCGAGATCATCCTTGCCCCATAAAATTCGACGTGACGGGAAATCATTGTTTGGAGTGACACGATGAGCAAAGACAACTACAGTTACAACATGGCACCGACGCCGAACGAGGGAACCAGGCTCGAGATTTGGGACATGCTCAGCATCCTGATGTTGATCCTCACGCTTTGCGTGGGTGCGTTTTACGTTGCGATCTTCCTCTACCCCCAGGCGACCTTCAATCCCCTCAAGCCCAATCCCGCCGCCCTCAGCATCATCCCCACGCCGACCATCGCCCCCATCCAGCTTGAACCAACGTGGACGGTCACGCCGACGGTGGAGCCTTCGTCGACTCCCACACTTGTCCCAACCTATACGGTTGAACCTACTTTTACTCCCTTTTCACTGATCACGCCGAGCATCACCCCGACCGCCACAGCCACGCCAAAGGCGCCGTTCTCGGCGACCATCACCTACATTGCCAGCACGATCATCCACGAGGATTTGGGATGCAACTGGCAGGGAATCGGCGGCACGGTTGTGGATGCGAGCAACGCAGACATGCTTCGGATGACGATCCGTCTCACGGGGAGATATGACGGCAAGTCGAAGACCGAGTTGACAGTCAGCAGCATTGCGCCCGCGTATGGGAAATCGGGCTATGAATTCTTCCTGGGGACGACGCCGATCTCCTCGAAGGGAGAGTTGTACCTGCAGCTGCTCGACCAGGCAGGCGTGCCGCTCTCGAGCAACATCTACATTGACACCTTCAGCGACTGCTCAAAGAACCTGGTGCTGGTGCGGTTCAAGAAGAACCCGTGAACGGAAAAGTAAAAAACGAATAAATCAAAAAGAGGCCTGCTCACGTGAGCGGGTCTCTTTTTTGGAGTCGGGCAGCTCGCAGTCCAAATACCAGAAGCTTACTTCTGATATCCAGAATTACGGCGTCGCTGTTGGCTGGGAACCTGCAAAGCGGGCAGAGGGCAACTTACCCCTGCTGGATGAGTGTTTCTTGTGGGGATATAATCTACGCACAATATGAAAAATCAAATGAAAAAATTCCAATTCATCGGACTGGTCTTTTTGATTCTTTCCGCTTGCAGCCCACAGCCAACCCCGTTGATTATTCCAACGCTCACACCACTTCCAACCGTGCAGGTGGTGACATCCACTGCCGTGCCTGCCGTCACGGAGGGAACTCTCGTAGTGCAGTTCACGCCCACTGTGGGGACACCAATCGCCTGCGTGGATGCCGCGGAAAGTGCGGAGTGGCTGCGCGATGACGTCCCGTATAATTTTGTAGATTTGAAAAGCAACAAACCTGTTCCACCCAACGGGTATTTCACCATGACGTTTACGCTGAAAAACAGCGGCACCTGCACATGGGACAGTTCCTATGCCATCGCGTTCGAGTCCGGGTACCGAATGTCTCAACTGGAAAAGTATCCCGTCATCGCGGAGGGAAAAACCGTCCCGCCCGGTGAAAGCATTACTGTCCACATCACCATGGCTGCTCCGCCAAAGACGGGAGGACATCAGGGCATATGGCAGTTGCAGAGCAGGAACGGGACTCCCCTCTTGAAATTAAACGTATTCGTCAAAGTGGATAAAGGGACGTACTCGCCACCCGCGCATCCCCTTCAATTAACTTATAAGTCCAACTGCGAAGATGGTTTCGCAAAAGTCCGCCTGTCCTGGGTGGATGCCGCCAATAACGAAGATGGTTTTCGAATTTACCGCAACAGCAGGATGCTTGTACAACTGCCAGCCAACACAGATTCCGTTCTCGATGCCATCCTCGGGGGTGGAGGAAACTATACTTACACAGTAGTTGCCTTCAACGTGGCGGGGGAAGGTTCTGCCAACGTTGTAGCTGAAATTACACCCTGCAAGTAGGGGCGGGGCGACCCCGCCCCTACTGTCCGTCAAATTCAAATGATCCAGGTTGTGGGCGACACAAGCAAATATAAAAGAGACCTGCTCTTGCGAACAGGTCTCTTTGTTACTAAAAAATTCCCTATGGCGTCGGTGTCGGCAGTGGACCCGCAAACGACCTGCCAACAGAGATCATAAAGCTGGCGCTGAGCGCCTGCTCGTGTCCGGGGACGTCCGCTCTGGCGTTGGTCAGGAAGTCGTACAGCAGGGATGCCTTCCATTCGCCATCACCGAGGATGTCGGCGCCTTTGGGTTTATTCCCCTCGCGGCGGGAACCGGTCATGATTCCCGCGAAAGCGCTCAAATCCAGTTGGGCGGGAGCGACGGTCAAGTCTCCAGAGTGACAGGAGGTACAGGCGAGGGAATCCGCTCCCCGCAGGTTGGGCTGGTTGAGAAGCGCCTGCACGTCGGGGAAGGTCGCTTCGCAGTTTTTGCCGTCCTCGTCCACAAAATAGAAAGGATCGGCTTCGGTGGATTTGGGAGTCTGCGACGCCGCCCACGCGCCAATGAAATTCACGGCGGGGACGCGGCAGGTATCGGAGTTCGTCAGCGGGGCAGGTTCGGAGACTTCCGCATCCCACGAGACATCCGAAGCGGGCAGAGTGGCGGGGATCAAGGTCGGGATGGGAGTGCGGTCTACGCGAGGTGCACCCCGCTGACAGGTGAGCGTCACGCCGCAGGCTGAAACGTAGATAATGCTGATCCACGACATCACGCCCACGAGGAACACCGTGATCGCGCCATAAATATATTTGCGTACGTCGTCGTTCATAAATTGCCTTCCTTACGGCTGCGCCGTCCCAAGCGTGCGGACGTAATTCACCACATCCCAGCGTTCGCGGACGGAGAGGTTCTCATTCAGCGGCGGGCATTGACCCGAAAACTCCACATCGGGGAAGAGCGAGTTCTCGGCGTTGAAAACGCCGTCAGTGATGGTCATGAAGATTTGTCCATCGCTCAATCCCTGGGCGGCTTCGCCCGTCAGGTCGGCGGGTTTCTTCTTGACTAGGAATGCAGCAATCGTTCCGCTGCCCGTTCCGTCGATCCCGTGGCATTGTGAACAGTTGATACTGAATAATTGCGCCCCGCGCGAAACGGAGACTTCGTCCGCCGTGACGGGGTTGGTCGGCTCGACGCCTGGAATGTACGCCGCGCCTTCGACTGGAACGGACTGGGCAGGCACAGCCAGCGGCTTTTCCTGCGTGCCGAAGGAATCCTGAATTTCCATGAACACGATCCAGTCGATCTTGACCACGTCAAAGGCAAAGACCGCGAGCACGGTGATGATCAACATGACAGCGGCAAAAACTCCAAGAAGCTGTTTGAACAATCTCATAGGTGATAGACCTCCGCCGCCTCGACCTTTTCCGCGCCGAGGGCGGCCATGGCTTTGGTGAATTTGTCGCAATTCTCGCCGGGGCAGATGAAGAAGACGGCGATCTTTCCGTCGCTGATTTCCTTCACATATTCCATCGGGCGGTAGTTGGGGAAATAACTGTCGAGGAAGACGCCGAGGAAGGTCGAAAGCAACAATCCGAGCATGGTCAACTCGAACAAGATGACAACCGTGGGAGGACCCGGTACAAAGGCTTGCCTGCCGACCTGTATCGGAACCGGGTACAGATACGGTGAAACAAAAACCAGAAACGCCGCGCCGAGAAATCCAACCACCGCGCCGCCAGCCGCCAGTCGTGGGACGTTCGTCCACTGGCGCGGACGACCCAGCATGGCTTCGGTGGCGGGAATGCCGGAGATGACGTTCATCTGGTCATCCGAAAGCCCCAGGTCGCGGAGTTTGTCAATCGCGTCCGCCGCAGGTCCGAGGTCAGGAAAGACCGCCAACAGGGAAACTGATCCAGAATTCTCTTTGCTGGATACGTTATCAGCCATGAGAGTCTCCTATTCCAACTCGCTGACCGATACAACGGTCTCGCGTCCAAATTTCTTGAGTTCGTGCGCCATCTGCCCTTCCTCCACTTCCCAAACGGGGATGAGGGGAACAAGTTTCGACGCCGCCATGTAAAGCAGGATGAACAACGCCACCGTGCCAATTCCCATGGGGACTTCAATGCCGGGCTCATACAAACGCCAGGTAAAGGGCATACGGTTGATGGTGACCGAGACAGGAACAATGATGTAACGTTCGAACCACATGCCAACGTTGATGGCAATGCCGACGAAGCCGACCAGCCACGGGGTCGAGCGCCACTTCGTATTCCACAAAATTGCCCACGGAATGACCACGTTACAGACCAGCATGGCGAACCACATCCAGCCCATCGGACCAGCTTCATGGAAGTGGAGCAATTGCTGCGTCCATTTGTCGCCGCCATACCATTGCACCATGTAATCGTTGAAGAAGAAATACGCCCATGCCATCGAGATGATCAGCATCAGTTTGCCAATGGCATCGAAGTGTTCGGCGCGGATGAAGTACTTCATGTGCTTCATCGTGCCGCGCACGATTGCCAGCACAACAATCGCCGCGCCCATGCCAGAATGCAGCGCGCCAACGATGAAGTATGGACCAAAGATGGTCGAACTCCAGCCAGGGCGGGTAGCAACGGCAAAGTCCCACGAGACGATGGTATGCACCGAAAACATCACAGGGATAATGGCAAAGGCGAAGATATTCATCGCATTGCGCAGGTGAGCCCACTCCCCTTCTGTACCGCGGAAACCAAGGGCGAGCGTCTTGTAGAAGACCTTGCGCCAGCCGGTGGAACGGTCACGCGCCATCGCCATGTCGGGGATGAGCGGGAGGAAGAGATACATCGTCGAGGACAGTAGGTAGGTGGTGATGGCCAGCAAATCCCACGAAAGCGGCGAGTGGAAGTTGGGCCACAACATGCGCTGATTTGCATACGGCATCAGCCAGTATGCCAGCCAGACACGACCCATGTGCATGAAGACGCTAAAGCCAGCCTGCACCAGCCCGAAGGTGGTCATCAACTCGGCGGCGCGGGTGAAGGGTCGGCGGAACTCCGCTTTGAACACACGCAGGATGGCGGAGATGAACGTCCCCGCATGGCTGATGCCGATCCAGAACACCGTGTTGACGAGGAAGATGCCCCAGTAGTCCGGGCGCATCACGCCTGCCAGGCCCTGACCTTTCATAATCAGGAGCGCCCACTTGTAGAACAGGAAATAACCAACAATCCCAGCCAATACCAAGGCCACCAGCCAGAACTTCCACGTGGGGGGTTCGGTCATGGCTTCCATCACCATGTCGTTCATCTTTCCACGCGGAAGCGGATCGAGCATCAAATGCTTCTCGCGGAAATGTGCCTCGCTATGGTCGTGGGACTCAGCCCTGGGATGAGCCTTCTCAGCTTTTTTGTTATAAGCCATCGTTACCCTCCCTTCAAATAAGTGATGTTCGGAAGATTGCCAAGCTCTTCGAGATGTTTGACGCCGTGAGCATGTTTCTTCGCCAGTTGCGAGACCAGCGACTCGGGATCATCCACACGCCCAAAGGTGATGGCGCTGGCGGGGCAGGCTTGGGCGCAGGCGGTGGTGAATTCACCGTCCACGACTTCGCGCCCTTCAGACTTTGCCTTATCCTGGGCCTTGTGGATGCGCTGGATGCAGAAGGTGCATTTTTCCATCACGCCCATGCGGCGCACGGTCACATCGGGATTGAATTGGTTCGGCAGAGGCTCGGGACGTTGATAGTCGCGCCAGTTAAAGGAGCGTACCTGATACGGGCAGTTGTTACCGCAGTAGCGCGTGCCCACACAACGGTTGTAGACTTGCAAGTTCAATTGCTCGGCTTGAGAATGGACCGTCGCAAATGCGGGACAGACGGGCTCGCAGGTGGCATGTCCGCATTGCTGGCAGAGCATCGGCTGGTTGGCGGTCATTTTCACTTCGGGATACGCGCCCTCCCAAAAACGCTCGATGCGGATCCAGTGCATGGAACGCCCATAGCCTGAATCCTCTTCGCCGACAAAGGTAATATTATTTTCCATCGCGCACGCGGCAACACAAGCCTGACAGCCCGTGCAAATATCCTGGTCGATGACCATGCCCCACTTGCCGGTTTCTTCCGCGCTCATTTTGATTTCGGGGATTTTCATTCCAATCGACATGATTAATGCTCCTCTCCAAGACCTTTGCCATACACGCCCATCACACTTTCGAGGCGCGAAAGCGGCTTTTTCGTCCCAGTCTTTTTGATGTTCACTTTCATTCCGGCAAATGCGAGATCGCCTGCTTCATTAAAGTGCTGACCGAGCAAGTCTGCTGGATTGACTCCGCGACCTTCGGCGTAGCGACCATAAGCGGTATGTCCCTGCCCAAAGGGGATTGCAATCGTATCGGGGCGGATGGCTGGATACAAATAAACGGGCGCTTCCAACTCCCCAGCCTCGCTGGTGATCTTCACCACGTCGTCATCTTCAAGGCCGAGTTCGTGCGCTGTCTCAGGATTGATCTCGACCCACGTATTCCACATGACCGTTGTCGTCGGGTCGGGCAATTCCTGGAGCCAGGGCTTGTTCGCGCCCGCTTCGGCAAGGGTCGGCGAGACGAAGGGCAGGAAGAAGAACTCACCCTCACCCGAAAATTCCGCTTCGACGATTTTCAAGCTGCGGTTGAAGAGGTCGGCTGTGTTGGGGACGGTGCGGGTGTCGCCCTTTTTCCACCAGCCGCCATATTGCTGGAAGTATGCCGCGAAGGTGGGAAGGTCGGCGGCGGAGAAGAATCCGCCCGCTTCGCTCATCAACGGCGCGATCTTGCTTTGGATGAATTCGACTTCGTCCTTGAAGGGCAGCGCGCTTGCGAACTGCCCACCCGCAAGCTGGGCTGCTGCGATGAGCACGTCTGCCGTCGAGCGGGTGTTGTAGTACGGCGACACCACAGGCTGTGACCCCGAAAGCGCGGACTGGTTCGATCCAGTGGCCACGCGCTGATAGCCCCAGGACTCAAGCGAGTGATGGTCGGGGAAAACGTAATCGGCTGCAAGTGCGGTCTCATCGGGGAAGGTGGCAAACGAGATGACCTGTTTCACGCTGTCGAGCGCTTTTTTGAATTCAAGCGTGGCAGGCAATTCAAACACGGGGTTGACGCCATGCACGAACAAGACCTTGATTTTTCCGTCCGCCAGTTTCTGTGTAAACTCCTGCATTTCCTTGAGAGATGCAGAGCGCTGATACGTTGCCTGGTTCGGGGCAAGCGGTGAGAAGTACACCCCACCCGCTTTGCCAAAGTTATCGGCGACGGCATTCAGAGCCAGCACGGCTTCGGCAACCGCCAGTCCGCTGGTTTGACCCAACGCCGCGCCACCGGGGATTGCCAGCGCACCACCCGAAACGAACATCCCGGCATAACGTTCGAGGGTTTCGAGTTCGATACCAGATTTGGAAGCTGCATCCATCGGGTCGACGTCCGCGAAGGCGCGGGGCAAAGGTCCGCCGCGTTTTTCGAGAGCCAGCCGTCCGATGGCAAGCGCGACCAACGCCTCGGTGCCGGGGCGGAGCGGAATCCACTCATCAGCTTTTGCCGCCGTCGAAGACATGCGTGATTCAAATTGGATGAACTTTCCGCGCATCTTGGTCAACGCCTCGCGCAGACCGGCAAACCCACGGGTGTAGGAGACGGGTGAGAGCCAGGTCTCGAGGAAGTTCGCGCCGAAGGAGAAGACCGCCTTCGCCCCGCCCACGTCAAAGAAGGGCATGCCTGCCTCACCGAAAAGATTCTCGGCGGCTTTGGCAAGCGTGGCACGGGACTCGAACATGCTCAACGCACCAAAACGAACTGGCGGGTTGATTCCTGTTTGGGATGACAGATCAGCTACGAGGTCGAAAAGATGGTCGGAAGTTGTGCCCAAAAGGAAGGCGATCTCACTCGGCTGGTTGTTCTTCAGAGCGTCCGCAACAACCTGAATGGCGGCATCCCAATCAACAGATTTTCCACCGCTTTGAGGTCCCTGAACCCGGTCGGGGTTGTACAGCCCGTGCAGGGTAGCCTGTCCGCGCGCGCAGGTCTTGCCGAGGTTGAGCGGATGATTCGCGTTACCCTCGGTTTTGATGGCGCGTCCCTGCGAGGTGCGGACGACGAGTCCGCAGCCAGCCGCGCACTCGCGGCATGTGGTGGCGTAATATGTGCTCTGACCGTTGTAGGTGTACTCGGGCATTTCCATGTACGGTTCGCGTTTGACGTAACGCGAAGCAGGTCCGCAACCCGTGAGGATTGCGGTGGTCGCCGCACCCACCCCAGCCAGTTTCAGAAAATCACGCCGGGAAAATTTATCAGTCATTTTGATTTCCTCTCACCCGGTTTAATAATGACAGGTTCCACAGTCGGTCAGCTTGACCAGTTTTTCATGGTCCTCACCCGCCACCTGCTTATGACAATTCAAACAAAAGCCCATGTTGAAGACCTGCGGATTCTCAGCAACCGTCTGCTTCGACATATCGCCGTGGCAGTTCTCGCAGCTTTGTCCCGCCGCAATGTGGGCGCGATGGTTAAACTGGACGAAGTCGGGCACCTGCGCCACGGGAACCCATTCCAAAGGTTGATCGATCAGGACAGCCTGTTTCAAGGGAGCCAGCAGCAGGCTGGTCTCGGTCTTGGCAATCTGGTTATGGCACGCCCAACACTTCTCCTGCGATGGGATGCCGGCGGCGGGTCCCTTTGCCGCGCCGGGGTGACAATACAGGCATTGGATTCCAAACCCAACGTGCAGGTTGTGTGGAAATTGAACGGGTTGTTCTGGAGCCTGCTGGGTGAGAGAAATGCCGTATGCGGCAAAACTAAACACCGCCAGCAAAACAATTTCCACCGCAATCAGACCGAGTGGCTGTCTCAGCCAGTCAAAGAGTCTTTTGATCATGGATGCTCCTGAAGTAGACTTACTGCTCGTGGCAGAATTTTCCGACGTTTCAAATGCGAAAATACAACAAAAAACCTGGCATTTGATTCGACCCTGGCGCAGTACCCTGTAAGCACAAAGCCGCCGGGCAACGGGCGGCTAAGGCTGGATTCACTAAAAAGCGCTGAGCCCCGCCAGCAAACAATCTGCCGCATTATACATCGAAAGTCCAAAAATGTACAAATAAGAGAGAATTTATCTGTAATATGCTTTTGCTGTATCCACAACTGAAACATACTGTCATGATACAATAATTTAGCCATGAAAACATCACCCGCCTTTGGAATCGCATTGATCTTCCTCACCCTCGTCTTTGTGCTTGTTTCCACAAACTTCGGTCAACCGGAAGCGGCAGCCAAAAACCTGGGCACGGCTTCGCTTTCCATGCAAGTCCCCACCCCAACCCAAAGCGGGGAGGACCTGTCCGAAATTGGTTCAACGGATGGGATCGTGCTGATGGGCTTCGTGCTGGTTGCCATCGTCACGCTGCCTGTGTTGTTCCATGGAAGAAGGAAGAAGCGATAATAGAAATCCCACGTGCTCCATTGGGGGCTAAGCCCTCGATGGAGCGTTTGTTTTGTTACAACGAAATCAATCCAAGTTCGATCCCGCGTCTCACCGCTTCGGTGCGGCTCGATACCCCCAGTTTTGCATATAAAGATGAGAGGTGAAATTTCACCGTGTGTTCGCTGATGCCCAGCCTCAGCGCGATCTGTTTATTTGCCAGTCCCTGAGCCATGAGTTGGATGACTTCCATCTCGCGGGCGGTCAACGGCTCGATGGGAGAATCGTCACTGGCGGCTTCCCGCCGTCCCGAAGTGCGGAGCAGATCCCCGACCAAAGCTGGTGCGCCGACCCAAAGCCCTTCCCCCATCGCGCAGATAGCTGCGACCAGTTCATCCTCGGTTGCATCGGACGAGAGTACGCCCCATATCTGTGAGCTTGAATTCAGCATCGAGCGGACGGATTGAATATCATCCGTCAAAAATAAAATCGCAAAAGAAGGTTTGCTTTCAAGCAAACGCGCAGACGAGACCGAGGCAAGTACTGCAACCTCGGTCTCGTTTTCGTTTACGTCTGCAAGGTCAACTGCCTCGCCCACCACTTTGACCTCGGACTGCCTGCTAAGGATTTCACGCAGACCGATCCGCAGGGTTGGGTTGGGCGAGACGATTGTGACTCGGATCAATGATGAGTCTCCTAAAAAACTTTACCGCGAAGGAGCAAAGTTGCGAAGCATTTTCTTGAAAGTCCTTTGTCCCTTTCCAAATTAATCCAGCAAAACCTTTGCCGCAGATTGCGCGGATTTTTTTCGCAATTCGCGCACGTCCGCGCAAATTCGCGGCAAAAACCGCCCTCGCAACGTCATTAGCTAACGTTCGCCAATTTCCACTTTGATGGATTCCAACTTGCCGCCGCGCAGAATATCAATCGGGGTGGATTTGCCAACCGTATCCGCGCCGAGGTTGACGAACAGGTCATCCTGATGGGCGACGGGTTCGCCGGCGATGCCCACAAGGATATCACCAACCATCAGTCCGCCTTTGCCGGCAGGGCTGTCCGCTTCGAGACCGACCAGCAGAAGCCCGCTGTCCTGCTCACGTTTCAACGCCTTCTTCGCGTCGGCGGGAAGTTCCACCACCTGACTGCGGATGCCGAGATAGCCGCGTTTGATCTTGCCATGTTTGGCGAGGGTCTCCGCGATTCTCCAGGCAACATCGGCAGGGATGGTGAGCGCGCCGCCATGTCCAAAGCCGGAGGTGTTGATGCCGAGGATTGTGCCGTCGCCGTTGACCAATGGTCCGCCGGAGAAGCCGGGGTAGGAAACAACGTCGGTTTTGATGTACTGCTCCAACACGCTGCCGCGTCCCGTGCGGACCGGTCCGCCGATGGAGTTGACGGCCCCGAAGCTGGATTGGATTCCGCTGGTGGATGGTCTGCCGATTGCCAGCACCAATTGTCCCACACGCGCGGCGGTCTTCGAGACTTCGGCGGGAGATGCTAAGGGTTGCCCCAGCTTGAGGACAGCCAGATCAGTTCCGGGGTCGCGTCCAGCAAGTTGTGCTGTGACCTCCGTCCCGTCCGCCAGAATCACTTTGATGTCCTCATCGCGTTCGACGACATGGTCCGCGGTCAGAATCAAATCTTTGGCGAAGGCAATTCCGCTGGCGGGGAATTTTCGACGCGCATCCACCAGCACTGTGGATTTCCCAGCGCGCTCGGCGGCGTCTGCCATTGCATCCGAAAGTTCAACGAATAAATTTTTAGTCATGGTTTATCTCCTTTGCGCCAGTATAGCCAGCGCACGTTCGGAGTGTATCGCCTAAACGGGTGGACGGATACTGGAAGAACGGCTAGGGAAGAGTTGGAAGGTTGGAAAGTTTGAAAGTTATCGGGTTAGACAGTTTCTGCTTGTGGCAGCATATCATGGTCGGGGAGAATGCTCTCGGCATTGCGGGTGTATGGATTGAGATAACCCGCCACGCCAGCGACGACCCCACCAAAGCAACTGAGGAAGACCAGCAGTCCCATCCCCGCACCGGGACCTGGCGGAGTTAGCCAGCCAAAGATCGAAGGGAGGACTCCGCTTGAAACGCGCATCGCAGGCTCCAGCACATAATCGCCCAGCAAGCCGGCGATCAGCGGCGAGATGGGATTCGTAATCCAGGCAATCAACAGGCGGGCTGAGAAAACCCGTCCCTGCAAATCGGGCGGGACCTTCGACTGCCAGATCGCCTGGTTCGAACCGTCAATCAGCGGACCGAAGAAGGAGGTCAGTGCCATTGCCACCACCCAAAGCGGAAGCCGGGCACCAACTCCCGCCAGTGAGAAAAACAAACTGGAGATGATCCAGCCAGCCAGAACGCCGTGTACCCGTCGTTTGAATCCACCCCAAAGACTCATGATCACACCGCCTGCCACACCACCCGCCGCCCCGGCAGACAACACTGCGCCGAGGCTGACACTGTCATTGCCGGTGCGAAGCAGCACCATCGGCGAGATCGCGGTGAAGGCGATGCCCATGCAAAGGTTGCCGAAGAAAAAGACCAGCTGCAACCCGAGCAGGCTGGGTCGGGCAAAAATGTAACGGAAGCCAAAGACAGCTTCCTGCAAAATATGTCCCTGTGACTGCGCGCCTTCCTCGGAACGCGGCGGCTGCGGGATGTGAACGAACAGCAGGACGAGAATCGCCAGAAGGAATGTGACTACATCCAGCGAGAGGATTCCCGTCAGACCGATGAGCGGTAATAGCGCGCCCGCCATCATCGGGGCAATAATTCCCGGTCCCGTCTGCACCAGCGACATCATGCCGTTTGCCCGCCCGTATTGTTCCTTGGGGAGCATGGTGCTGATCGTCGCGGAAAACGCGGGCCATTGGAAGGCGTTGCCAAGCCCCTGAAAGATGGCGGCGGCGTATAAATGCCAGACTTCAAGGAGACCAAAAGCCTGCAAGATGAGGATGGAAATCGTCGCGAGTCCCGCCGCCAAGTCGCTGACCATCATCATCAGTTTGCGGTTGTGGCGGTCCACCATCACGCCGGCAAACGGGGTGATGATCAAAAAGGGCGTGATGAAAAAGACCTGCACCAATGCAAGCGCAGTGGCGCTGCCGGTCTTCTCGAAGACCCAGATGGTCAGTGCGAAGGTGCTCATGCTGGTGGCAAGCACGGAAACGATCTGTCCAAGCCAGACGAGTGAAAAGCCAAACATTCCCGAGGGGCGTTTTGTTTTGTGTCCCATAGTGATGTCCTCTGCGCGAAAATAACACGGTCAAGGAAAATAAACAACCCTCCGCGGGGAGGGTTGTTTATTTTCCTTTCCATCCTGGAATCTTCGTCAAGATAATTCCAGCCACGCAGGTGACGTTGTCTTATGACCCGATCCAAATCACTTGATATGCAAAGCTGACGTACTCAACATAGTAAAGACAAGTCGGGAGTTGTTCGCCAGGAGCAACGCTACAAAAACGAGTAGGCTGATCTGGAACCACTTTTTATCCGCGAGTTCGCGCCATGCCAGGGCGAGGAAAAGCACGAGGGCGTAGGTCCAGTTGGTGGCGTAGAGGAAGACATCCTTGCCGTATTGCATGTGAAGCGCAAAGTTGAAGATCAGAAGCAGGGTGAAGGCGAAGGGGAAGCGGTTGTCGTGACGTTTCAAATTTTTCAGGAACAGCACCCCGCCCAACGCGGTCAGGCAGAGCCAGATGAAAGCGACCAGCGTCCCGAACGGACTGTTGTACTCCGCGATGCGCATGGGATCCCTTTTGATTGCTGCCCTGAACATCCACACCTTCAGAAATGGGATTTCCTCATTCAGGATCAGGGGATCGGGCGCGACCATGCTGTGCATGAACATCACACGTCCCAGATACATGCCGCGCTGGAGGGTCGGCGGGAAGGAGTTGTGTCCCTCGCCGTTGTAGGATGCAATGTCGAAGAAGTATGGTTGTGACTTGGGGAATACAAAATTGTTCAACAGGGTCAGTGGAATTACCAGCGCCGCGACGATCAAGCCGTACACGACCCATTGCTTGAAATTACGTTTGACCAGCAGATGTGCAATGACGGTCTGCCCGAAGTTCGAGATGGTGATGCCGAACGTGACAAGTCCCGTAACCACCAGTGCAACCGGGGGAGCATCCTTGAGCAGCAGGACCATGAAAATCAACGCGGTCACGGTCAGGAAGATGTACGTCTCGATTAACGAGCCAAACACAAGCTGTGCAGCGGATGCCCCAAACATCGTGGCGATGAGCACGGCATATAACCGATTCCCGACGGTATGTTTTACAAAGTACCAGACCAGGAAAACGCAGACTGCGCCGGTCAGTGCGGTCAGGACGAACGCGGCGGCAAGCTGGTCACCTTTGAGGAGGAAGGCAAGAGCCGCAACCAGCGGTCTGACGATCAACAGCGCAAAGGGATGGACGGAACGCCAATAGTAATCAGGGTAAAACTCGCCGGTGAAACGCCGCCGCCAGAGGAGCGAATCCGTGTCGAAGAAGATGTCGTCCACATCGAAGACGGGCTGGTTGAAAATGGATGCGAGCATCAGGTAAACAAGGAAGAAGAATCCCGCGAGCAGTACGCCCGTCACCAGGCTGTTCATCGAAAGATAGGCGCGGGTGGATTTGACGCTCCCTTGTTTGACGAACTTTCGTCCCCATGCAAGGCATGGTACGACCAAAGCGCTGCCCACCGCAAACGGGATCAACTGTCCGCCAGACAGTAAAAAGTAACCGGCGTTGAACAAGCTGGGGAAGCGGCTTGCCATCGCAAACAGGTATAGCACGAAGACGGTCAATGCGATGAACAGGGCGAGCGCGATGGCGAGGTCGGCAGGCTGATATTTACGCAGTCCTTTTGTCTTGCCGAGCAGGCGGTAGATCAACATCCCCGCCAGGGATTGTAGGGCAAGGGTCAACAGGAGGATTTCGACGAAGGAGGAGTAAAAGTTCTTTAGAAATCCCAGCGCAACAAATGCGGCGACGATGGAAAGAATCCACGCCGCGAACATGCGGCGATTAAAAAAGCGCATCATCAAATGCCCCTGCCATAAAACGGTGCAATCGTATCGAGGATGAACTGGAGAAGCTGAACCTGATTCCAGGCAAGCAAAATCAGGAACAGCAGCAGGGCGGCCTGGAAGAAACGATTCCCCGCCAGCGGCGCGAGCGAAACCCCGACGAAGAATATCAGCGCGTACGCCCAGTCCGGTGAGTACAGGATTGGCTCGAACCCGTAGCTGATGTGCAGGACAAAGTTGAACAGCAGGCTGAGCACAAAGGCGAGCGAGAGGTCAACCTTGCGGGTGCGGATGAGCTTCCACAGGAAGAAAATCCCCGACAATAGAAGCAGGGCAGCCCAGGCAAAGACGAGAATATTCCCAACTCCGGAATATTCGCTGTAGGAATAAATCTGCGGCGTGAGCTTGAAGAAGCTGAAATATGGAAGCCAGGCGCCTACTTCCTTGCCAAAGACAAAGGGCTGCGGCGCGATCACCGTGTAAAGCAGCATCGTGCGGATGAGCAGGATGATCCGCCCCGTGAGTTTCCACTGCGGTTCCTGAAAGATGGAAAGGGAGAAGTCGCCTTCGATCTGCGCATCTGACAACTGGAAAAACAGGCGGCTGGATGGGTACCATGCGGCGTGGATCACGCTGATGACTATCCCCAGCGAGAGAGTCAGCGCGGTGAACTGGAAGACTTTCGCAAAGAATTCGCCAAACGTTTTGCGGGTGAGCTTCGGAAGCTGGTCCACGACGAAGCCGATGAAGTTCTGCGCGTAGTTCGTGAGGGTGATGCCAAAGGTGATGACGCTCATCGTCACCGGCGCGGACAGCGAGTCCGCACGTTTTTGAAGCGCCAGCGCAAAGCCGATGAGCGCGGCGGCGGAGAAGATGTACGACTCGATGACCGCACCGAAGAAGAAGTGCGACGTACTCAGTCCCAACAACGCCGCGATCAACAGGGCGTAAATCGAATTCTGTGACTGGCGTTTGATGAAGACCCACGCCATGAAAACACACGAGGCTCCCACAAGGGCGTTCAGCAGGACGGCGGAAAGCCAGGGGTTTGTCCCAGTAAACAGGTTCAGCAACCAGCCAAGGGGACGCAGGAGGAAAAACGCAAAGGGGTGGGGGCCGCGCATCTCGAGACGGTATCCATTCGGGTCGGCGATGCGCAGCATCCAGGGATAGTTATCGGCGTCGAGAAAGTTATCCGTCGTATCGCTGTCCGCAAAGTTGAGTTGCAATCCAAAATGCGTGTAGGTGGCAAGAAAGAGCAGAGCCAGCACAATGCCGGGGGCATGTTCGCGGAGTGCGGCTTTGATGGCGTCCGGTTCGATTTTCGGCAGGCTCAACTTAAGTTTGATTTTCCCCCACGCGGAAAAGATCAGGTATCCCAGTGCGGCGGTCGAAAATCCCATCAGCAACCATTGGTCGGTGACCGCGCGCTCGGACAGGTTCAGAAAAAGCGAAGTGAACGCAAAGGAAATGGCCAATGCGAGCAGGACGGAAAGAAAAAGCCTGAGGGTTGTTTTCATTTTCTGGGGAGGATCAGACGGCGGAGAGGTAGGGATCGAGTCCGCGCAGGATGACGAGGATGAACCAGCCGTTGTTGAGCATCAACATCAACGCGAAAGCTGCCAGCACAACCTCGAACCAGCGGCGTCCCGCAAGCTCGGAAAACGCGAGCGCCACGAAGAAGACCAGCAGGTATGTCCAATAGGTGGAATAGAGGAAAAGCTCCGTGCCGTAGTTCATGTGGAGCAGGTAGTTGAACGCGACACACGCGAGCAGTCCCACCATGAGCGGAGTGTGAGGCGATGAACGCAGGTTTTTGAAGAAGTAGAAGAACGCGCCCGTGAGCAAGACCAGCCAGAGGACGAGCGGCACATAGGCGGCTTCGTTGTACCAAGCCATTTCATGCGAGCGGTAGTTGAAGGTCTCGAACTCGGTGATGGGGGAGGTGTTCTTGTGGGCGAGGCTTTCCATGGGCGTCGGCGCGACAGCTCCGTAGAGGAAGATGGTCCTGCCGACCACGCCGACCCTTTCGACGATGCGTTCCATCGGACCTTCGTAGATGGGCTTGGAGAATCGTCCCTCGAAGGCAAGGTCGGCGGGGACGAAGAAGAAGGTCTGGTTGCCCGGATAAAGCACGCTGACCAGCGCGGTCAGGGCGATGCTGATGGTGAGGACGATCACGCCGTAATAGACCAGCCGCCAGAAGCTGAAGGTTTTCTTGAAGAACAGGAGGATCATGCTTTGCGCGATGTTGGTGACGGTCACGCCGAAGACGAGCAGCCCGGCAGGGACCAACGCTGCGAACCGTTTCTCGTCCGCCTGGACAAGGACGGCGAACAGGATGAGCGAGATCATCCCAAAGACGTAGGTCTCGGTCAGCGAGCCAAAGAGCAGGTGCGCGGCGGTCGAGCCGAGGATGAGCGCGAAGGCAAATGCGTACGCATCATTTTTCGCGGCGCGTTTCGCAAACAGCCAGGCAAGCAAGACAGCCAGCCCGTTCATGGCGGCGACGACGATCATCGGCGCGAAGAACCATTTGTCCGCGACGAACAGGCGCACGAGACTGGTCAGCGGGCGCAGGGTCAGCAGCACCAGCGGATGCACGGCACGGTTGACGTCGTGACCTTCAGGGTAGCCGAGGATGGACATCCAGGGTCCCGCGTCCGCTTCGAAGATGAGGCTGTTGATGCTGTACGTCGGATGGTTGAGGGCGCGGGCGATGATCAGGTTGATGAGGAAGAAGAGCGATCCCGCGTAGATGCCCGGCAGGTTGTCCTTGATAAAGGCGAAGAGTTTGGTCTGCTGGAAGGAGCGGGCATATCCGCGCAGTTCAACCTGTTCGAGCGCCAGCAGTCCCCATGCGCCGCCGACTACTGCGCTTGCAATCCACATGCCGAACCATCTGCCGGGCATTTGAATGTAGGCGAGGGAAAACATGGCAGGATATTGCAGCGCCCCAAGAATGATCCCCGCGAGGAAAAGCGGCAGCGACAGGACGAGAATCAGGTTGACGGGATTGCTCAGGAACCCGTCACGGAGCGACTGCGAAGCGCGGCGCACAAGGTAATATCCGACGACGCTTCCCACGATGGTGAATGTCAGCGTAAACACGATGACGCCGAACCTGTCCTCGAATACCCCGCTCAGAAAAGCGATCACCCCGTAGGTGGGAAAAAGGCTCAGCAAAAAGCCCAGGAAGTAATGTCCCATGGAGTGGGCGGGACGAAGTCTTTCCACGACGGGAGCTGCGGGTAGCATGAAGGCGAACAACACAAACGCAAGCGCCGCCATGCCGAGATAATAGACGCGCGAAACGGCTGACGGCAAGCCAAACTCGACCGCGGCAAACGCAGCCAGCGCTCCAAACGCGATCAGGATGACAGGCTGTCTTTGCGTAAACCATGTCCATAGACGGGTGAAGGTCTCGTACAGCAGGAAGGCGATTGCGAGCGTTGGAATCGCGACCAGAAAAATGCGGTCGGACCTGTTCTCGTATCCCGAATAATTGAAGAAAATCACCGCGGATGAAAAGCTGGCGATAAATGCGATCAACAAGCTTGCCCCCGCCTGAAACAGGAATTGCAATAATTTCATTCAACGATCTCCCAAATGGATTCACGACAACCCCCAAAGGCTTTGCCCGCCCTTGGGGGGTCGTCATGGATATTTGAATCTACCTCAGCGAGCGCACGAGTTCGAGGAACTCGGTCCACTCCTCCTGGAAGAAGTGGACGGTGACGTTGTTCAACTCGACGTGATAGGTTACTTCGCCGTCGGGTTCCTCAGCCTTCCATGCGATGAAGTTCTCGGTCTCTGCGAGGGTGGTGGTGCGTGGTTCGTTATTATCGTTGTTCATGTGATTCTCCTTGGAGCTATGATGGGTTATTAAAGCGACGTCGGGACGCCGTCTGAATTCAATGGCTGAAAGGGGCGGCTATTTTTTCCCATTCAAGCGACGGAGGAGGCGGCGGGCGGAAACGAGAAGCCTGGACTCGGGGGGAGGCGGCGGATGATGCACCTCCGCTTCGGGCCATGGATTCAGGTCGAGCATTTTCCGCATGACGTACTTCCACAAAAGTATGAAGGTGGCGAGGATCGGCGCGGCGACGACTACGCCAATCACGCCGAACAGGTTTGCCGCAATGATCGCCGCGACGAGGACCGCGGCGGGGTGCACTTTGAGCGTGTCCGAAAGGATGCGCGGGGAAACAATATAATCAAAAATCTGGTCGATCACAAGGGCAGTGACCAATGCCAGCAGGGTGTAGGAGAAAGATGACATTCCGAAGAGTTTGTATGTTTGAAAATAGGAAATAAAAACAAGTACCGTCCAATTCACAGCGGGACCAACATAAGGCACAAAACGTGCCAGTCCCGCCACGAAAGCCAGTCCAATGGCGTAATGCACTCCAAAAACACTGAGGACGATGGAATAGACGATGACGGCAAGGAAGAACAGGATGATCTGTCCGCGCAGGAAGGCATTCCAGATGCGACCCAGCTCACGCGCCAGACGCTCGAAGTCCTGGGTGTAGCCGGGAAAATCCAACGGGACAATTTGTCCGCGCAAGCCGCCGCTTTCCGCAAGCACGAAGTATGAAATAAGGATGACAAAGAAGGTCCAGCCGACAAAGTTTGCCGCACCACCGGCAACCGTGCCAAGCAGTGTGCCGGTCTGGCTCAACAACGGTTGTACCATGCCAAGCACCTGGTCGCTGATAGCGCTCAAGTCCAGCGCGCGTAAATCGAATTTGAACGGTCCGAACTGATAAACCTGGCTCGATACCTTCTCGATCAAATCCGGCAGGTCTGTGATGGCATTTTGTAAATAGGTGATGAGGCTTTGTATTTGCTGCACCAGCCCCACGCCACCAGCGGTCAACCCTCCCAACAGTAGGGCGACGACCACAAAGTAGACGATACTGACCGATATTCCCCACGAAAAATGTGCCTTCTGCTTGAAAAAACTTGCAATGGGATGGAACAGATAAGCCAGCAAAAACGCCATCAACAACGGCGTGATAATGGACTGGAATTTCACCAGCAAGGCGCCAACGATCACGACAATGGTGAGCGCGACAACAAGTTTGGTGGTTGCCCCCCATGTCGGGGAATTGGGTGATGGGTTGTTTGCAACTGTCACCGGACCCACTTCCTGCGTCGTTATCTGTTTCTTGCGCGACTTTGGCAAATCCTCGGATTTGGAGATTTTCTTTTGAGCCATCATTTCACTCCAGACAATTTCCTTTGATCGGGTATGATTATTTTACAACATATTAAATAAAACGCCCCGCGAGTTTAAACCCGCGGGGCAACTTGAACGAATTAGTTAACAGCCGGAAAGGAAGGGGAAGAAGACGCACCAGCGAAACGTGGCGTCCACCCACCAGAAGAAGCTGATGCAAAGACAAATGAAGAAGAGCACACCTCCGCCGATGAAGAAGGGAAGCAGGTTTGTCTTTTTGACGGGTGCGCTCGCGTATGCGGGAGTTGGGGTTTGCTGGACAGGTTGGACAACCGGCTGCTGAATTGGAGGCGGAGCCATTCTCGCCGCGCGAGGCGATGCGATGGTCGCGCCGGTGTCTGTGTTGATCGCATCGTACATCAATACAATCTGCTCTCCCAGCGAAACCACATCGCCCGGTTTCAAAACCACGGGACCCGCAAGTCGCTGTCCGTTGATGAACGTGCCGTTCGTCGAGCCGAGGTCCTCGATGACGTATTTTCCGCCCTGGAATGTGAGGCGGGAATGTTTGCGCGAAATTTCGGCGTCGTTGATCGCAATGCCGTTGGTTGCATCGCGCCCGATGAGCAGTTGATCTCCCTCGAGGGGAAAGACCATGCCGGGGGTGGGACCAGACCGCATAACAAATTGAAATTGGGACATCTTCTTCCTCCGCAGATTAAGGAATAATGGTGATTAATTTTGCCTAGTGTACAGTTTCCAGGCTAAAAAGTCAAACTGTTACTTTTCGTCCTTGTTTTTGGATTCGTTGTCATCTTCCGGACGGGCTTGAAGTTTGCCGGCATAGGGCAGGAACACCGAAAACACCGTGCCCACGCCGATCTTGCTCTTGACCTCGATGCGCCCTCCGTGACCGTTGATGATCTGCTTGCAGATGGAAAGCCCCAGCCCGGTACCAGCCACGCGGGACTCGTGCTCGCGGACGCGGAAGAACTTCTCGAACAAATGCGGCATGGATTCATCCGGGATGCCCAAACCGGTGTCCTGGATGTACATCACGATTTCCTTGTCAATCACCTCCGTGCGCAGCATGACGGTCCCGTTGGGGCGGTTGTATTTCACGGCATTGCTCAACAGGTTCAATAACACCTGCTTGATCTTGTCACGGTCTGCGTCGAGCAGGGGCAGTCCTTCGGGTGATTCCACGCGGATCTGGATGTTGCTCTCCATGGCTTTCGACGCCATCACATCCTTGCATTCATAGAACAGATCGGCAATGCTGAAACGCGTCTTGCGGAATTGTACGCGTCCCGACTCGAGTCTGGCGAGGTCAAGGAAGGAGGAAGCCAGGGAATTGAGCCGCATGGTCTCGTTGTGGATGTTGTTCACGATCTGGTCGCGCTGTTCCTGCGACATCTCCGGCCTCAAAAGCAGGTAAGTGGCGGTGCTGAGGGATGCCAGCGGCGTGCGCAGTTCGTGGACAAATTCCGAGATCAAATCCGATTGTTGGAACAAGCGGGCATTCTCGATGGCGACAGCGGCTTGCGCGCCCAACACCATCAACATGGATTCGTCGGTGTCGGTGAATTTACCCTTGGGCTTGTTCAAAGCCTCCAGCACGCCGACGATCTTGTTCTTGGTGACCAACGGGATTCCAAGGATCGACTCGGTGGAAAACCCGGTCGTCTGCTCCACGCTGGAGAAGAAGCGAGGGTCGTTGTGGACGTTTTGGATGCGCACCGTCTGACGGTTGTTCACGATCCAGCCTGCGATGCTTCCATCCAGTGGGACGACAATGCCGCGCCGGGTCGATTCGTCCATGTTGGTCGCCACCTGAAAATACAACTGGCGCGAGGTATCGTCGAACAGCAGGATGGATGCGGCTTCCGCGCCGCTGATTTCCGCCGCGGCATGTACAATGCGGGAGAGCAGAATGTCCAGGTCGAGGGTGGAGGCGAGGTCGCGCGCAATGTCGATCAAACGGCGGTAGCCGTCCAGTTTTTCGGTTTTTACTTCAGCCATTTAACACCTTCTCTGCAATTGCAGGAATAATAACAGCCACATCTTCGAAGAACACCGCGTCCGCGCGGACGTTGATGTAAGTCGGTGCGTTGTTGACAATGATTAAATGTGCGCCGCGGTCCAGCGCCTGCATGGGCAGTCCAGCCACGGGTAGGACTTCCAGGGAGGAGCCGACGACCAGCATCAGGTCGCAGTGACGCGCTTCACGCTGGGCTTTGAACCATGCCGCCTGCGGCAGCTGCTCCCCGAACAGGATCACATCCGGCTTAAGAATGTTTTTGCAGCGGGAGCAGCGGGGAATCGTTCCATCGTTGACGAACCCATCCAGATGAAGCGCCGCATCCTCCCGATGATAACACTGGGTGCAGGTTAATGTCCGCATGGTTCCGTGCATTTCGATTACAGTTTGTGACCCGGCCTTTTGATGAAGCATGTCTATGTTTTGGGTGACGATGGAGCGTATGTGTCCCGCTTTTTCAAGGCTTGTCAATGACAGGTGCGCCGCATTGGGTTTGGCATGATATATCTGACTCGCCAGGGGACGAAACCAATCAAAAAAACGTTCCGGGGCGGTGCGAAAGGTGCTTAGCGAAGCCACTTCCATTGGCTCGTCGCGCGACCATAATCCTGTGCCAGTGGATCGGAAGTCGGGTATCCCGGAAGGAGTGGAAAGCCCCGCACCCGTCAGCAGGACAACATGTTTTGCCTGACGAAATAACTCCGCGGCGAAATCGATGGATGCCTGTGTTTGAGGCGGGAAGATCATTGCTGTTTTTCGCGCTCGATGATCAGGTCCGCAAGTTTGAGAAGTTGTTGCGACGTCATGTTGGTCGGCTGGCAGACTACAATTGGCGTTTGCAACCGTGCTGCCTGCTGGAACGCCTCTGGAGCGGGGGTCAACGTGGCTGCGATGGAGTGACCAAGTTTTTCCTGCACCTGCGACATTTGCATCTGTGTTTCACTGCGCATGCGATTGTTCAGCACCACGCTGATTTTCTTGGGGTCGACTTTCATGTCCACAATATCGTCGATTAAGAACTTGGTGTGCTGAATGGTGCTGGCTGCGCCTTCCACGACAACGATACACTGGTTGCACATTGGCAGCATTTTCTGCACAAAGGATGGCAAGCCGCTTCCCATGTCCAGAATCACAAAACGGGCAAGCGCGGCAAGACGGGTGACAAGTGCTTCGTAGTTTTGCACCTGCGAGGTCAATGACATGTCGCGCGGATTTCCGGATGCCAGCAAAAGTTTTACTCCGGAGTTGTGCGGGGAAAGGGAGGATTCGACTTTTTCACGTGTTATTTCCGCAACCGTTCCCTGTAAAAGCTCGGTCAGCCCTTTTGGA
Organism: Chloroflexota bacterium; assembly: GCA_016234555.1. Taxonomy (GTDB): domain Bacteria; phylum Chloroflexota; class Anaerolineae; order Anaerolineales; family Villigracilaceae; genus Villigracilis. The sequence goes on along the minus strand of JACRBJ010000041.1, from coordinate 2,158 downwards.
TTCTGGTATCCAAAATCCATGCCAATCGTGCCCTGTCCCGGCGTAAGTTCGGCGAGAATCACATCCGATTGTTCGCGGGAGTAAATCCCCGCAGCCAGGTTGGAGGCAAGGGAGGAGACGCCCAGCCCACCGCGCGCAGAAATTATCCCAATCACATAGCCGTGTCGCTCATGCAATGAGGTGACGACTTCGCTTGGGTTCTTTTCCTTCTGGGTGGAACGCGCCAGTAGCGCCTTGACATGCGCCTGCAATTCTGTGGGGTGTGTAGGCTTGGTCAGGTAATCGTCAGCCCCCACTTCAAAACCCGTCACCTTGTCATCCAGTTGCGTCTTCGCAGTAAACATTAAAATTGGTACGGCTTGGGTGGCTGGGTTTTTGCGCAGGCGGCGCGCAACCTCGTATCCATCCATGTCAGGCATCATTACATCCAAAAGGATCAGGTCCGGATGTTCCTCCAATGCCTTCGCCAGTCCCTGTGATCCATTCGATGCGGCGCTGATCTCATATCCTTGTCTTTGCAGCATCAACCCAACAAGCCTTAGGGTGTCGACATCGTCATCGATAATCAGAATTTTTTCTGCCATTTTTCCTCTGTCGGTCAACTCCAGTCTAGCATATCCAATTATAACGGACAAGTTCCCGTATTTTTGGTGAATATTCAGAGATTTGTGAAAAATGATAATTCCTGGGACGCAGCGGTTGGAGAGGACACTCCAGCAGCCTGCGCTATCCAACCATCTTCAAAGTCTGTGGAGGCAGGTCTCTTCATGTATTGTGTCAGGATCGGTTACTTACCTTTTTCAAAAATTTGAACAATTACTCCTTGACTCATGTCCCCTGCCTGCGTATAATTCAGGTGTTGGATACAAAAAGCCTATCATATACAGCAAGCGCTTGAGGAAACTCCTCGAAGCGCTTGCCTTTGTTTGTCTCTGACATGCGCCGACTATGCGCCATGCAGGGATTTCTCGATAAGCACTTTATTTTTTGAGGAGAGTACCCAGTGGAAACGAAGGGACTGACCGCGCTCCGTATCAGCCTTGCCTCGCCGCAAACCATTCTTTCATGGTCATATGGCGAGGTGCTAAAACCCGAAACCATCAATTATCGCCGCCTGCGACCCGAAAAAGATGGTCTGTTTTGTGAAGCCATCTTTGGACCCACCCGCGACTGGCAGTGCTATTGCGGAAAATACAAGAACCCCCGCTACAAGGGGATCACCTGCGATAAATGCGGCGTTGAAGTGACCCGTTCCGCGGTGCGCCGCGAACGGATGGGACATATCGCGCTTGCCACTCCCGTGGCGCACATCTGGTATACGCGCCGCATTCCATCCCAAATGGGCATGCTGCTCGACATCTCGCGCCGCAACCTTGACCGCGTTTTGTATTTTGCCCAGTACATTGTCACCTATGTGGATGAGGAAGCCCGCAAGAAAGCCCTGCAACGCCTCGAGGATGAAATCTCCGTCTCCGAGCGTGAGCAGGCGGCAACCGTCAACGCCAAGATTGCAGAGATCAAACAAAACCGCGACCATAAAATTGCCGAACTCAAACAGAAGCAGGTCGTGATCGAGCAGGGATATGATGAAGGTATCGCCGAGCAGATGGACCCGATCATTAAAGAGGGTCAAAAGCTCGAGAAGATTCTCCAGGAGCAGATGGGCGAAGCCGCAAAGAAGACCATCGCCTTTGAATTGACTGGCGAGAAGATCCTCGATGCCGGCGATAAAATCAACAGCAAGCACATTGCCCATGTCCAAAAGAGCGTCCAAAAGAAACTGGAAACGCTCGAGAATGAATTGAAGGACAGGAAGCAGCACGAGCTGGAAGATGTAAAGACCCAGTCAGCCGCCATCAAAGCCCAGGCGGATTTGGAAATGGAAGCCCTGCGCGGCGAGCTGGAGAACGACAACTCCGCGTCTTCGAACCAGACCTCACGCCTGCGTGATGAGTTGCTGGAACTGCGCCCCTTCACCTTCCTCAGCGAAATTCGATACCGCGAACTCAAACAGCGTTGGGGACAGGTCTTCCGCGCTGACATGGGCGCCGAAGCCTTCTTCGACATCCTCGAACGGCTCGACCTCGATAAACTGTCAGAGGAACTCTGGCACGAAGTTCGCACCACCAAGAGCAAGCAGAAGCGCAAGAAGTCCACG
>JACRBJ010000039.1 GCA_016234555.1 Chloroflexota bacterium | reverse complement strand
GGGATTTGGCAACAAGTCCGATGGGTAAAACGCAACTCAAAAAAACAGGTAGACCAACTCAAGCATAAGTGGGAAGTCGATAGACACAACGACACCTTCTGACAGGACAATGAGAATGAGCAACATTCCATACCTGAAAGGAGGTGTCGTTGTGTCAATTTTACCGTTTTGTCAGTTAAAAGGGGTGGCCAGATTTGCCTGCGCGCAAGCAGGTTGCCCGGAGTGCATGGAAAACCTGTTGGGTGAAAACATCGGGCTGGTTCGGATGGTGATCGCGCGGCAGTCACCCGGGAAGGCCGATTATGCCGATTTACTCCAAGAAGGGTGGATTGGGCTATGGCAAGCGCTTTTGCATTTTGACCCTGGGCGGGGATATGCTTTTTCGAGTTATGCCAGTGTTGTGATCCGTCACCGAATCTGGGCTGCGGTGAGACACTCCTTGAAAGCGGAAGGTTGGCAAGATGGGGAACGTACTACAGGCGACAATTTGTCGTGGGTAGTCTCGGCCTGGCAGGCTACTCAAATTCGTCAGGCACTGGACGAAGAATTGGGCAGCCTGCCAGTTCAGTTGCGCCAGCTTATTATCCTGCGCTATGGATTGGACGGAGCCGCACCGCAAACAACCGTTGAGATTGGCAGGGCATGGGGTGTCAGCGGGGAATGGGTCCGGCAACTGCACCACCGGGCGCTGGTTCTGCTCCGTTTGCCCGCAGTATCCATCCGTTTGCGCAGTATCTGCGAACGGCAAAGTGCGGAAAATTACCGACATGCCTTACGTCAGAACCAAGCCTGGTTACGCAAACAGAGGCGGCGAAAATGAAGCCTATTTGGATTCCCGCCATCCCTCTCACCGCAGTGGTCACCATTGCCGCAAGCCCATTCGGAGAACTGAGGAGCATGACACGCTCCGAATTGGCTGAAAGCCGAACCATCCCGGCGGCTGAACGCCGTTTGCAAATCCCCAATTTTGTGGAAATCTTTCGTTGGGAAGCCATTCATCCGCTTTTGCCATTCAAGCTGCCCACACCTGGTGAGCCATCTGCCTGGACTGGCCGCCTGTGCCGCTCTCATTACCAGTGGCTGGTACCAGATGACATTCATTCCAGCGCAGAAGTCTTGCGCCTGGATGAATTTGACTTGCTGCTACGTCTGTTCGACTTTACACCTTGGCGGCCCTACTTTGCCCGTCGCTTCCGCAGCCAACTTGGCCCACCGCCTTTCGACCCGCTCAGCCTGGGTTTGGGCATCTTTCTGGCGCATTATCAAAGCTGGGATTGGGCGCGCTTGGCTCACGAACTCCGTTCTCCAACCCGTGGACAAGATTATTGCCATCGCCTGGGTTTCGACCCCGCTGACCTGCCGGTCTCGTCCACTTTTCGAATGGCCTTTGCTCAGACCCCGTTAGATTGGTTTACGGCCTGCCAAAACAGCCTGGCGCAAGGGCTGATCGCTTATCAACTCATCCCAACCCACTCCACTTTCCCCGGCGACCCACACGAGCAAGGCGTTTCCATCTCCACCGATTGCCAGTTGATTGCTTCCCGCTCGCACATGCACTGCCGCCACCAGGTTCCAGCCTGTTCAGAGCCTGCCGCTCTGCGGACTTGCCCGGCGCGCGAGGCTGGGAAGGAAGGTTGCGCTTGCGACACGCCCGCTTGCCTTGAACATTGTCTTTTTGCGACCTGGCGCGACCCGCAGGCCGCTTATGTTTATTATGCCCCTTCCAACCAGCCCGGCACTAATCCCAATGCCCCAAAACCGGGCCAAAACCAGCCAGCCGCCATTCCGCGTGGAAAACACCATTTCGGCTACAAATCCAAAGCCTTCAACATCCTGGATGACCGACTTTCTCTGTTCTGGCCGCTCACCGGCCCCTTCACCCCTGCCAACCGTAACGATTATCTGCTCACCATTCCTGGCCTCCATGACCTGCTCAAACGCTTCCCTTCCTTGAAAATTGGCGAGCTGCTCGGCGATGCGGGTGAAGGCTTCGAAGAAATCCTGAAGTTTGTCCACGATGACCTCCATGCTCTGCGCACCATCCGCATTCGACATGCTGACGGGGATGAGGTTCCCTTGACCTGCCTCAAACGCGGTTACGACTGCAACGGGACTCCGCTTTGCCCGCACGGTTATCAACTTTCCAGCAATGGCCACGACTATCAACGCGGTTCCACCAAGTGGGTTTGTCGCCTGAAATGCACCCATCAATCAGCTCCAGACATTCCTGGAACTGCACCTGAGATTTCACGCACAACCTGTCCATTTGCTAACCCTGAACATCCCCTCGGTTTCTCCGTTACTACCGCTCTCACCCTGCCTGACGGCTCCATTCGCCTTGCCCGCGATCTGCAAGTCGGTTCCGACACCTGGAAACTACGCATCGGCAGGCAATCTTACGCCGAGAGTCGCAACGCCACCCAGGCCCGCAGGCAACTCAAACGCTCACCTTTCTTCGGCCTGACCAACACCGCCATATCCATGCTCCTGAGCGACACGCTTTCTCTGGCCTTCAACTTGACACGTTTGATTTTCGAAGCCTCCAGGCAAGCCGTGAAACAAACTTCCCCTTGTGAGCAATCGCCATGAGATAACCCCGCTGTGACGTTTCTCGCCCGCTTCCGGCCTTCAGTCTGACAAAAGGTCTGTTTTTGTGCGCCGGTTGCCTGCTTTTATCACCTTGGCTGCTTACGCCGTTCTTGCCCCACCCAGCTTTTACCACGGTTTTGCTACCCCCGCCCAGACTTGTTGCGCTCCTAACCTTGACTTGTTGCTTACAGAGACTCTCCCATACCGAAATTTTGCCCCCGAAAACTCGTTCAACCCAGTTTCCCGCTCGCCTTCTGCTTGAGCCGCCCATCTTCCTTCATTATCGGACTTGTTGCACAATCCCCCGGCGGGAAAGTCTTGCAATTAATTCTTTTTCCATGCTACACTCTCCTTAGTTTTGGATGGTGGGGCGTGGATTTTAGGGCTGGGAGTGATACACACCGATTCGGATTGGCGTTCTTTGCCATCCAGACGAAATTCCACCGGGCGACCAAGTAACACCTCAGGCTCTCAGGCTCATAGGCGGC
>JACRBJ010000040.1 GCA_016234555.1 Chloroflexota bacterium | reverse complement strand
ACGGTCAATTCTGTGATCAAACGCAAGTTTGGTGATACCATCCGTTCTCGAAAGACACAACTTCAGAACCGCGAGCCGATTATCAAGGCCTTGGTCTACAACATTCATCGCTAGTTCACATTATCTTTGCAACAGAGCAGATAAGAAACAACAATTGGAAGCAACCCTTGTAGCTTTGGAGAAGGAACGCGATGAATTGAATTTGAACCTGGAATCGGAAGCCTTATCGGATAGTGAGATTCATCAAATTGTGGAATTCGCTGCTCAGATTGCAGAGGGCTTGGAGCCGGGCAACGAATCGTTTGAAGATCGCAGGAGAATTATTGAACTGTTGGACGTGAGGGCGTCTTTTATAGTGGAAGACAATCAAAAGTATGTAGATGTATGGTGCTTCCTGGGTCGTAAAAAGTTATCGATTGGGAACCCTACTTCTCGAAGTGCGGCACACGCCAGAAGTTATCGGTGCTGTAACGCGAGAAACCGCCGCCGACCACGTCGTACATCCCGCCGCGCGACATGGCTTGCAGGCAGTGGGCGATGAGTTTGTGATGTTCGGGTTGTTTGGTGAGAGCCGCGTGCTGGAGCAAAAATTCGAGCGCCATCGCCTGTGGAAACTTGGGCGCGGAACCCCATCCGCCGTAACCCCAATCGTAGGATTCGGTCATGGCTTTGGCGATGGCGTCGAAATGCTCGCGGGTCGGCAGTCCGCCCGCTTTGGGCTGATTCTGATACTGCAAGTGTGAGATGATCTTCCCGCCGACTTCCTCGATCTGACTGCGGTCATTCTGCCAGGCGTTTGCCAGCCCCGTGAGGACTTCCATGAAGGAAGGCATGTTGTAGCGGCGGACGGGCGGAAAGTATGTGCCGGCGTAAAACGGTTTGAGGTCGGGCGCGAGAAACACGCTCATGGGCCAGCCGCCAGAGCCTGTCATTGCGACCACGGCTTGCATATAAATTCCGTCAATGTCAGGACGTTCCTCGCGGTCCACCTTGATGCTGATGAAATGCTCGTTCATGTACGCGGCAGTCTGTTCATCTTCAAAAGATTCGTGAGCCATTACGTGACACCAGTGACATGCCGCGTATCCTATGCTGAGAAAGATAGGCTTGTCCTCCGCCCTTGATTTTGCCAGCGCCTCTTCACCCCACGGAAACCAGTCAACAGGATTGTGGGCGTGTTGCAGCAGATATGGGGAAGTGGAATTCGAGAGGCGGTTCATGGTCGAAAATTATACTTTATGGGGGATAACATCCGAAGTGGAATAACTATAAAATAGGAGAAATCTTATTCCCAAAGGAGAAATTTAGAAATGAAAAAATACAGCGTTACCCTTGCAATCCTTGCCCTTGTCCTTGCCTCGCTTGCCTGTCAGACCGTGATGGGTGGCGGCGATTCCTTCGATCCGCCGCAAGTTCCTGAGATGCCCCAAACCGACGGCGGCGATGAAATTGAAATTCCCACCGTTCCGTCCATTGCCACCGACGAAAGCGGAAACGTTACGGTTGGCGGCGAATCCGAGTTCCCCGTGACCAGCGATGCCTTCAACGTGGTCAATACGCCGGAGATGGTCGCGTTCCAGACGAAAATGAGCACGGATGATGTGCTAAAATTTTATCGGGACGAGTTTGCCAGCCAGGGCTACAAAGAGGATGAGTCCATGGCGATTACTTTCGGCAAAACGTTTACCCTGGCATTCACCGGTCATGAAAGCGGAAAGGTGATCTACGTTGTCGGCGCTGACGCGGGTGACGGTTCGATCTATGTCACCATTACATTGGGATAATTTTCGGAAAGGAGAATGTTGGATGAAAAAATTCAGTATCTTGTTTGCGGTTCTTGCCCTTGTTCTTGCCTCCCTTGCCTGTCAGACCCTGTCTGGTGGTGGGGGCAGCGACTCGCCGGAACTTCCTCCGCCGAGCAATGACGGCGGCGCGGAGCCCACGCCTGTGGATGGTGGCAGTGACAGTGGCGGAGGTGGCACCTCGAATGTCGAGACCGAATTCCCCATGCCTGACGGCGCGACGAATGTCCAGGAATTGGGTGGTTCGCTCAACTTCCAGGTCAAGATGACCCTGGATGAGGCGATGAAGTTCTATATGGATGCCCTCACCAAGGAAGGTTATACCGAGCGTCCCATTTTGACAGTGACCTCTGAAACCACCTTCAGCATGGTCTTCGATGGTCACGGGAGCGGAAAAGCCATTGTCGTTCAAGGCGTGGATTTTGGCGACGGCACGGTTAACGTCAACATCCGTTTGGAGGATGTGTGATTTGAAGTTTTGTTTCGGAAATGATTACCCGTTTGAAAAGAGGAGTATCGCATGGAAGTGGTTTTGAATTGGAAAGGCAAAATGTCTTTCGAGGGCATGGGCGACACTGGGTTTGTGCAGAAGTTGGACTCGGATACATCTGTTGGCGGGGATAACAGCGCCGCCCGTCCAATGGAATTCATCATGATCGGTCTTGCCGGTTGCACCGGTATGGACGTCATCTCCATTTTGCAGAAGAAGAAACAACCCGTAGCCGACTTTCAAGTTCAGGTCCATGCCCGGCGGGTGGATGAACATCCCAAAGTGGTTTCCAGCGCCGTGATCGAATACCTCGTCACCGGCAGGGATGTGGATGAATCCGCCCTGCTTCGTGCCATCGAACTTTCAGCGGAAAAATATTGTCCCGCCCAGGCGATGCTGGGAAAGGCATTCCCCATGCAGTTGGTTTACAAGATATTCGACGAAGATGGCAAAACGCTGGTCAAACAGGGCGAATACAAGGCAAAGTAAATTGCGCCTGTACAGCTTTGAAATTGCATATACATTTCGAACACAAAAAGACGGATGGGAGTTTACCCATCCGTCAAGTGTTCTCTATGTTGGGAAAGGAACGAATTTGCAATCCACATATCGCTTGGGAAACGTCTGGTTCTAAAAGTTGCCTGACCAGTTCAATGCGTCACGTCCCTCCCAAATTTGTATATTTCAGGCGGTATTTCTATCGCAACCTCCTTTCTTTATCATGTCAACAGCATACAACGAATCATGCCTTGATACATTAAAAATTCTTGTTAGTTTTGAAAGAGGTCGCGTAGGTTAAATTTTCGCGTAAGCCAATATTTGATCTCCTTGTGAACCGGATAAAGGGGAAGCCAGTTTGCGCCATAACTTTTTCCCGCATATTGGGTCATCAATTGACGCGCCCTTTGCAGATTGTCCCGATCCATGTTCAGCGGCAGCGACAGGATTTCCTCCTGCAATGGCGTGGGTTGTTCCCCGGTTAGTTTCTTCAACACCCGCCATTCATATTGCCATGCATCCAGTTCGCCGTAAATGGAGAGCGCCATGAAAAAGCCTTGCTGCAAATGTCTCACCTCGTGGATCAATAGTGTCCACGCGCGCGGGTTGACAAGCGATGACTCTCGCGTATAGTGCCTTGCATTGAGATGGGCGGATTTGAAAAGCGTCCAAAACGCGCCCACGCTTTTGCGCGCGTACCTGATGCCGACCTTCGTCTTATGGGCGCGGATGTGGTTCGCCGCGTCCCGTCCTTCATCGCAACTGACGGCAATCGCTTGAAGAAGTTTTTCCTGCCATTCAGAGTTGGTCATGGACTATTGCAAAGCTGTGTCGATCATGCCGCGCAGTTGATCTATAAGCGCCTCATAGCCGGAATTCGGCAGGGAAATATCGCTCAATCGAACGGCAGACCTTTGACCATTCGCGCGAACTTCGAGGTCGTAAATGAAGCAATCGGCGCAGACCATGCCATCAGGTTTCCCTGCAGCACGATTGTCGATGGACATCAGCAGTTCATTCAATTTGGACAAATCGTCCGCGGCAAGTTCGCCGGTGACTGTTTTATTTGCGCGGTTGTCCATCACAGTAAATTTTCCATCCGATGAAATTTCGATTGAGCGGGAAAGTCCCATAATGCCGCCTGAGTGCGTCATCATGATCGTCCATTCACTGAGCGATTCGGGCAATGCCTCTGAAGTTGGCGTTGATCTGGGCGCGGGTGTCTGCGCCGGCTCAGCCGTAACCGTCTGCGTGCAGCCTGAAACCAACAGGCTCGAAAGAAATACAAGCAAGACAAAAGTTCGCATCATTTTGGTATCCTTCGTTTTAGTATAGCACGCACTGGACGTTGGCAATAAGATTTTGTTCCCGAAGATTCATGATAGTTCCTGATAGCGCATTGCGGTAGAATTTACGACATGAGAAAAGTAGCCATCCTCGGAATTGGTCAAACAAAAGTGGGGGAGCATTGGGATAAATCCCTGCGTGAGATCGGGGGCGATGCCGCATTCGCCGCCTTGAAGGACGCGGGCATCGAAAAAGTCGATTCGCTTTTTGTAGGGAACATGCTTTCCCCCCTGGTGAGCGGACAAAACCAGCTCGGCGCGTTTTTTGCGGATTGGGTTGGGATGTGGAAACAGGAAGCGGTGAAAGTGGAAGCTGCCTGCGGATCGGGAGCGGCAGCGTTTCGTGCCGCGCTGATGGCTGTTGCCTCCGGCGACGTTGAATCAGCGCTGGCGGTTGGTGTCGAAAAGATGACCGACAAGGCCGGGCGCGACGTCACAGCCGCGCTGGCAACCGCCGCCGATGCGGATTATGAAGTGGAACAGGGCATCTCCTTCGTTGGCATCAACGCGCTGGTCATGCGCCGTTACATGCACGAGTTCGGCTGGAAGCACGAAGACTTTGCACCTTTCTCCATTAATTCTCACGCGAACGCCATGCACAACCCGTACGCACGTTTGCACGAGAAGATCACGGTGGAGAAATTCGAGAAGTCATCCATGGTTGCCACGCCAATTAACCTGCTGGATGCCTCTCCCATCGGTGACGGCGCGGCTGCGATGGTCATCGTGCCAGCGGAGAAAGTGACTCGCCAGCCGCGAATCGTTGTCGCGGGGTCCGCCTCCGCCACCGACACGATTGCCGTCCACTCGCGGAAGGATCCCATGTTCCTGCAGGCCGCCCATCTGTCGGCGAAGCAAGCCTATGACATGGCTGGTTTGACCCCGTCAGATATTGACCTGTTCGAACTGCACGACGCCTTTTCCATTATGGCGGCGCTTTCGCTTGAAGCCAGCGGTTTTGCAGAAAGAGGTCAGGGGATACGATTAGCCCTCGACAACGAGATCAGCATCGGGGGGCGGATTCCAGTCTGCACCCGCGGCGGATTAAAAGCCCGCGGACACCCGGTCGGCGCGACGGGCATGTATCAACTTGTGGAGGTTGTCCAGCAATTGAGAGGGGAGTGCGGCAAGACGCAGGTGGATGGCGCCCAGGTCGGCATGGCTCAAAACATTGGCGGATCGGGCGCGACCATCCTGACGCATATTTTGAGAAATGAACCTTAAGTTCTCTTGATTCTCGTCCCTTTCTGTTATATACTGGGTTTAACCTGACAAATTTGCAAGGAGGTACCCATGGCTGCGGAACGACGACAATTGTCGCGGCGGCGTTTCTCGTATTACATGTGCGTTTTGGACGAAGCAACCGGTAAACTGCTCGGTCATTTTTCCGATATCAGCACGGGAGGCTTCAAACTGGATAGTATCAAGCCTGTCCCACTTAATGCAGATTTTCGCCTGCGTGTCGAACAAACGGGCGCGATTTCCAACAAGAGCTATATCACCTTTAGCGCGCGCGCGAAATGGTGCAGAGTGGATGCTTTTGACCCGAACGTGTTTAATGTTGGTTTTCAAATTACAGATATGACGCCCGTCGACTATGATGTCTTTAACAGAATGTTTTCCACGTATGGCGTCTAAAACCACGACGACAGTGTAATCCAACCGCCGCGATAAAAATTTAGCGTGTGGAACAAAGCCCCGTGCAAACGGGACTTTGTTTTTCCACGCCTGCGCCCGAAATTCCCTGCGATAAAACCGGGTAAAATCAACCCATGAAACGATTTCTACGCTGGCTCATTCGTGCCGTTCTAAAATTGATCACCAAAATAGATGTTGTTGGATACGAAAACCTGCCCGGTAAAGATGGATTTGTGATTGCGGTCAACCACCTCGGTATTTTGGATGCGCCCATGGCGTATTACGCGCTGGATGACTGGAATCTCTTTATCCCAGTGGCTGAGAAGTGGGAGCTTAACCCCTTCCTGAAATGGCTGGGAAAACACCTGAACTTTATTTTCGTCGACCGCTTCAACCCCGATTTGAAAGCCATGCGCGAAATGATAAAACGGATGTCGGAAGGTCAGACCCTGGTGATTGCCCCCGAAGGCACCCGCGCCCGTGACGAAAAGATGGCGCAGGGAAAGCCCGGCGTTGCCTATCTTGCATCCAAAATGGGATGGGACATCGTCCCTGTCTCGATCTCCGGAAGCGAGGATAGACTGCTTTGGGGGAATCTCAAACGCCTCCGCCGCACCCCGATTCGATTGATGGCTGGAAAGCCGTTTAAACTTCCACCACTTCCAAAGGAGGATCGCGAGAGGATTTTACAGGAATACACTGACGAGATCATGTGCCGCATTGCGGTCATGCTGCCGGAACGGAATCGCGGCTTTTACGCCGGGCATCCGCGTTTGAAGGAATTTCTCAATAACCAATTGGAACAGTCGCTCACATGAAATATAAGACCCTGCGCTCCATTATCCGCTTTATCATGAACGTCATCGCCGACGTGGAAATTGTGGGTATGGAAAGAATCCCGGAAGGCAACGTGCTGCTTGCAGCCAATCATCTTGGACGGCTCGATACGGCGGTGTTGTTGTATGCAATCGACCGTGAAGATATCATCATGGCAGTTGCCGAAAAGTATAAAAATCATCCGCTCTTCGGCGCAATGGGACGCGCTGTGGATGCGGTCTGGCTCAACCGCTTCGAGGCGGATTTCTCCGCCCTGCGCGAGATCCTGGCGCGGATGAAAAAAGGCGGTTTGATGGTCATTGCACCCGAGGGAACCCGCTCGAAAACCGAAGCCCTGCAGGAGGGCAAAATGGGTGTGGCGTTCCTCGCCGGGAAAAGCGGTTACCCCGTTTTGCCTGTCGCATTGACCGGCACCGAGGACCGTGCAATCATCGAAAACCTGAAAAGATTTCGGCGCTCGAAGATACGCGCGGTGGCAGGGGAGCCTTTTATGATCGAAATCCCCAAGGGCAGCGGACGCGAACAAGCCATGCGGGATGCCACCGATGAGATCATGTGCCGCATTGCCGCTGAATTGCCCGAAAGATACAGGGGAGTCTACAGGGACTCTCCAAGAGTCAAAGCGTTATTGCAAAAGCGGCAGGACGCTCTTTGAAATTTTGTGCGGTATTGTGACGCGAAATTTCATGCTTCAAACATTAATCGTCCGAAACAGGCACATGAGAGCTTTATGACAAATTAGTACTAGTTGAAAGCAATTGCGGGGAATTGGTGTATAATGCCTAAACCTTAACAAAATCAACCCCCTTATTTTATGTCGTTAAGTTATTTTTGACTCAAAGAACAGGTATTATCAATCGTTTATTATGAAGACCACAACACTCCTGGTCATTGAAGGCCGTCACGCAGAAGTCCCTTCGTTTGCAGCAGATTTGCAAAAGAAGGGATTTGATGTACAAATTGCCCAGAACGGCAGCCAGGCGGTGGCGCGCCTCAAGGATGTCAGCCCAAGCCTGGTGGTGATCAATGCCGCCACACTGCGTAGCACGGGTTTGCGCATCTGCCAATCCATCCGCGAGAAGGACCCAAAGCTTCCCATCATCCTCATTTTGGACAATGGCAGCGACATTATCAACAAGGATGTGGCGGATTCGGTGCTGGAACTTCCTTTTACCGTCCAAAAACTTGTCAACCGCATCAAGCCGCTTTTACCTGGTGACGGGAAGAACGTGGTGCACGTCGGTCCCATTCGACTCGACCTCGAAAAACGCCGCGTGCGCTGTTTGGGCAGGAGCACAAAGCTCACACCACGCCTTGTGACCTTGTTGAATCTTTTGATGGAAAAACATGGGGAAGTGGTGGAGCGTGAGCCGCTCTTCAAAAAGGCTTGGGAAACCAATTACACTGGCGATACCCGCACGCTGGACGTCCACATCTCGTGGTTGCGCCGCGCGATTGAGCTTGACCCCGATAACCCGAAGTTCCTAAAGACGATTCGCGGGGTGGGGTATCGGCTGGATATTTAGAATTACATTCCTTTTTCTGTGTGTTTAAGATAAAATAGAACTAAAGTTCTACATTCTAGTGGCGTGTGCTTCTCTCCCATGAACAACACTATTTACTTTGGCGACAATCTCCCCATACTAAAAACATTACCAAGCGAATCCATAGACTTAATTTATATCGACCCTCCTTTTAATACGGGGAAAACCCAAAAAAGAACCACCGTTAGAACTGTTAAAGATGAATCCGGAGATCGCATCGGCTTCAAAGGAAACACATATAGAACTATTCCGATAGGAACAAAAGCTTACGAAGATACATTCGAATCTTTGATTGAGTTTTTGCGTCCCAGATTAGTTGAAGCTCATCGACTCTTATCGCCGCAAGGAAGTTTGTATTTTCATATAGACTATCGTGAGGTTCATTATTGTAAAATTCTGTTGGACGAGATATTTGGGAGGGTATGTTTCTTAAACGAAATTATTTGGGCGTATGATTATGGCGGTAGAGCTCGAACAAAGTGGCCAGCTAAACATGACAACATATTGTTTTATGTAAAAAACCCAAAGCAATATATTTTTAATGCCGAGGAAGTTGACAAAGAGCCATATATGGCTCCGGGGCTTGTGGGTATTGAAAAAGCAAAGAAAGGAAAAATGCCCACAGACACTTGGTGGGCTGCTTTTACTGGTACAGATAGACCAAGCCATCCATCAGATACTTGGTGGATGAATTATGTAGATCAATTTACGCCAAAGGGGCAAAATGATAATTGGTGGCAAACAATTGTGCCAACAGGCAGCAAGGAACGACTGGGCTACCCCACTCAGAAACCTAGAAAATTAATCGACAGAATTGTTAAAGCCTCATCATTAAAAGGTAACACGGTTCTTGATTTTTTTGCAGGAAGTGGTACTTTAGGCGAAAGTTGTGCAGAGCTTGGAAGATTCTTTGTTCTTATAGACAATAATCCAGAGGCGCTTGAGGTAATGGCGCATCGCTTTGCAACAGTAGATAATGTGCAATGGGTTAATTTTGACCCTAAACCTTATCAAAAAACAAAAAAACAAGACAAAGACCTCGATAGTAGCTTGGCTAAAATACCAAAGTTAAGCCAAGATTTCATTATGCTTGCAGCAACGGCTAATTATTTGCAAAATGATTTAGATAAAAACTTGGAAGACGATATTGATTTATGGAAAAATAGTCCTTTTGAATGGACGTTAAAACTTCCACCTGCAAGGAAAGGAAAACTCGGAGGCGATCTTATTACTTCTTGGTTAGTCAGCAAAGGTATATCTATTGAAAAAACCAAAGATGCAACAAAGACGATAGTCGTAAATAAACATAAAGTTTCCCTGAAATTTTCGACTTTGTGGACAAATAAAATTTATAAATTTCAACAAATTAGAAGTACAGGCTATGACTATGTGATATGCTTTGGAATATCTCCGTTTGCGGCTCATTGTTGGGTATTCGAAAAGAATTATGCACTTGCAAATGCAACTAAACAGCACAAAGGCGGCGCAAAGTCTGAATATTGGATTACTATTAACCCTAGCCAGCCTCAAGAATGGACGAAAGGTCATGGCGGTTCTCTAGACGATGCCTATCAAATACTGAGGAAGATAAAATGAAAGTGCAACCTGACTTTGATCTATTAGCCTCAGCAGCTAATTTTATTAAGAAAGAATTTCAAAACGAGCAGTCCGACTGGACGGGAAGTCCGTTTGAATGGGCGTTAAGTCTTCCGTCGGGTTCCAAAGGTAAACTTGGAAAGCGCTTGGTGTATCAATGGTGCGCGTTGCAAGGCTTATCAACCGAAAATAGTCCTGACTCAGACGCTGATATGCTAATAAACAAACACAGAGTTGAGATTAAGTTTTCAACGCTTTGGAAAGCGGGAATATATAAGTTTCAACAAATACGTGACCAAAATTATGAGTACAGCATTTTACTTGGGGTATCTCCATTTGAAGCACATTGTTGGGTGGTTAGTAAGGCGATTCTAAAAAAATACGTTATTGGGCACATGGGGCAGCATACAGGGGCGGCGGGACAAGAAACTGCATGGTTAACTGTAAAACCCAATAACCCACCTCCCTGGTTATCTGAATGCGGAGGATCACTTGATGAGGCTTACGCGGTCTTAAAAAGCCTAAGTCACAGAAGGTAAAAGAAAAATGTCCAGAGAAGCTGGACATTTTTTATTGGGGTAGCCGAATCCGTTCGGGTGGAGAATCGCTTCCCGAATGACTGAGTCAGGCTGGGGCGGGGGAAGGGTTTTTCCCTTCCAGTGGAGTGAAGGCATGGCGAAGCGTATCCTTTAGGATGAGGGGAGGTAAAGGTTTGGGATGGGAATCGGCTCGCGGGCGGACATTCCACTAATAATGAATTTCGACCGCCGTACCCTGCCCGTAGTGGTTGGAGATGATGCCCGGCGTGTGAGCGGGTTGCGCCCAGCGGAAGATCCAGTTGGCTTCGTTGGTGCGCATGTTGATGCAGCCATGACTCATTTCCTGCCCGAAGTTTTCGTGCCAGTAGGTGCCGTGGAAGGCGTGACCGGCTGTGGGTTTGCCGGGCGGGGCGATGAAGGATGTCCACGGGACGCCGGGGAGGACGTAGCCGCTTTCGTCGGCGAGCAGGTTGCCGCCCTGACCGATGTTGAAGTAGCTGTAGCCCATGTGCTTGGAAGGCATCTTCTCGACGATGGTGAATTTGCCGTTGGGCGTGGTGGTGGACAGCCCTTTGTTGCCGCTCAATCCGCCGCCGCGAATCCCCGTCGAGACGTTTGTCTGGAAGACGGCGGTTCCGTATTCGTAGGCGATGAGCGTTTGCGTCGAAAGGTTGACCTCGATCAGCTTTTCCTCGTTTGGCACCTGCGGCGAGATGGGCTGGTAGATGTCATCGGGAAAAACGCGGAGGTGGATGGCCGGCACGTGGTACGGGACGTTGGAGTCCAGTTCGTCGTGGATGCGATACCAGGGTCCCTTGTAATCCGCCATTTCGGGACCTTCCTCGGTGGCTTCGACCCAATGGACAGAGCCGTAATAGAGCGGTGGTTCGCGGGTTTCCCATCCGCGGGATTTGGTATACCAGTAAGGGGCGGTGAAGGGGACGGTCACTTCGGCGAGGAAGCGCTTGCCTTCGGGGATGTCGACCGGGGTCTGGTAAATGGTCCTCACGCGATGCAGGCGTCCGCGATGGAGGTACCCGCCCCAAACGCGATACCAGACCGGGTTATGCTTTGGCTCATCTGCAACCACCTGCTCGTACACGTGGACAAGGTCGTCGCGGTACCAGGTCTGGTAGATGCGGCTTTTGTCGGTGGGTTCGGTGCGCACGGGCATTTCCACCGTGGCGATGCGCACGACGAAGCTGTCGTCGAAGTCGGTGAGACCGGGCAGGAAGGGCGAAAATGCCAGCCCGCCGAGTGCCAGCCCGCTGAGTTTGAGAAAGTCGCGTCGGGTGAGTGATTTCATGTCGAAAATTTTACACCAGATTGGTTAGGGGATGGTGAGGGATTCAGCGAGTCAACGAGTCAGCGATTCGGCGATTCATGGTTTGGGAACGCGGAAGGCGATGACTACCACGCGATGGGTGTTGCTGACGGGGGGCCAGCAGGAGATCAAGGTCAGCCGCTCATCCTGCGTCGGCTGCAAATATTGCTGGTAGGTCTCGACCTGTTTTTCATTTGCGCCCAGGATGGGCAGGAGTAATACGTAGCGGGCTTTGTACTCCCAGCGCCGGGTTCCCGTCTGGAGGTAAATTTTGTCGCCCTCGTCAAGGTCAGCTAGATGTTCAAAAACCCTGCCATACAGGTTGTTGTGCCCGTATAAAATGACGTTTCCCGTCTCGTCGGGCAGGACGCTGGTGATGACCCAGCCCACGTCCGCGCCCGGCGAATCCCATTCGAATTCGCTGCCTTGAAGTTCCTCGGCAAATTGAATCCGCCAGCCAACCGGTATGACATTGCTTTCCACGCTGAGGGCGGGGATGGATATCTGCCCGATCTGCCTCACGCCGTACAGCTCGTCAGCCATTTTTTGGATGTCCGATTTTGGGATGGGGATTTGGACTGGTGAAGTGGATGTGGGCAGCGCTTCGGTCGGGACAGCGGTCCGCGCGTGGGTGATTTGCGCGAGAGGCGTGGGCAGGATTTGGGTCGTGGGAACTGTTGTTTGGGCGGGGGCGCAACCCGCCATGAGCAGAGCCAGAATGATTATCGCCTGCGTTTTCTTCGCAGCCATATTCCAACCATGATCGCGCCGGCAAGGACGAATGGAAGCGGGACAACCCTCGGGCTGAGGGGGCCACCGGTGACGGGAAGTCCAAGCCCTCTGGCTGTGCCTGCGCCGCCACCTGCCGCATCCGGGTTGAGCGTTGCCACACCGTAGTAGGAAAAATGCGGGGCGCGGGCAAAGAGCAGTGAGTTGAACGAGTCCACGGTGGTCGGAAGCCGCTGCCATTGGTTTGTGTAAATTTCGTGGGCGGCGATGAACAAATTCTCTGGGTGCCCGCCTGCTGCCAGCACATCATTCGCGGTGTATTCGTAGCACACATCCACCTGGGGAGTCAGGGGGGCTGCGGGCGGTGAGTAATCGAGGTTGATGTCGGCGTAATGGCTCAGGTCACGAAATTGCGCCGGCATTGCGGGGGCGGCTGTCATCTGCTGAACCTTCAATACCGAGCGGTCGAGCAGGTCGCCTACCACGATGTTTACGTCGAATGTCTCTGGCGTAGTCAGGCAGGGACTGTCGACACCGCTTTCGATGGTGACAGCCTCCATTTGGGGGCAAACCGCATGTGAGGGCAGGAACGGATCTCCGCCGTTGAAGGGGATGAACATCAGCGCGAACCCATCTTCGAGCGCACCGCGCAGGTTGTAGGAATATTCGTATCCCGCGAAGCCGTTGAAAAGGTCTCCGTATTCCAGACCCACCGTGGCGGAGGAGCCGTCTGCGCCTGAACCTGTCAATGAGCGGTATTGCATCTTGATGTTGTTGCTGCCCTCGAACAGGATCACCTCGAAGTTCAGGCTACCCGCGACACCGGCTCTCTGCACCCCGCTGTATTCGATGACGAATTGACGGGTCGGGAATGCCCCGATGGTCTTCACGAAAATGTTCGCGCTGCCGCTGGTGTCTGTCAGGTCGTCCCAAAACGGGGCGATGAAATGGTCCGGCTTTGCGCTGGACGGCAGGGAGGAGTTGACCCTGTAGTTGCCGCCGGCGGAGGGCGGAGTGGTGTTTCTACCGGCGCCAAGCGAAATAAATCCATTGTCGTGGATGGTGACGGCGGTGTAGTCGGTCCCGCCAAACTGGAAGGCGAAGACCGGGTCTGGCGCAATGGAAAGAGGCATGTTCCTGTAGTCTTCGTTGTCCACCACGAAAACAGTATTCGGTGCGACACTTGCATCCACCCAGTCATACTGGACGAGCGGGTTGCAGTTCTCCGAAGTGACCAGATCGTACTCGATAGCGAAGCTTGTTGGGGGAGTTGCCGGGCACAACGCCATGGCATCTGCGATTTGTATCAAGCCGTAACCGTAGTATTGGTCCCAGCCGCTGCTACCCAAGTCCAGCGCGGAATCCATCAACGCCTGGTAGATTTTATCGGGTGTGTCGAAGCAGGGAAGCGAAGCCAGCAGCGCCGCCGCTCCCGCCGCATGCGGTGCAGACATGGATGTCCCGCTCAGGGTGCCGTATTGGGGCGTTACGGCTAATGTCACGGGATACATTGGCGTGGTGGAATAAATTGCGTCACCGGGCGCCATGAGGTCGAGCGCTGCTCCAAAATTGGATGACGGCGCGCGGACAGCCGCTGAATCTACCCTGCCGACAGCCATCACCTGCGGGTAGGCGGCAGGGTAGAAAACTGCCGTGCCCCAATTGCCTGATGCGGCAAAGATGGCAACGCCGTGATTGTAGGCATATTCCACCGCGTTTTGCAGAGTGACCGAAGGGCCGGGACCTCCGAGGCTGAGGTTGATGATTTGCGCGCCGTTGTCCGTTGCCCGGATGATGGCGGCTGCCACGTTTGCGTACGAACCGCCCCCAAGGTTATTTAGCACGCGCAGGGGCATAATGTTGACATCCCAGGCAATGCCTGCGACGCCGGCGGCGTTATTCCCTGCGGCTGCGGCGATACCAGCCACATGCGTGCCATGTCCATATTCATCGTCCCGGTCTGGATTGCCGTCGGGGAGCAGCTCGCCGTCTATGTAGTCGTAGCCAGCCACGAGTCGCCCCGCAAATTCGGGATGCGTGTCGTCCACCCCGGAGTCGATGATTGCGATGGTGACCGCGTTGGAGCCGGTGGTTATATCCCAGGCGTCCTCCGCCTGGATCAACGCGGGTCCATACTGGTCGGTGGGATAGAAAGGATCGTTCGGATAAAGCGCCGCCTGGACCACGTAGTTGGGTTCAACGGTCAGCACCCCATCCAGTTTCTTCAGTTTGGAGATGTACTCGTCTTCCTTCCCAACCGGAACTTTGATCACCGCAGCATTCAACTTTTCCAGCCCTGGGCGTTTTTTTGTGGAGGCTTGCGCCTGTTCAGGCAGGCTTATCCCGCTGATTGGGCTGCCTGTCTTTGTGATGACGATCAACTCGCCGGGGACGAACTCCGCCTGTTGCTGGTAATTCGTTTCCAGCGCCTGCGGCGCAGAGGCAGATGCCCGCGCTGGGAAGGGCAGGCTGGCACAAAGCAGGGCAATTACGAGCAATTTAATTCGCATGGGTTTTTAGAAAGCGGCATCTCTGCACACACCGTCCAGAAGGTTTGATCTATAAACAAGGATTTTCATGCAAACCTTCGGGACATTCCTTGTTTAAGACGGTATCTCGAAGATTTTTTTATTGTACACCGTTTTCGCAGAATCAAAATGGAGACAGCCAAAGTTGACTGTCATTACAGAAGCATCCGGGTGAACGGAAAATTTTCATAATTGTAATGAGCAAAGTGACGATATGACTTTTAGCACTTGCCTTTTTTTGCCTGTAAATAATATAATAGACCTCTTGCATAAGTGTGCCATAATAGGCACATGAGATACGAAACCGTACAAGTGCTCAAAGATGAAGAATTCAAGCGGTCAACAGGCGTTCAGCGAAAGACTTTTGAACAGATGCTCCAGGTTGTCGAGACGGGT
>JACRBJ010000038.1 GCA_016234555.1 Chloroflexota bacterium | reverse complement strand
GGACTCTTGGCGTGTGAATACTTTGGCAATGCCTGTTTGGTCAGGCGATATGCAATTTTGGCGACTTTTACATAGCGGCTCTCTCGTTGGTTCATGCCCTTAAATCTACCAGCTCACTCAGATGTTTGCAACAGAGCATTTTAGATTCTTTTTAGCCGGGATTTGGATTATTTTTAGGATAGGTATGCTATCTTGGTAGATATACAGGTGTGCAAAAAATGCATATCACAAGCCAAGAAGATAAATACGCCTACGAAGAAAGGACAAAATAATGTCAAACGATAATAGAGTATCAGAAGTTAGAACACTGCAGACCGAACCGGAACGAGAGCAGCGTATCCTTACCTGTAAAATTACTCAATTAATCTGGCTGATGCTTGGAATACTCGAAGCCCTTATTGCACTCCGCATTGGATTAAAACTGATCGGCGCCAACTCCGGCAGCCCAATAGTTGCCTTGATCTATGGGTTTACTGACCTGTTCCTGTTCCCGTTTGCAGGAATGACAGCCACCCCAGCTGCCGGGGGTATGGTGCTCGAACTCTCATCCTTCTTCGCAATGGTGATCTATGCCTTGATCGGATGGGCTGTGGAAAGAGTAGTCTGGTTGCTTTTTTACCGACCGCGTGGACCAGTGGTAAGTGTTACGGAAACCAGAACCGATGAGCACCGTAGTGGCACCCAATAATAATGAAAAAGGATTGCTCTGTTGCAAGAATCAATCTGAAATGATAAAGTAGGCGTATGAAACAACGAGAGAGCCGCTATGTGAAGGTTGCCAAGATCGCCTACCGCCTGACCCAACAGGCGTTGCCGAAATATTCCCACGCCAAGAGCCGCATCATTTTGAATTGCCGCAACTGGCAGCCTGTGTGCTGATGATGTTTTATCTCAACAAGAGTTGCCGCGCATTCCAGACCATACCACGCTTCAGCGCATCTATCGCAAACTGCGAAAACTGGACTTCGAGAACATGAAGAACCAGATTTTGGAGGAAGAAAATATCGAAGAGAATGTCATTGCTTCCGATAGCACGGGCTTTTCACTCGGACAAGCCAGCCTGTATTATCAAATGCACAGTGGACACAGATATGAGCACTGGCTCAAAGGCGCGTATTTTGACGCCAAGAATTTGAACGCATTAGACATCATTCCGCCAATTCGACGGCATGACAAACTGGTGGATCCCGAACGAAAAGCCAGAGCCGATTTGGTAGCCACGGCTCGTTTGGATGGACTATTTGGGCAACGCTGGAAAACTGAAACTGTACATTCAGTAATCAAGCTTAAGTTTGGCGACACCATCAGTTCGCGAAAGACGCAGCTTCAGAACCGCGAGCTAATCATCAAGGCTTTAGTCTACAACATTCACCGCTAGTTCGCGCTATCTTTCAGCAGAGCGACCCCTTTTCAAAAACTGATTTTTGAAAAGGGGGCAGAACCATGGAAAAGTGTCTTGTTTGTGCTCCGAACAACATTTTGGCGATTTTTGAGCCTGTTGTGGGAGATTTTTGCGAGAATTTTCAAACAAAGGTTTTTTCGACAGTCTCGCTGTGCGGCAGAGTGTCGAAAGGGAGAAAGGTCAAAGGATGCAAGGAAATATCAATCAGGATGGACTGCTGGCACTATACTCATACAATATCTACGCCAACAAACTTGTGCTCGATGCGGCTGAGAATCTGACAGAAAAAGAGTTTGCGCAGGAGTGTAGCCCTAGTCATGGCTCCGTGCACGGATTACTTAGCCATATGCTGGAGTGTGAAGCGTTTTTTCTGGCCCAGTGTCAAAAGCACTCTATCGAATTAGAGTTCGTTGACTTGTCTGCGCTAGCTAGCATCCGTCGGTATTGGCATAAGCTTGAACAAGAGCAGCTTGATTTTATTGGATCGCTTAACGAAGCTGATCTCGCCCGCAACATCCAAATGCAACTGAGAGAACAACAACTGGTCTTTCCAGTGTGGCAATTGTTAGTGCAAGCAATGATCCATTCTGTTCATCATCGAGGTGAACTTTCAATAGTACTTAGTGCGCTTAACCATCCGCTACCCACCTTTGACATCATACTTCACTTTATCGGGCAGAGTGGGCAGAGCTGGCCATATGCATAGCAAAAATTGCTCAGAACCACTCAACAAAGCGTGGTGTGTCCTGATAAATCATCGTCTGTTCACTGGCTACACCGTATTTTTCACTCCCGTCATTCCTTGACATGCCTGTCAAAGAACTGGCTTGAACGCTCCATGAAGGCAAACCATTCGTCGTCGCGGAAGGAATGTCCCTCGCCCGTGTGGGCATAGAGTTTGGCATCCACGCCCGCTTCGACAAATCCCTCGTACATTTTCTTTGACCATTCAGGCGGCGTGCCAGCGGAGGTCTTGCCGTCCTCGGTTCCGTACACAATCTGGACAGGCGCGGTCACGAAGTCGAAATAATAAAGCGGGGAAAACTTCTTCAATTCCTCAGGATCAGTGGACACATCGAAATAAGGCGTGACCAAGTCATCAGGCAGGGTCAAGGGCAAAATATCGGAGGAGTTGCAGCCATACGCCAGTTCACCTTCGAGAATGTCACCCAGGCAACCAGGTCCCCAGCGTTCGATGATATCGGCAAAGTCCGCGCTGACGGAGGAATACAGAACGGCGGCTTTGACACGATCGTCGACGGTCAACACCTTGAGCGTGACGCCGCCGCCCATGCTGTGTCCCCACATGCCGATGTGCTCCATATCCGCTTCGGGGAAGGATTCAAGCGCGTTCATCAGGTTGATCACGTCAATGGCAAGGCCTGAATAAAACAGACTCTCTCCCGCTTCGGCATCTGCCCAACTGCGATAGTCCGATGAGGCGGTGAGATAACCGCGCTTGTTGAGAAACTCCGCGGCGCGGTCGGTGCCATCGCCGGAGGCGTACACCGTCCGCGAGAAAAATCCATGGTTCATGACGATGACGGGGTATGGTGGTTTGCCAATCGTCGGGATTTGCAAGACGCCCGTGACCGTCAAGCCGTCGCTGGGATATTCGATCAGATAGCGGGTGAAGTCTTCGGTTTCGAGCAGCGTCTCGCGGATGGTGATCTCTCCACTCTGGAACTTGTGCTTCCGCAAGCCCTCGATGGTGTATGGAGAAAGCGCCTGCTCGGGCGTGCGCGTCGCCGTCGGTGATGGCATGACCGTCGGCGTGGGCGTATCAGGGACGATGACCACACTCAACGTGGAGGTCGGCGTTGCGGCTGGAGCAGAAGAACATGCCGCAAGGAGAATCAAAAGGAAAAGAGCAAGTCGCTGTTTCATGCGACAATTATAAACTCGGCGCCTTCCACTTTCGAATCACATCCGCAAATGGCGGCAAAATCTTCTTCTCGCGGAAGGGATACCAGCCGATCTCCCCGCGTACAGCTTGTTCCTTCAATTCGGTGGAACCCCAAACGAGCGACGCGCCGAACGCGCCAAGCAACGCCGATGTCCAGTTGTTCGAGATAAAAAGCGTGGCAACGATGACCGCAATTCCCGCGCCCATCACGTAGGGCCACCACAAATAACCGAAATATCGTTCGCCGCGAATCACCCAGACGAATCCCAAACCGATGATGAAGAGTGTGGCAAAGCCAAGCCAAAGTCCGAAGGAGTTCATTTTGCGCCTGCCTTCAATGCGGCAAGTTCTTCCGCCGAATATTTTCTTCCGCGCGGCTCGCGGTCGAGCCAGTCGAAAGTTGTCGCTTCGGGATATTTCTCCAAAATCTTTGCGTGGCGCGGATTGTTCCGATTCGCTGGCGCATGACCGTGCTTGATTCGATTCTGCTGGCGGACGAATTCAAGCGCATCCCACCAAAAAGTCACAGCGAAGATTCCGCCCGCCGCAGACAGAATCAGGCTCGGGGTCAGAAGGGAAAAAACGCCGAAGCCAGTTCCAAGCAAAAGGGCAGTGCAAATCGGTATCCACAGCCGAACCGTTTCGCGTTCGATTTTCCGCACCAGCACATGCCCCATCCAAACGCCAAAGAAAGTCGCAAGCGCGGCGACAATTCCAACAAAGTTCATTTCCATCTTGACTCCAAAAAATCGATTTCCACAATTATATGCAGTCAATCTGAAGCCACTTGCATTCTCACTGAACTCTCAGCGGAATCTACATAATCTATGTGTACGTCCCCTCGATAAAACATAAAATACCGCAACACGTGAAACCAGGCAGGAGTGATTCTTTAGATGAAGATTGCAATCATTGGCGGGGGCGTTACGGGTTTAAGCGCCGCGTGGGAACTGCAACAGCGCGGCATTGAATTTATTCTCCTCGAAGCCTCGGATCGTTGGGGCGGCAAGGTCGTTTCGTCCAAGCTTGAATTACCGGACGGTGCGCGCTTTCTGGTGGAGGGCGGACCCGACACGCTCATCACGCGCAAACCCGAAGCATGGGATTTGGCGACCGAATTGGGCTTGCTCGACCAGGCGACGAATCCTGGCTCCGAGACTCGCGGAACCTTCGTGCTGGACAACGCTTCGCTCCACCCGATTCCTGTTTCTCCTTCTTTGTTTTTTTCCACCCCGCTGCTGACTCCGCGCGGAAAGCTGCGCCTGCTGGCGGAGCCTTTCCAACCCGCCCGCCGCGACGACGAAGACGAGTCGCTGGCTGATTTCGTCCGCCGCAGACTCGGTCAGGAAGCGCTGGATAAATTCATCGGTCCTGTGCTGGGCGGAATCTACAACACCGACCCCGAAACGCAAAGCATCATGGTTTCCTCGCCCATCATGCGCGAGATGGAAAAAGACGGCGGCGGATTGTTCGCGGGCGCATTGAAGCGGATGTTGCGCAAAAAGAAGCGACGCGCCCCGTTTGCATTTGTCTCGTTCAAAAACGGCTTGCAAGCCTTGACCGATGAACTGGCTCGCCAACTCACAGGCGATTTGCGCTTGAACTCGCGTGTCGAAAAAGTGACTCGCGACGGGAGCGGCTATCGTGTTTTGATTGCCGACGGAAACAGCATTTACGCCGACGGAGTCATCTTTGCCACGCTGGCGAATCAAACATCTTCGATGATTCGAGAACTTGCACCAGAGGCAAGCGGAAGACTCGACGCGATTTGTCATCAAAACATCGGCACGCTTTCACTCGTGTACGGCGAGTCGGATGTACCAAAAGAGCCATACGTCAGCGGCTTGATGATTCCGCGCCGCGAAAAGCGGATGATCGACGCGGTGACGTTCACCTCGCGCAAAACGCCCGAACGCTCGACGGCGGGCTACGCCGTGGTGCGAGTCTTCATCGGCGGCGGCGCTCCGCAAATGGTGGATTTCTCCGACGAGCAACTGCTCGAAGCCACACAAAAGGAACTCGGTGAACTGCTCGGCATCCGTGCCACACCGCAAATATGGACGGCGTTCCGCTGGCAAAACGGATTCCCGCAGGCGGAGGTCGGTCACCTGAAGCGCATCGACGAAATCGAAACCCTGCTCCCCGCCAACCTTGCGCTGGCTGGCAGTTCATATCGCGGCATCGCCGTCCCAGACTGCATCCGCCAGGGGCGCGAGGCGGCGAGGAAATTATCGGCATGAAAAATTCTCTTGCCGCGAATTACGCTAATTTTCGCTGATTGATTTGAACATTCGCGCCAATCCGCGAAATCTGCGGCAAAGGTTTTTGAACTCAAGGCTCAAAATTATTCAAGGAGCATCAAATGCAAATCATTCGTTATCTCAACAACACACGGCTGGCATTCTTTTCCATCGCCTACGGTTTGAGCGGAGCGCTCATCGGCGGCACACTCAACCGCATCATGATCGCGGAGTTGGGACTACCTGCTTCACTGGTTGCGTTCTTCTTTGCCGTGCCGCTGTTGGTCTCGCCTGTGCGCGTCTGGCTTGGCTACCGCTCTGACGGATTCCCCATCTTCGGCAAACGCCGCGAGCCGTACATCGTCCTCGGCGGGTTGACCATCGGGCTGGGAATCGTCGCTGCCTCGAACATCGCCGCGCAGCCCGCGAAAATATCCGCGCTGTTGGTTTTGAGCGGCACGCTCTCGTTTATGCTCTACGGACTGGGACGCAACCTCGCGCACAACACCTATCAGGCTTTGATTTCCGACCGCTACACGGGAACCTGGCGCACACGCGCCGTCACCTTTTATGAAGTCGCCACCCTGCTCGGCTCGGTGATGGGCGCGGGATTTATCGGCAAGGCTCTCGAAACCTACGACCCGTCCAAACTGCTGGGTGTTGCCACGGGCGTAGCGGTTGCTGTCTTTTTGCTCGCCACCTTCGCAGCCATCGGGCAGGAGTCCAAAACTCAAATTGTGGAAGTCGCTTTGGAGCAGGCTCGCAAGATTCCGTTCCAACAGGTTCTGCGTGACGTGGTCTTTGCCGACCTGCAGGTGCGGATTCTCTTCACGCTGGTCATCTTCACCTTCATCGGCACGCTGGCTCAGGACGCCCTGCTCGAACCGTACGGCGCGCTCGTCCTCGGCATGTCCGTCGGCGACACCACCCGCCTGACGATGTACTGGGGGCTGGGCGTTCTCGCGTCCATGCTGGCTTCGGGGCTTTTCCTCATCAAATGGCTGGGACATCTCAAACTGATGCGCGTTGGAATCATCGCCAGCATCCTCGTCTTCATCGGCTTGATCGTGATGGGGATGACAGGTAATGCTGGCATGTTCAAGGGTCTCGTCTTCGTGATGGGGCTGGGAACTGGCTTGGCTGGCGCGGGCATGTTGAGCAGTCTCATCTCGTTCACCACCCCGATCCGCGCGGGGATGTTGATGGGAGTCTGGGGGGTGGCGAACATGCTCGGTCACGCAATCGGCAACCTGACGGGTGGCATCCTAGTGGACAGCGTCCGCCTGGCGACAGGTAACGCCGTGCTGGCGTATTATTCCCTCTTCGGTATGGAAGCGATCATGCTTGGCGTGGCGCTGTATCTTTCCACCCGTTTGGATTTGAATGCCTCCCGCGCCCATTCAGAGGAAACCGAAGTTCTGGCATCCGTCGCCGCAGCAGATTGACGCCCGTGAATTGAATTTTTGCAGGGCAGGTTACGCCTGCCCTGTTTTGTGTTAAAAGTTGAAGGCAGGAATAGTTTGATATACTTGCCAAAAACACAGAGCCATCGAGAGGATAGAGCAATGAATCGCCGATTTTTAATCCTGATTGTTTTGACCGTGACCCTGCTGGGCGCGTGCGCGCCCACGCCGGTTCCCACCCCCACTGTGGATGTCATCGGGACCATGTCGATGGAACTGGCTTCCGCGATGATGACGCAGACCGCGGCAGCATACTCTCCCACTCCGTTGCCCTCACCGACGTTTACCGCCATGCCACCGGTGACTGAGACGCCGACCCTGCCGACGGAGCCGGTGGCGACTCCCATGCCAAAGGTTATGGGGCAGGCCCCATGTTATACGGGGCCCGGCAGTAGTTATCCTTTGACCAGTAATATTACTTCGACCAAGAGGGTCGAATTGATCGGCGTGGGTAGCGTGCCAGGATGGTACGTGATCAAGAATCCCTACTTTTATTCCCCCTGTTGGATTGCCGCGGAAAATCTTGTCTTCGAACCTGGTTTCGATGTTTCGGTCTATCCGACGATCACACCATAGGAGCTTTCAGGTTTTCAAAACATGGAATTTCTAAGGTTCTTTCTCATAGAACAGGCAAGGATCGATGCTCGAAACCGGAAAGCCTGGATGGCACGGCATGACGCGATCTCGGAAATAAAAACCCAGTTGAAAATTGCAACTGAGGCGGGGGATGAGTTGGTTGAAGCCAGACTGTTGAATCAGTTGGGGAATACATACGCATATTATTCCGACTTTGAGTTGTCAGAGACAATGTACCGTCAGGGACTGGCGCTTGCACGCCAGATTCCTGATAAACATCTTGAAGCTGTCACGCAGATTAATTTGGGGCTTTCCTTCAAAAAAAGACTGGATTACAAACTGGCTTATTCCTACTACAAAAAGGCGTTGAGAATATCCCGGGAGTTAAAGGACAGGAAACTTGAGCAGGAGATCGACGAGCACATCATCGAATTGAGCAACATGCTCGATGTGGATGACCTTACCAGGGAATAAAATTCCAGATGAAGGTTGAGTTGCTGTTTTCGTTAAGCGACGAGTTTTTCCTTGACGAAATACCCAGTCAGTGCCATCCCAAATCCGATGAACGCGATTCCAAGTCCCTGCCAGAGGATGGGGAGGAACAGAGCCTGGAGCATGGCGGCTGCCAATGCATTGGCGGAATCCAGCAAGAGGGATGGGAGGAAGGTCGGCATCCTGTTAGTGAGAAGTTCCTGAAAGACTGTGCCAAAAACCGAAGCGCCGACTAGCCCCAGAAAGGCTGTCAGTCCGCCTGTGATGAACAGCGGAATTCCCCACCAGTCCAGCCAATTCTTGAGCGATCTGACCGTGACCACCGTCATCAACAGCAGGAATCCCAACGGCAGGATGGGACTTAATCGCATTGCCAGTCGCGCGATTTGCAATTTGTCACGCGGGTCGCTTTGAGGCGGCGCGTTGAGCAGGGTCAATTGGTCGGGGATTACCATGGCGGTCGCTTGCATCTGCCCCTGAATCACGGGTGTCAGCATGGGGACCAACTCGGCGGGCGGATTGCAGAATTGAATCTCGTTGCTGTTCAGCAGGTTCAGCGTGGCTTGCGCGATCTGTTCCATTGTGCAGGCAGGCTGCGTCCCCAACAAGTCAAAGACTGCTTGCACGCCCGCATCGCTGACCATGCTGGTTTTAAGCGGCGCGAGCGAGACCTGCACTGTGTCTGTTTGATGGTTGAGGTAGGCGAAGACCGAGTTCAAGGTTTCATCGCCCATTGTCTTGAGCGTCTCCTGTGGCAGCATGGCGCGGAAATATCCCTCCCACGCCTGTTGACTCATCCCGCGCATCACGACGGGCATCTGGCTGGTGTCGGTTGTCCCAGCCAGTATGGACTCCGCCATCGCTGCGGGCAGTTTTTTGTAAAAGTCACTGCTCGCAAAAGCTTTCTGATAGGTTTGCGGGGTGAAGGCTCGCCGGTCAAAGTTGAAGAAGACCAGCGTAGGCACAGCCGTCAGCACGAAGAGGACGGCGAAGAAAATCCCCAAAGGTTTTTTGATTGAATTCATTCTGTCTCGGTAAAGTCTTTACTGTCCCGAAGGCTGAACAACTCAACCGGATCGTCAAGGGAACCTTCGGGACGGTTTTGATAGATTACGCCGTCAAAATTTCGATGTAATCCTGTGTCACCACTTCCGCGCCACCCACGCCGAGCAGGTTCAACAGTTCGTTGACCAGCTCCGCTTTGCGGTCGGCGTCCTTGCGGCTCCAGGTGCGGCTCTTGATTTCGAGGAAATAGCCCATGTCGGGCTTCTTCACACGGTCGAGGTTGACGAAGAACTCGGTATCCTTGTACTCGATGTGCCAGCGCAGGCGGTCCTTCTCGATCAAAACCTCCTGCGTGGGCTTGAAGTATTCTCGATAGAAGCGCGAGGTGTGAACAGCGGGTGCAAGGAAGCGACTGCGCGAGAGCAGGACGTCATGTGTAACTGCGTCTTCGCGCTGTTGACCGAGCAGGGTCAGGCGTGAGCGGACATTTTCCACATCACCCTTTGCGTTGATCAGGTTATCTTCGCGGAAGCGCAGCCGTCCCTGCGATGGATCGTCGAACATGTAATACTCATCGTATTGATGATAATGCTTGTGCGCATTGATTTGAATCTCGTGTTGATTCATCTTCGCCACGAGTTGATCTGGATCCGTCACCTTGACCTTGACCTGCACCTCGAACGACTCCTGCTCCATCGAGCCGCCCAACGCGATCAGCTTGGACAGCACCGATTGTTCACGGGCGATGAGGAAGGCGTCGATCTTCTGCGCCAGTTCGCTGGCTTGTTTTAGCAGGCTGGCTTCGTCCAGAGTGAGGAGTTGATGTTCGCGCATCAGCCATTTCCCGTTGACCATCACATCGGTCACGTCTGTGGATTTGGACGCGAAGACCAGTTGGGCGTAGGCGTTGTTTGGGTTGCGGCGGAAGCGGGGTGAGTTATGGATCGGGGCTGTGTGGACCATAATCAGGTCGGCACGTTTGCCTGGTTCGAGCGAACCAGTGATGTCGCCGAGGTGGAGCGCCTGCGCGCCCATGCGGGTTGCCATCAACAGGGCGGTTGCCGCAGGGACGGCGGTTGGGTCATTGCTGGAGGCTTTCGCCACGAAGGAGGCAAGCCGCACTTCCTCGAACATATCGAGGTCGTTGTTCGAGGCGGGACCATCCGTCCCGATGCCCACATTGAGTCCGTTTTCCAGCATCTTCTGCACGGGGGCAAATCCCGAAGCCAGTTTCAGGTTCGACGATGGGTTGTGCGCCACACCTGCGTTGTAGTGTTGCAGAGTCCTGATCTCGCCGATGTCGATGTGGACGCAGTGCGCGGCGATGACCTTCGCTTCGAAGAGTCCCTGCTTTTTGACGTACGGCACGACGGGCATGCCCTGTTCGTTGCGCATGGTTTCCACTTCAAACGCGGTCTCGGAAATGTGGATGTGGAGCGGCACGTCGAACTCTTTGGCGAGGTCAGCGCAGGCGCGCAGGATTTCGGGTGTGGTGGAGTACGGCGCGTGCGGCGCGATGGACGGGACGATGAGCGGATGCCCCTTCCACTTTTTGATGTATTCGCGGACGTAGGCAAGCGAGACCTCATACGAAGAAGCATCGGGCGCGGGATATTTCATCACGGTCTGCCCGCAGACGGCGCGCATGCCTGCCTCGGCTGTGGCTTGGGCAATGTCGTCCTCGAAATAGTACATGTCGTTGAAGGTGGTCACGCCGCTGCGGATTTGCTCGGCGCAGGCGATCAGAGTCCCCAACCGCACAAATCCAGGGTTGACGAACTCGCGCTCCACGGGCAGCATGTAGCCCATCAGCCAGACGTCGAGCCGCAGGTCGTCTTCGAGTCCGCGCAGGAGAGTCATGGGGACGTGGGTGTGCGCGTTGATGATGCCAGGCATCAACACCTTGCTGTCGCAGTCAATGACCTCATCCGCTGAATAGTTTTTGACGATCTCGGCTTCGGGCCCCACCGCAACAATTTTGTCATCCTTGACGGCGACTGCGCCAGGGTCATATTGGTTTAGTTTTTCATCCATCGTCAGGACGATGGCATTGGTGAATAATGTGTTTACCTTTTGGGTCATTCATGCTCCTTTTTATTCGATATTGTGGAGGCGGAGTATTGCTCCGCCCTTACTTCCAGTTCAACAGCACATCCAGCGCTTTGAGGTTTCTCTCGAAGTCGGTGTAAACGTGGGTCGAGAGTTCCATATCCACCGAGACCGCGCCGCGCTCGACGGCGTAATCAGCGAGCGTGCCGGTGAAGACACAGCCCGTATCCATTGGCGGAAATTTGTAGTCGGTGACTTCCGCCAGCGCCCTGGCAAATTTGATCGAGTCCTTTTCCCAGGGTTCGCCGCCGGGGAAAACTCCCAGTGCGGCGCTGTGGTAGCTGATGAGCGCTTCGACTCGGTGCGATTGCAGGAAAGCCACAAGCGCTTTTGTCTCAGGCTCGGATGCGGGACCCGTGCCGCCAGAAACGGTAGTATAGTCCCAGCAGCCGTCGCGATCCCAGTCCGCCGCCCAGTTGGTGGGGAAGTTGCGGTTCAAGTCCACACCGTGGTCGTTGACCCGCCCGTCGTAGCCGTGATCGCGGGCGTCGCCGTCGGGGTTGAGGCTGCGCAGGATGTACAACGTCACGTCGCTAGGGATGATATCGGGGTTCTCGTTGATGTGGGTGATGAGTTCGTCAGCCAGCGCGATGGTGTTCCACTCGTAGCCGCCGTGTATGCCCGCCACGATCATGCGTTGTTTTTCTCCGTTGCCGAAGGTGTACACCTCAAGTGGTCTGCCTGAAACCGAGTAGCCGATGACTGTTGGCTTTGTCCCCGTGCCGCCTGCCAGCACAAAAGGCGTCGGGCTTTCCACGACGATCAGTGTTGACAGCGGGTTGGGGGTGATGGTCGGCAGGTACAGAATTTTATTTGGGTCGGGCGTATAGGTTGCAGGAAGGGCGGCTGTGGCAACTGGTTTCGGTGACGCGGCAGAAACGGGGTTCAACGCGACATATGCAATTCCCACCAGCGCGATGCCAGCCAGCCCCGCAAGGTTCAATCCCCACGCCAATGAGACCCAAACCGATTCCTTCTTTTTTCGTGGCGCAGGCATTATGTCATTTCCTCCAGCGTGGTTCGCAGCCAGCTGAGCGCCAGGTTGGTTGCCCAGCGCGGCAGGCTGCGCGGAGGTCCGCCATAGGTGATGTGATGAGTCTGTTCGCCAGTCGGAAGGATCATTACCATGTCGGCAGAACGCTCTTCGGGATGAGCCACCACGCCGAGGGCGGCTTCGGCTTGCGAGTCGGCTTGGGCGGCGCGTAAGGCCTGGGTCAACGAATCAACCGTCAGGGCGGAAAGAGAAGCCGTGTGAGGAATGCTGCGGCTCAGGCTTCCGCCCAAGCCCGATTCGATGGCAACCAGCTTCCAGCCGCGTTTGGCAATCAAATCCAAAACAACGTCTTCCAGTTTCTCTTCATCCACTCCAAAGACGACCAAGCCAAGCCGTTCCCGCACTTGCTTCTCGACCTCCGCGATCATGGCGTTGGCTTCGCTTTCGCTTTTTGCCTTCGCCGCAATGCGGATATCGACGACGCCCGTATGCGCCGCCAACCCGACGGTGGGGTTGCTGAGCTTTTCGAGGTCGCCGATTTTTTCGTCGATGCTGCCTTCGCCAAGTCCCGAACAATGGATGACGCGGATTTTTATCAGTTCGTCGAGGTGGAAGCGTTTTTGCAGGTAGGGAATGACCGACTCGTGCAGGATGTGTTCCATCTCGTTGGGCACGCCAGGCAGGGAAATGACCGCATTGCGTTTGGTTTCGACAATGAAGCAGGGCGCGGTGCCGACGGGGTTGTGGATGCCGATTGAGCCCTGTGGGACGTACGCCTGCCGTTTTTGGTTTTCGGACGGCGTGCGCCCGTAGCGGGCGATGGTGGCGACGACCTGCTGCCAGAGGTCTTCGCGGAATTCGGTTTGCACGCCGACGGCTTTTGCCACTGCTTCGCGGGTGGGATCATCGACGGTGGGTCCCAGCCCGCCGGTGGTGATAACAATGTCAGCGCGGCGCATCGATTCGCGGATGGCGTCTGCGATGCGCTCTTCGTTGTCGCCGATGGTGATGGTGCGGTAGAGGTCGATGCCCAGTCCGCGCAGGTTTTTGGCGAGGTAGCGGGTGTTGGTATCCACGATTTCGCCGAGGAGGATTTCGGTGCCGATGGTGATGATTTCTGCCGAGGTCATGCCCTGATTTTAACAGAGGAAAATGAGACCGGACTAATCGACGCGAGGTTGTTTCTGCGTTTTGCTTGACACCCTGTCTGCCCCCTGATAGAATTTTTGTCGTAACGAAAATCCCGAAGGAGAAACCCCATGCCCAACAAGTCAAAGCTTTTGTTGCTATATGTTCTTCAGATCGTTCCATTGCTGATCTACCCGCCGGAGACATTGAAGTCGGGGCTGATCGTTGTAGGCATCATGATCGTTATTTTTGCCTTGCTTGGCTATGGTTTGTGGCGCGGGCGCACGTGGGCGCTTTCCCTCAGCCTGACCCTGCAAGGTTTCAATGTGATTGCCCGCCTGATGATGTTGTTCCCGAACGCCCTGATCAGCAAGGGTGACGGGGTTTTTGGCTTCGATTTCCTGTATATTGCCTTGGGTACGGTGTCGATTGCCTTGTCGTTATATTTCCTGCTTCGCCTCGACCGTCCCGACGTGCGAGCGACCATTGTTTCGTAGCATACGAAAAGATAAAAACGAAAGCGCCGGTTGCACAAAGTCAGCCGGCGCTTTCGTTTTTTTATGTAAGGGATTGGATTAGTGTCCGCCGAGGTAGGCTTTCATGACCTGGGGGTCGTTCAACAGGTCGTTCGAATTTCCTTCGACGACAATCTTTCCGGTTTCAAGCACGTATCCGCGATGGGAGACGGACAGCGCCATCTGGGCGTTTTGTTCGACGAGCAGGATGCTGGTTCCCTGTGCGTTGATCTCCTGGATGATGTTGAAGATTTCCTCGACCAGGATCGGGGACAGACCCATCGAGGGTTCATCCAGCAGAAGCAGGGCGGGCTGAGCCATCAGGGCGCGTCCCATGGCGAGCATCTGCTGTTCGCCGCCGGAGAGGGTTCCGCCCAACTGCCCCTGGCGTTCCTTGAGCCGCGGGAATCGTTTGAAGACGACTTCCAGCGTGCGGCGTTTTTCTTCCGCGTCGGAGCGGGTGAAGGCTCCCATTTCAAGGTTTTCCATCACCGTCAGTGGGGCGAAGATCTTGCGTCCCTCTGGCGATTGTGAAATTCCCATGCGCACGATCTCTTCCGCCGGGGTGAGGCTGATGTCCTTGCCGTTCAGGTAAACGTTTCCTGAACGGGCACGGAGCAATCCTGAAATCGTGCTCAAGGTGGTGGATTTCCCTGCGCCATTGGCGCCGATCAGGGTGACGATTTCTCCCTTTTCGAGGTTAAAGGAGATTCCTTGCAGCGCGTGAATCGCGCCGTAGTAAACATTGAGGTCTTTAACTTCAAGCAACATGGCTGCGCTTTCCACTTAATTTCTGAGCCAGGGCTGCGGCGCCGCGGCCCAGGTAGGCTTCGACCACCTTCGGGTCGGCTTGGATTTCCTCGGGGTTGCCGCGGGCGATCACTTCGCCGAAGTCCATCACGGTGATTCGCTCACAGACACCCATCACCACCCGCATCTGGTGTTCGATCAACAAGATGGTCAGATGGAACTTGTCGCGGATGAAGTGGATCAGTTCCATCAGGGAGACAACCTCCTTGGAGTTCATGCCGGCGGCGGGTTCATCGAGCAGGAGCAATTTCGGGTTGGCTGCCAGCGCGCGGGCAATTTCCAGCCTCCGCTGTTCGCCATAGGGCAGGTTCTTGGCGATTTCTCCCTGACGATCCTGCAGGTTGAACACGCCCAGGAAGTCCTGCGCCTGTTCGGTCAATTCCTTTTCCTTCTGGAAGAAATGCGGCGTGCGCAAAATGGCGTCCGTCAGGCTGTAACCAGCGTGGGCGTGATAGGCGATGCGGACGTTGTCCAGCACAGTCAGGTTGGGGAAGAGGCGGATGTTTTGGAAGGTGCGGGCGATGCCCATGTGGGTGATGTCGAAGGGGGGCAAGCCGACCAGTTCCGTTGAATCGAACTTGATCGACCCGCTCGAGGCGACGTAGATGCCGGTGATCAGGTTGAAAGCGGTGGTTTTGCCGGCGCCGTTTGGGCCGATCAAGCCGGCCAATTCGCCTTTGTTGATGCTCATATCGAAATTCGAGACCGCGCGCAAACCGCCGAAATTCTTGCTCAGCCCGGTGATCTCAAGCAGGGGAGTAGCTTTTGCGGTCATGATTTCACCTCACTGGCTTCGCCGTTCGACTTTGAAGGGCGGTGAAGCGGCGGAATCAACTGCTTCAGGAACGGCACTTCGAAGCCGCCAAACAAGCCTTTGGGTCTGAGCAGCATCATAATTAACAAGAGGACTGGATAGACCACGAAACGCCAAGTCTCGAAGCCCTGCGGCAGCCACAGGCGTAAAAATCCTTCCAGTACCAGCGCCCAGGCAAAGGCGGCGAATACCGTTCCCGTCACACTGCCCAGGCCGCCGAAGACGATGATGATCATCGGGTCGAAGGATTTAATGAAGTTGAACGTGTTCGGGTGCAGGAAGCCGTTGATGTGCGCGTACAAAGCGCCTGCTATCCCGGCGAAGAAACTGCCCAATACAAACGTCAGGATCTTTTGCTGGGCAACGTCGATACCCATTGCCTTGCTGGCGATTTCATCCTCGCGCACCGAGACGATAGCCCGTCCATTGCTGGAGTGCAGCAAGTTGCGGGTGACGATGACGGTAATCAGCAGGAAAATCGAGACCCATAACCAGGATGTGATATTGGGAATACCTATCATGCCGCGCGCGCCTTTCATTTCCGTGAATCCCAGAAGGGTGTCGGAGTTGTCCAGCAGCACTTTCACGATAATAGTGAAGCCAAGCGTGGCGATGCCGAAATAGTCGGAGCCTAGGGTCAGGACGGGCCATCCGAAGATGTAACTAACTTCGGCGGCGATCAAGCCTCCCAGTATGACTGCCAGGAAGAAGATCAGTTGCAGGGCGAAGGCGGCGGGAATCGCCGAGAAGAGAGCCGTCACCGGCTCGATCAGAAATTGGCCGAGTTTGACTGCGATAAATCCTGCCACAATCACGCCGACCAGGTATAGGGCGAATCCGGAAAGCGGATCTATCCCGCGCATGCGCGCAAGCAATTTGGCGACGCCCCAAAAGCTGAGTCCCACCAGCGAGACGATTAGGAACAGCACCACCAGACCGGATGCGCTCTGCATTTGGGTCCAGCGGTAAGTGATATCCGCTGCGGCATAGGCTCCGATGGCGTAGAAGCCCCATTGTCCCAGGGAAAACTGCCCATTGAAGCCGTAGATCAGGTTCAGACCCAGACTGACGATTGCCATCACCGCCCCGAAACGGAGCAGGGTGTCCCAGAAAGCATTCAGGATACCCAGCGAAAGAAGCACCTGGACAACGGCAATAAACAAAACGGCGACAACCATGAAGCCAACAGTACTACGATCCGATTTAATTTTGTTCATCGTCATCTCCCCTTACGCTTTCTCGCGCTCAGGTTCGCCAAAAATGCCTGTCGGGCGAACCAATAGCACCAGGATCAAAATTGAAAAGGAGATCGCGTCGCGCATTGGGGTGGAGATATAACTTGCGCTCAACACCTCAGCCTGCCCCATGATCAATGCGCCAACCAGTGCTCCGGGGATGCTGCCAATGCCGCCCAATACCGCCGCCACAAAGGCTTTCAAGCCGGGCGTGATGCCCATCCAGAAGACCACCTGCGGATAAGCCGTCGCATAGAGGATTCCTGCCGCGCCTGCCAAAGCCGCGCCGATGGCGAAGGTGATGGAGATGATTCCGTCGACATTGATGCCCATCAGGCGGGCGGTCGGTTTATCGTAGGATGTGGCGCGCATTGCCTTGCCAATCTTGGTGCGATGCACGATGAATTGCAACAAAACCAGCAACAACAACGACGTGAGAATAATGATGATCAGAATGTTGGAAAACAGGATACTTCCGTCCGGCGGCGCGGCTCCAGCCTCCAAACTGTGGATGCCGTCCTTGATATACCAGATGCTGATCGGGAAAGGGCGCTTGTAGGTGATAAAGTTTGGCGTAAATACGAAAGGCAGGGCGCCGAAATATTCCAGAAAGAATGAAATGCCGATGGCGGTAATCAGGGCGGAGATGCGCGGCGCGTCCCGCAGAGGCTTGTATGCGAATCGTTCCACCGTTACAGCCAATAGCGCGCAGGTTATCATGGAGAGCAGGATTACTGAAATCGTTCCGATGATCAGTCCGAAAGCTGGATTAATACCGGGGATTAACGCCAACAGCCACAGGTGCAGTTCAAAGCCGCTGATGGCATAATAACTAACAAACGCCCCAACCATGAATACATCACCGTGGGCAAAATTGATTAACTTGACGATGCCGTATATCATTGTGTAGCCCAGGGCAATCAGGGCATATACAAAGCCGAGTTGCAATCCGTTGACAACCTGGTTGACGAACAGCGGGGGAGATTGATAAGCTTTGATTGCGATGCCGGCTGCCGCAAATAAGCCGATGGCGTATATGAATATCCTGCCGATCCAGCGACCCTTGATCATTTGCTGATACAGGAATGGCGGTGGAGGGGTTGTAGTTGATCTTTCCATAAGGCACTCCAAAGCGAGAAAAAAAGGGGGCGGACGCTTGCGCCCGCCCCCCATGTAATGGTTTTGCAGGTTACGGGGCTACCGATGTAACGTAAACGACTTTACCGTCCTTGACCTGCAGGATGACGGCGGATTTGATGGGGTTGTGGTTTGCATCGAAGGTGATCGTGCCGGAAACACCTTCCCATTTCAGCGCAGCCATGGCATCCTTGACCTTCGAGGGATCATCGACGCCGGCTTTTTCAATGGACGCAATCAACAGATTGGCGGCATCATATGCCAGGGTCGCCAGAGCATCGGGGACGATCGGCTTGCCATCGGCATCCTTGTATTTCTCGCCGTAGGTCTTCAGCCAGGACTGAACGATCGGACGGGTGTCCTGCTCGGAGTAGTGGTTGGTGAAGTAGCCACCATCGGCAGCCGTGCGATCCAGGTCGGCGGAATCCCATCCATCACCGCCCAGGAAGGGGGCAGTGATACCCTTTTCCTTGGCTTGTGCTGTGACGAGATTGACAACGTTGTAATAGTCGGGCAGGTAGACAATATCAGGTTTGGCTTCGGCGACCTTTGCCAGAATGGCGGAGAAGTCGGTATCCTGACCGGTGTAGGTCTCCTTGCCCACGATTTCGCCGCCGCCCGCAGTGAAGGCTGCTTCGAAGGCTTCAGCCAGACCGCGTGTGTAGTCATTGCCCTGGTCGTAAAGCACGAAGGCTTTCTTGGCTTGGAGGTCAGTCAGGGCGAATTTGGCGCCCACGGTTCCCTGGAAGGGATCGATGAAGCAGGCGCGGAATGTGTAGGGCTTGACGGCACCGTCAGCGGTCAGCGTGACGTTTGCATTGGTGGAAGTCGGGCTGATCTGAAGGACGT
This sequence comes from Chloroflexota bacterium, assembly GCA_016234555.1. Taxonomy (GTDB): domain Bacteria; phylum Chloroflexota; class Anaerolineae; order Anaerolineales; family Villigracilaceae; genus Villigracilis. Next base: position 37,215 of record JACRBJ010000038.1, on the reverse strand, counting down.
TCTTTGCATTGACAATTTCAGATATGGGGATGGAAGCTGAAGAGCATACCTCGCCGATGATATAGCCAACTTTGTCCTGGTCGATGACTTTGTTGGCGGCATTGACGGCGGGGTCGGCTGCGCACTGGCTGTCTGCGACAACAGGCACGATCTTCATCCCAAGCACGCCGCCTTTGGCATTCCATTCATCGATGGCGAGCAAAGCGCCGTCACGGGTGGAGACGCCGAAGGTCGGCACAGCGCCGCTCAAGGGGGCGAGAATGGCGATCTTAATTTCTTTTTGCGCAGCAGCGCCGCCGCAGGCGGTCAACAGCAGGCTGGCGACAACCAGCACTGAGAAAACAACGAATAGACGTTTGATCATTTCTTACTCCTCCGGATTAGATATTGGATTGCGAATCTTTACCCATTCATTGGGTATGACAAATGGCGGACAACGCCCTGTTTTGACGGCATCACCTCCTTAAGGTGTGAGATTGGTCGACCCAAGGTATTAAACAAAAAGCCGAACAAACCTGTTACAAACGAGTTTCTGCCGGCTTTTTCGACGCCAAATTTTATCACGTTAATAATGGTATAACCATTTTTGATATAGGTCAATAGGGCGGCAGCTTTTGCGGAATTCTTGAAAGTTGGGGTCTAAGTTTGCTTTAATTTATTCCGTTCGGGGTCGCACCCCCTTCGGGCGGCTCCGCTAAATCTTCGAATTAAAACAAAGTGGCAGTTGGAATTTTGGACGATTCTCATGGTGTGAAGGTGCCGAATTGAACGAAGCTGCCGTTTTGTACCTGCCCAACCAGGAAGTAGGGAATTGTGATGTCACCGTTGTTGTCAAATGACCAGATGCCTAGCGCACCCTCGAATTCCCTGATCGCAAGCACGGCGTCCCGGACGGCGCTCCGGTTTGTTGGATCGCCGTCCGCCGCGCAGACATTCTCGATGGCGTGAAGCGTCACGTTCATCGTTTCGTAGCCCATGATGGCATAGGGTTCTTTTGTCTCGCCAAACCTTTTGGCATAATCCTTGTAGAATTTTTGCCCCGTCTCGCCGAGGTCCGCAAGCGCCAATCCGGGGGTGGTTGCAAAGGCGCCTTCTGCGATGGCGGCTCCTGCTGTTTCGATTAAGCCTGCCGTGTAGAGACCGTCCGGTCCGATGAATTTCACCCGTTGATTATCCCCCAGTATGACAACCTTGTCCTTTAGCAACTGCCCGGCATTATTTTCCACAACTGCGCCGACGAAGATGGCGTCCGGTACGCCGCCGTTGTTGCTGGTTGATATTTTCCTCATAAGTTCCAGATAGTTTGCGGCTTTCGTGTCGTAGGTCTCGTTGCCGGCAACTGCAATACCCGCTTTTTGCGACGCAAGGGTTACCGCTTCCGCAACTCCCTTGCCGTAGACATCCCCGTCATCAAGAATATAAACGGATTTGACGCCCTGGGCTATCATAAAGTTGGCAATCACCGGTCCCTGCAAGTCGTCCGTCGCAGCCAGACGTGCATAATTACGCACACCGTCTGGAAAATATACGTAGGGTTCATCAGATTCCGTTACTCCTTCAACCTTGTGCGTCAAGCCCGGGTACGTGTTTGCGGGCGAGATCATGACCATCCCAGCCTGGTTTAATATCGGCATGGAGAGTTTTGCCGCCCCCGAATTGAAAGTTCCCAGGTAGGCGATAACCGACTTGTCGTTGACGGCATTGTTCGCATTCTGTATTTCAATCTCGGAGGTCCACTTGCCCTCGGCGGATGCGTCATCCCAGGATTCATAGACGATCCTGTACTTTCCATTGCAGGCTTTAGACCTTGCCTGTTCCACGCGCAATTGCATGGCGTTGGCAATGGCGGTTGTCTGTGCTCTTGAGGAACCGGTCAGGGGCAGGCTCGATACGATTTTGAGGGTGATTTGATTGCTCTTCCCACAGGATGAAATAACAAGGCTGGCGATGATAAGAAAAGGAACAAAACCCCGGAATTGCTTCCACATAATTTTCTCCTCGGCGTGAACCTCCAAACGGGTTCATAAGGGATTCTTCCAACCGGTGATTTGCCGGCTGGCGCAATAATAAACCCGTTTTCCATCACGAGCAAGAAAACGGGTTTATCTCTCAGGGGCGGCGTTTCCATGGGGTCATTCGACGCCCAGGTACGCCTTCTTCACCATTTCGTTCTTCTTGAGGTTGGCGGCGGTATCGCTAAGGACGATCTCGCCGGTTTGCAGCACATAGCCACGGTGGGCGATGGAAAGCGCCATTAAAGCGTTCTGCTCGACCAGCAGGATGGTGGTTCCCTTTTCGTTCATCTGCTTGATGATGTCGAAGATCAACTCCACCAGCACGGGGGAAAGTCCCATCGAGGGTTCGTCCAGCATCAGAATATGGGGGTTGAGCATCAGCCCGCGGGCGGTGGCAAGCATCTGTTGTTCGCCGCCGGAGAGGGTTCCGCCCTTTTGAGCGATGCGCTCCTTCAGGCGTGGGAACATCTCAAAGGCATATTCCATGCGGCGCTCCACTTCCAGCGGATCGTCGATCACGAACGCGCCGATCTCCAGGTTTTCCTTCACGGTCAACTTCGGAAAAATTCCGCGTCCTTCGGGGACATGTCCCACGCCGGCATTGACGATCAGGTGCGGGTTCATTTGTGAAATGTCCTGATCCTTCAACAGAATCCTGCCTTGTTTCGGGTGAAGCAGACCGGAAATGGTGCGCAGGGTGGTGCTCTTGCCCGCCCCGTTCGCCCCGATCAGGGTTACGATTTCGCCTTCCTCCACCGTTAGCGAGATGCCCTTCAAGGCGTGGATGCGTCCGTAATAGCTGTGTACGTTTTCAAGGGTAAGCAGGCTCATAGCGCTTTCTCCTCGTGCTGGCTGGCAACCGCGCCGCGCCCAAGGTAGGCCTCGATGACGCGCTGGTTGGCGCGAATTTCCGCGGGTGTGCCTTCGGCGATCTTTTCACCGTAATCCATCACGCTGATGCGCTCGGAGATGTTCATCACCACGCGCATGTCATGCTCGATCAGCAGGACTGTGATTCCCTTTTCGTCGCGGATGCGGCGGAAAAGTTTGATCGCATCTTCGGTCTCCAGAGGATTCATCCCGGCAGTTGGTTCATCCAGCAACAACAGCAACGGCTCGGCAGCCAGGGCGCGCGCAATTTCCACGCGGCGCTGTCCGCCGTAGGGCAGGTTTTTGGCAAGTTCATTGCCCACGCCTTTTAGTCCCACATACGCCATCAGTTCCTCGGCTTTTTTCTCGGCATCCAATTCCTCCTTCTTGAAGGAAGGCAGGCGGAACAGGGAATCAACAGCTGATTGTTTGAGATGGGGGTGCATTCCCACAAGGATGTTTTCGATGACCGACATATTGCTGAACAGGCGGATGTTCTGGAAGGTACGCGAGATGCCGCGTTCGGCGATCTGGTCTGTCCGTAAGCCGATCAGGGATTTGCCATTAAAGACAATATCGCCTTCCTCTGGGTTATAGATGCCTGTGATGGTGTTGAAGAAGGTCGTCTTGCCGGCGCCGTTCGGTCCGATGATGCTGACGATCTCACCTTTATCCAGATTGAAGTCCATTTTGTTGACGGCTGTCAAGCCGCCGAAACGTTTTACAACGCGAGTCGCATTTATAAGTGACATGAGTTCCTCGCCTATTCCTCGACCTCGGTTGTTTCTTCCAGAAGCAGTTTCCGCTTGCGGCGCGCAGCCGGGATCAACCCATCGGGGCGGAAAATCATCATCAGAACCAGGATCGACCCGAACAGCAGGCGCTGGTATTTGGCGGGGTCAAGCTGCGCGGAAAGATTTCTCCATGCGAAATTGATGATCGGAATGACGGCATCGCTTTGCCGCAACTGGCTCAGGTAAAGCGAGAAGCCCTGCAGGATTTGCAGGTTCAGGATGATCACTGTTGCCGCGCCGAGGATCACGCCGGGGATGCTGCCCTGTCCGCCCAGGATGACCATCGAAAGCACGCCGATGGACTGCATGAACGAGAATGATTCCGGGCTGACAAAGGTTCGACTGGCTGCCATCAAAGCGCCCACCGCTCCCGCAAAGGATGCGCCGATGGCAAACGCCAATAGTTTCATCCTGACAACCGGGATGCCCATGGCGACAGCCGCCGTCTCATCTTCGCGGATGGCTGCCCACGCGCGACCAATCTTGGCGTCTTCCAGGTTTTTTGTCACAAACACGATGGTGATGATGACAACCAGCGCCAAAATGTAGAACATCACGTTGTAAAGCGACGCCTGGTCCACAGGATGTCCGACGATGCCGCCAAATACACTGTTGAAGCCATCCAACACAAATTCGGGCAGGGTGGGGCGTTGAATGGGAGTGATACCCTGCGGACCGTTCGTCAGGTTGACGGGTTTATCCAGGTTGTTTGCCAGCACGCGAATGACCTCCCCGAAGCCGAGCGTGACGATGGCGAGATAGTCACCCCTCAAGCGCATGACGGGTAGACCGATCAGGATGCCGGTGAGCGCTGCCGCGACGATTGCCAACAGGAGGAAAAGATAGAACGTATCGCCGGGAAGCAGGAAGGGCAGTCCGGCGGGCTGGGAACCGGGGGCATACGGCATGACGTAATACTGTTGGGAGCCGAAGAAGCCCCACAGGTAGGCACCTACCGCGTAGAAAGCCACATACCCGAGCGTCAGCAGTCCGGCGAAACCGACGATGATATTCAGTCCGAGTGCGAGGGCGGCGAAAACGCTGATCTGGAAAATGATCTCCAAATAGAAGATGTTACGCACGCCCACAACGGGGATGATGACCAGCGCCAGGATGATCCCGATGATTATTTTAAAGCGGTTATCTGCCTTTAGGGAATAAAGCGAAAAGAAGGAGGTAACCAGCAAAAGGAAGGCAAATGTGGAACGAGGGCTAAAATAAACCCATAAGGTGCCAAGCAGGACATGTACCAACGTGGCAACATAGGGCCAACGCCCTTGTTGGACGGTTTTTTGAAAATTCTGAAAGAAGAGTTGTAACTGGGCCATAACGTCCTCCTATGCCTTCTGGCTGACGTTCTCGCCCATCAAACCTTGCGGGCGGAAAATAAGAACCAGGATCAGGATTGTGAAAGCAAAAATATCTTTATATTCCGTACCGTATGTGCCCATGGTGAAAACTCCCATGTAGGAACCGGCGAAGGTTTCCAGCATGCCCAGGACGATCCCTCCCAACAGGGCGCCGGTCAGGTTGCCGATGCCTCCCATGACCGCGGCGGTGAAGGCTTTCAAGCCGGGGAAGAAGCCGACAAAGGGGTCGATACGGGTAAATTTCAGGGCATAGAGAACGCCCGCGGCGCCGCCCAATAAACCGCCCACCAAAAAGGTTAGGGCGATGATGCGGTTAACGTCAATTCCCATCAAGCTGGCGGTTGGACGATCCTGCGCAACGGCACGAATGGCTTTGCCAACTTTTGTGGCATTTACCAGATAGTTGAGCGCCACAAGCATCAGGACGGCTCCAAGTATTACGATGAGGGATTTTATGGAGATGCCCATGATGATGGGCGTGCCGCCCAACGGCACTGTGCCGAAAATCAGACGCTCATCGAAGTTTCCAAAGGTGGGGAAGATGCGGTTGAATTGGCCGGTGGTCAACCCTTCCACCAGGCGGATGACATCCTGCAAAAGGAATGAAACCCCGATCGCGGAGATCAACGGGACTAGACGCGGCGCGCCGCGCAGGGGACGGTAGGCGACCCGTTCCACAGTGACAGCCAGGGCGCCGGCGGCCACCATTCCCGCCAAAATCGCTAGGATCAAATAGACATAAGCCATTCCCAGAGAGGCGCTAGCCAGGATACCAGCCTGTTCGAGCAGAATTAGAGTTTCGACGCCGACAAACGCACCCACGGCAAAAATTTCACTGTGGGCAAAATTGATAAATTCCAGCACCCCGTACACCATGGTATATCCAAGCGCAACGGCTGCGTACACAAAGCCGATGGTCAGCCCGTCTATTAATACCTGTGGCAGGTTTATCAGGGTATACATGAACAACGTGGTCTTGAACCGATCCATGGCTGCCAGCCCGATGGAGGTATTGTCAAGCAGCAGGGCAATGAGCAGCACGATTACAGATAAAACAACCGCGCTCCCCAGTGAAAATATAGTCAACTGTCCTATGGGGCGGAGTAGCTCGCGCACATTTATGGACTTGAAGAATCGTTTCATAACTGCTCCCGAAGTTGAAAATACTCCCGGCCCTTATAAAAGGACCGGGAGGGTTCTGCATGAGAATTTTTATGGAGCAGGCGGGGCGATGTCGAGGGTCTGGACAATTGGATTCTCGGGCCATTTGGCGGGATCTGTGGACCCAACCTGGATCACGAAATACTTCGCAACCACCGGATCGCCGATGGAGTTGAAGGTGATTGTTCCAGTAATGCCCTGGTAATCTTTCAGTGCGCGGATTGCGTTGGCAACCTCTGCGCGGGTGGGCATTTCACCGTTCTTTGCCTTGGCGGCGGCTTCAATGGCTTTCAAGCAGATGCCGGCTGAGTCAAAGCCTTGGGCGGCAAACGGCTGCGGGTCGGAGCTGTACTTGGCTTTGAAGTCGGTAATGAATTTGGCGGTGCCGGGGTAAACGGAGGCTGGACCAGATACGGTTGAGTAATAGCTTCCTTTTCCGTCCAGCAGCGCCTGTCCGCCGATCTTGGCGGCGTCTGAGGAGTCAAAGCCGTCATCGCTCAGGAACATGCCCATATAACCCTTTTCGCGGGCCTGTTTGAATAAAAGCGCGGCTTGTCCGTACATGCCGCCAAAGTAGACCACATCTGGGTTGGCAGCCAGGATCGGGGAGAGAAGCGCGTCGAAGTTGGCTTTTTCTTCCGTGCCTTCAAAGCCAAGTACTTCCATGCCCTTGGCTTCGGCTTCCTGCTTGAAGAACTCGGCGATGCCCTGTCCGTACGCGGTCTTGTCATGGACGACGAAGGCGCTCTTCATGCCCTGGGCAGCGGCAAAGTCCGCGCCCACCACGCCTTGCACGTCATCGCGTCCCACGATGCGGTTGACTTCCAAATAACCTCGGGTGGTGACTTTCGGGTTGGTGTTGGCGGGGGAAACATTTGCCAGGCCAGCGTTGTGATATTCTTCGGATGAGGGGATTTGTACGCCGGAGTTGTAATGCCCGACTACGCACAAAATGGCGGGGTCGGAGACAATCTGTTTGGCGTTTGCGACACCGGTGTCGGGGTTGCCTTGATCGTCAAACGGAGCCAGTTCGATCTTGAAGCCCATTTCGGTCAACCCGGCGCTCATCTGCTCGATGCCCATTTCCGCGCCGCGCTTGATATCAACGCCGACGACGGACATGTCGCCGGAGAGGGGGGACTGGGTCGCGATCTTGATGGTCTTGGCAGCGCCGCCGCCACCGCCGCCGCAGGCGGTAAGCACCATGCTGGCGATGACGAGTGCCGAAAGTAAAACGAACAACCGTTTATTCATTTCTTGCTCCTCCAAAATTGTGTTAGGGTGAATTCGACGTCCCGCATGTGCGGGTGTTCAGACAACAGCAGACAATGCTTACAATGTCAGTCTCACCTCCTAAACTTATGGATTTTCAAGATCAAGCCCTGGGACCTTCGATGATAAACAAGGCGGCAGGGTCGTATCAAGACATGTTAGGCAAGTTCGAGCCACTTTCATGGACAGGTTGTTAATTTTACGGCTTGGGTGTATGCAAATTAAAATCGTGCCATCCTGCATAGCGAAGGAGGATTTCAGGTTCAACCTGCTTTTTTGTCACTTCGCTCCTCAGAATGACGCGAAAGGTTTCTGCGTACACTGTTTAATCATAAGCCGCATGGAAAGTCAAGTCAAGGTGCTGTTTGACATTTTTTACGGCTTAAAAAGTCAGGAAGTCCGTTGTCGCCTCCGACTATTTTTTGTCCATCGGTTTGTAGAGTAATTGCTCGCGGATTCTCAGGTCGGTATTGCGGATTTTCATCGCAAGGTCCGCTGCCAGGTTGTACATCAGGCGATAGCCAAGTTGGGGATAGGCTTCGCATAGCATAATCAGCTTGTCGCGCTGGATGACGAGAAGGTGGGTATCCTTTTGCGTCACACGCGCAGACGCGGAGCGCAAACCTTCGTCCACCAATGCCACCTCGCCAAAGGATTGTCCCCTGCGAAGGCGCGCCACGACCGCCGCCTCCTTTTTCTCAAGCCCTCCTGTTGTTCCGCGGTTGATCAAAATATCCACCTCTCCCTGCAAAATGACGTACAACTCCTTGCTACTGCTGTTTTCCTGGAAGATGATGTCCCCGGTGTTGTACGCAACCTCCTGACAAATGTTCGCCACCAACTCCAGCTGGGTTGGCGTGAACTGATAAAAGATATCGCTTTGCTTGAGGAAGTTGACAAGGTTGTTCATTGCGGGTGAGTTTAGCATATTTCGAAACGATACGCAACAATCTCGATGACTGGTTACGGGTATGTGTAGGTGAGCCAATCCAGCGGATCCACCTGCACACCATTAACCCACAACTCCCAATGCAGGTGCGGACCTGTCACACGTCCCGTGCCGCCCACTTCGCCGATGACCTGTCCCTGCTCGACCACGTCACCGGGTTGGACGTAAAACTTGGACTGATGCCAGAACCCGCTGTACACTCCCCAGCCGTGGTCGATGATGGTCGTGCCGCCGCGGACGGTCCAGTTTTCAGCAACGATCACTTTTCCACCTGCCGGGGCGGTGATGGGAAGTCCCGTTCCGCCGCCAAAGTCAAGCCCGGTGTGAAAACCATTGACTGAAAGTTCTGTATTTGTACCAATGTAAGTGCGGCGGTTTCCAAAGCGTGAGGTAAAGTAGGTGGACTCCGCGTATTGCGAAGCGGGGGAGTAGAAATCGCCAGCCCAGAATTTTTCAGGCGTCACGGGGCTGGTGATGCTGATGAGCTTTTCCAGCTCGGGTTCCGTTTCAGCCGGGTCTATGGTGATTGGGTCGACGTACAACAACGGGTCGTCGGGATAATTGCCCGTGACGATCAAAATATTTTGTTCGTAGGATTGTTTGCTCCCGTCGGGTAGGGCGACATCCACCCGCAGGGGATACACACCCGGTGGCAGCAGGGCATGGACCCCCTGCAGGGCAATCTGTATCCCATCCTCCATCGGGAAAAAGTGTAGCGGGTGGTCGACCAGAATCCCACCAAGCGCGATATCAGGACTGGTCGTTTTGACTTTGATGACTCCCGTGCCGCCCTGTTTGACGGGCAGGTCACGTATTTCCACGCCCGCAAATGCGGAGGGCAGACCACCCATGGTCTGTTCGCCGTTTCCGCCCGGTGAAAAGAGAATGTCACCCGGCAGCGCATCCCACGAGCCTTGCAAGCTGTTGTAGTGGGCGACCGTCCATACATCCGTGTTCTGCCTGACCGCCGCCTCCAGCAGCGACTCGCCCGTTTTGGTTGTAACCCGGTTGGTGAGAATTTGATTCCCGTTTTCCGCCGGCACGATCATGTTGACCCCCACGTAGAATTCGCTTGGGCTGACAATATGATTCAATCTTTTGAACATGTCCAGCGGGACCTGGGTGCGGCGGGTGAGACTCCGGAACGAATCGCCGAAGTTGATGCGTTGGGTGTTGATGACGCCGCTGACTCCTTCAAGACCGGGAATGACCAGTTGCTGCCCCGCATCCAGTTGGTTTGGGTCTGTGATGCCGTTTGCCGTCATCAAGTCTGTAAGGTCGATGTTGAAGAAAACGGCAATGGACGAGAGACTGTCGCCGGGCTGGACAATGTAAACGGGACCGGTGGGAGTCTGGGCATGAGCGGAACGGGCGGGCAATATCAACAGGGTGAGAATCAGGAGGAACGGGAATATATTTTTGGTCATGAGTTTTGATGGCACGGGATGGGATGGACGCCTGCCTACGACAAGTCCTTGAATTCCACCTTGTCGCCGATTTGATAATCCCCAATGCGGTCGGAGTGAATTTCCAGTGTGTATTTTGCATCCGCCTTCGAGAAGTAGGCGGGATGCCACGATTTGGCGAGGACCTTGTCGACCACGGTCATTTCGGAATTGATCCAGAAGACGGCAAGATCGAATGAGACGAAGAACATGTGAATGGACGTGTCGAGGCGCGAATCCCGTTTTTCGACCAGCAACAAGCCTTCGTTTCGGGGCAGGTGTGGGCGGAACATCAGCCCTCGCAGCCGGCACGAAAACGAATCGCAATACCCCACTTGTGGCGGGTCTTTGATTTCCTTGTTCAGGTTGTGGACAATGATGAGGCGGGGCATGGCAAATGACCGGGCGGATGAATGCCGCCCTATAAATCCCTACTTCGATCCCAGAACTTTTTCGACGCTGTCTATGAGTTCCTGCGGGCTGAACGGTTTGGCGATGTAATCATCCACCTTTGCGATGTGCAAGCCGAGCACCTTGTCGATGTTTTGCGCCTTGGCGGTGACAACGATGACCGGGATGTTGCGCGTGGATTCCTCGGCTTTCATTTGTTGGTATACTTCCCACCCGTCCATATCCGGCATCATCAGGTCGAGCAATACAAGGTCCGGGCGCTTTTCACGCACCAGTGTGATACCCTCCTTGCCGCCTGTTGCCCCGCTCACCTCGAACCCGCGGCGGGTCAGGATGAGTTGGATGAGGTCAATCATTTCGGGTTCGTCTTCAATACAAATGATGTGCCTGACAGTTGCGTTATTCATGTTTCTCCTGTCTTTTGCGCAAGTTTACCATAGAAAAAACGAGGATTAACCGATGAAGATTATTACATGGAACGTGAATGGAATCCGCGCCGCGTTGGGTAAGAATGCCCTCGACTGGGCTTTTGAGCGCCGGCCCGACTTTTTGTGCCTGCAGGAGGTGAAGGCGCGCGAGGAGCAATTGGACGAGGAACAGCGTGCCGCGTTGAAACTTTCCCGCGTTTGGAACGCGGCACAGCGACCGGGCTACAGCGGCGTGGCGACCTTCTTCAGGCAACAACCCGATGAGATCGTATCCGGCTTGGGCGACGAACAGTTCGATGTGGAGGGACGCGTCATCCAGACGGTTTGGAGCGGGATTCGACTGTTCAATATTTACTTCCCCAACGGTCAGCGCGGACAGGATCGCGTGGATTATAAACTTGGGTTTTATGCCCGCCTGCTGGAACTGTGTGAAAGCCTCCATAAACGCGGCGAGCGGATCATCATCACCGGCGATTTCAACACCGCCCACATGCCCATTGATTTGAAGAACCCGAAGGAAAACGAAAAGACTTCGGGCTTTTTGCCGGAAGAACGCGAGTGGGTGCAAAACTTTTTGGATCGTGGCTTTATCGATGCCTACCGCCGTTTATATCCCGACAAGGTGGAATATACCTGGTGGACGTACCGTCTCAACGCCCGTCAGCGGGGAATCGGCTGGCGGTTGGATTACTTCCTCGTTTCCGAGGCCCTCATGCCTCGCGTGAAGGATGTAGTCGTTTACGACAAAGTGATGGGATCGGATCACTGTCCGGTGGAATTGACGTTGGATTAGCCAAAGTCAGGCGGGAGGCTGTGTGCGATCGAGGGTTGTATCCTCCCATGATGATGGATCGTTGAGCGATTCCAGATGTGTGAATACTGTGGCGTTTGGCAATGCCCGGCGGACATCTTCCTCGATTGCTTCGAGGAGGCGATGTCCGCGCTGAACTGTCCATTCGCCAGGGACAAGGACATGGAACGACACGAACTGACGCGAACCCGACTGGCGGGTGCGCAGCGCATGAAATTGCACTCCATCCGTCATGCGTTTTTCCAGCGCGCCTTTTAAAGCATCCAGTTCCTGGGAGGAGAGCGCCGTGTCCATCAACCCCAGCGCGGATGCGCGTACGATGCGCACCCCCGTCCAGATGATGTTTCCCGCGACAATGAATGCAACGATTGGGTCGAGAATCTCCCAACCGGTGAACGCCACCATGCCGACCCCAGCCAGCACGCCGACGGACGTCCACACATCCGTCATTAAATGATGCGCATCGGCTTCGAGTGTGATGGAATTGTGGCGTTTGCCCGCCCGCAGGAGTATTTGCGCGGCGCCCAGGTTTATGAGCGAGGCGGCGACCGAAACCCCCAGTCCCAGCCCGACCTGTTCGAGCGGCTTGGGGTTGATGAGCCTTGGCGCGGCAGACAAGATGATGCTCACAGCGGCAACCAGAATCAACATTCCTTCTGCGCCGCTTGAAAAGTATTCGGCTTTGCTGTGACCGTAGGCGTGGTCTTCGTCTGCGGGGCGGGCGGCGATGGTCAGCATTGCCAGCGCCATCAAAGCGCCAACAAGGTTGACCAGGGATTCCAATGCGTCTGAAAGCAGACCCACCGAACCTGTCAGCAGGTAGGCAATGGTTTTTAGCGCAATGGTCAGGACCGCCGCGCCAATGGAGAGCCAGGCAAAGCGGGTAAGGGATGAGCGGTCTGTAAGATTGGTTTTCATGGCTTTGGCTGACATTCTAATACAGAAACTTTCCGGGTGGAAAATGATTCTCGTCTTTTTGATGGCGTGCTTTGCGTGTGACGGGATTCGGTTCCGGGTGTTTTGGGCTGGATTTTGGCTGGAATTAGCCGTATTAGAGAATCGTATAAATTTCCGCTCTACGCGTCGTCTAGGGTATGGGCTTGGTATAATCCAGCCGAAAGTCAAATTTGGAGGATTCCGTGAATTCCCGTAATCAATCGTACTTTGTATATATCCTAGTGATCGTCGCCATCGGAGCCATGATTTTCATGGGACTCCGCGAGAGCACGGCCACCAAGGAGACCCTGACCATCAATGAAGTGGCTCTGGCTGTGCAGAAGGGTGAGGTTGCACGCATCGTTATTGAAGACAATAACACGATTCGTGTTGTTTATCGGAATGGCGCAGAGGAAGGCATTGAATCTCGTAAAGAGTCGGATGCCACGTTGGTGGAACAGCTTGCCAGCTTGGGGGTTGCGACAGAGCAACTTGCCCCGGAAAACGTCAAAATCGAAGTTGGCGCGCCATCCGTCTGGCAGGGCGTGTTTGGCACCTTCATTGTGTATGCGCTTCCGTTCCTGTTGTTGGGCGGAGTTTTGTGGTACATCATGCGCCAGGCGCAGGGCAGCAACAATGCCGCCATGTCTTTCGGCAAGAGCCGCGCGCGGATGTTCAGCGGGGAGCATCCCACCGTCACCTTTTCCGATGTGGCGGGCGCGGAAGAGTCGAAGCAGGAACTGGCTGAGGTCGTCGAATTCCTGAAGGAGCCGCAGAAGTTCATCCAGCTTGGGGCGCGCATCCCGAAGGGCGTTTTATTGGTTGGACCTCCGGGAACGGGCAAGACCCTTTTGGCGAAAGCCGTTTCCGGCGAAGCGGGCGTGCCCTTCTTTTCCATCTCCGGTTCCGAGTTCGTTGAAATGTTTGTTGGCGTGGGCGCGAGCCGCGTGCGTGACCTTTTCGATCAAGCCAAGCGACATTCACCCTGCATCGTCTTTGTGGATGAAATCGACGCCGTTGGTCGCCAGCGCGGCGCGGGGTTGGGCGGTTCGCACGACGAACGTGAGCAGACCCTGAACCAAATGCTGGTCGAGATGGACGGCTTCGACACCGACACCAATGTCATCATCATTGCCGCCACCAACCGTCCCGACATCCTCGACCCGGCGTTGTTGCGCCCCGGTCGCTTCGACCGCCGTGTGACTTTGGATCGCCCCGACGTCAAGGGGCGCGAAGCCATCTTGAAGGTGCACGTCAAGGGCAAACCCCTCGACCCGCAGGCTGACCTTGCTTCGGTTGCCCGCGGCACCCCCGGCTTTGTCGGCGCAGACCTGGAAAACCTGGTTAACGAAGCTGCCATTTTGGCAGCCCGCCGTAACCTGAAATCCATTGGGCAATCGGAAATGGAAGAAGCCATCGAACGCGTTGTGATGGGACCGGAGCGCAAGTCCCGCCTCATCTCTGACGAGGAGAAGCGCATCATTGCCTATCATGAGGCTGGTCATGCGATTGTGGCGAATGCCATTGCCGAAGCTGATCCCGTTCAAAAAGTGACCATCGTCGGGCGCGGACAAGCCGGCGGCGTGACCTGGTTCCGCCCCGATGAAGACCGCATCCTGATGTCGCGCAAGAAGATGCTTGCCACGCTGGCAATGGCGCTTGGCGGACGTGCTGCTGAGGAGTTGATCTTTGATGACATCACCTCCGGCGCTTCCAACGACATTGAGCAGGTGACCCGCATGGCGCGCGCCATGGTCACCCGCCTGGGCATGAGTCCCGAAATGGGCACGCTGACTTACGGTCAAAAGGAAGAGATGATCTTCCTCGGTCGTGAAATTTCCGAACAGCGCGACTACTCCGAAGCCGTTGCCGAGCAGATAGACCGCGAAGTCCGCAAGATCGTGGAAGACTCGTACAAACTCTCCAAGTCCCTGGTCAAGAAATATCGCAAGCAGTTGGACTTGATCGCGCAGAAACTCCTTGATGTCGAGTCCATTACCCGTGAGGAATTCGAACAACTCTTCCCCTCGCCGCTGGGCAAGAAGAGCGGAACGCCGCAGGTTGCGCAGGTATAAGTTCCGAGAAACAAGTAAGAAGTCCCCTGGAATTCCGGGGGACTTCTTTTGTTAAAATTTATTCTCGTTACTCATTTCTCGCTTCTCGTTACTATCTTCCTTCCTTATGCTGCCTTACCAACTCGCGCCGCAGGATCTTGCCGACGGTGGTCTTGGGTAACTCAGTGCGGAACTCATAGTGGGTGGGGACTTTGTAGGGAGCAAGGTGTTCCTTGCAGTAGGCTTTGAGGTCAGCTTCGGATAGCGTCTCACCAGGCTTGAGCACGATCCATGCTTTGACTGTCTCACCGCGCTGCGGGTCGGGGATGCCGCCCACGCCCACCTCCAAAACCTTGGAGTGGCTCATGATGGCTTCCTCCACCTCGCGGGGCCAGACTTGGAATCCGCCGGGCTTGATCAGCTCCTTCTTGCGGTCGACGATGTAGAAGTAGCCATCCTCGTCCATGCGGGCGATGTCACCGGTAAAGAGCCAGGTCCTGCCATCCTTCAACTTGCGCAGGGAATTTTCGGTCTCGGTCGGCATGTTGTGATAACCCTTCATCACCTGCGGACCGTGAAGCACGATTTCACCAATCTCGCCCTGAGGCAGTTCCGTTTCCCCGTCGTCAAGGCTGATGAGCTTCACTTCCACATCGGGCAGGGGCATGCCAATCGAGCCTGTCTTGTTTTCGCCTTCCAAAGGATTACAGTGCGTTGCGGTGGGCGCTTCTGAAAGTCCGTAACCTTCAAACACCTTGCCGCCGGTAAGCGCCTCGAACTTTTCCTTGGTTTCACGCATCAACGGAGCCGACCCTGAGATGCAAGCCTTGATGGAGGACAGGTTGTATTTCCCCGCCTTCACATCGGGATGATTGTTGATGGCATTGTATAGCGTAGGCACGCCGGGGAAGATGGTTGCCTTGAACTTGCTAATGTTGTCCAGCACGTCCTTCAAATCGCGCGCGTTTGGCACCATCACCATGCTTGCACCGTTTGCCATGGCGAAGTTCATCCCCGCCACCATGCCATAGACGTGGAATAATGGAATACCCATCAGCACCACTTCTTCGCCGGGGATAAGCGACGGCATCCAGGATTTGATTTGCAGCGTGTTTGCAACCACATTGCGATGAATGGCAACCGCGCCCTTTGGCACGCCCGTTGTCCCACCGGAATATTGGAAGACCGCCGTGTCATCGGGAGTAACTTCCACGTTTGGCTTGGGTGCGCCGGCATGTTTCTTCAACAAATCCTGCATCCAGAAATCGCCGCTCTCCAACCCGTCGAGGCGGTCGCCTTCCTTTTTCTCCTTTGCCAGCGTAAAGAGCAGGCGTAATACGGGGGGCAGGGTCTCTTTGATATTCGAAACAATGATTTTTTTGAGATTGGATTTTTGCCGCGCCTCTGTCAACTTGCCGTAGAAACGGCTCAACGCAAACATCACCTCGATATTCGCATCCTTGACCGGGAAGATGATCTCATCCACCGGGTAGGTGGGGTTGACCGCCACCACCACGCCGCCCGCCTTGAGAATGCCGAAAAAGGCAATCACAAACTGCGGCGTGTTCGGCATGAAGATACCCACGCGGTCACCCTTCTTCACCCCCATCTCCACCAGCGCGGCAGCCATCGCATTGGTCAGCGCATCCATCTCCTTGTAAGAAATGACCGCGCCCTTGAATATTGTACAGGCACGGTCGGGATACTTGCGCGCGGATTCCTCCAAAAAATGAAACAGCGGCGCTTTCGGATATTCGATTGTCTGAGGCACACCCTTGTCGTAATGTGCCAGCCACGGTTTGTTGCTCATAATTCCTTCTCCTTTGGCGTTGGTCAAGATTTATGGACAAAGTGTATCTGGAAAATATTATAAGCTAATTATGGCGCTGTGCAAATATGATTCGATTTCCTCTTTTTGATTTGGATGGAACCAGTGAATCTGTGGATCGGACTCCTTGAACCAGTTTGATTGCCGTCTGACGAAGATTCGCGTCATGCGTCGCATCTCGACCTTTGCCTGATTCTCGTCCCATTCAGCTTTTGCCACGCGGACAGCTTCCCGGTATCCGATTGCCGACATGCTGGGCAGGGAAGGGGGGAATCCCTTTTGGAGCAGCCCCTTCACCTCATCCATGAATCCGCTGGCAAACATCAACTCGATGCGTTCATCCACCCGACGATACAACTCCTCGCGTGGGCGAATCAGCCCGACGGTAATCAAATGGTAGGGCGATTCCACCTGTCCGCGTTGGGCGGAAAACTTCCTGCCAGTCGTCAGGGTGACTTCCAGTGCGCGGATGGTCCTCCTCACGTTACGGGCGTCGATCTTATCCGCTGCTTCGGGGTCGAGTACTCGAAGTTTGTCGTGTAGCCACTCTGGGCTGTTTTCATCCTTCAGAGTTTCCAAAACCTTCCGCAACCGCTCGTCTGGCGTGACCTCCGGCGGACTCCAACCCTCCGTCACCGCGCGGACGTATTGTCCCGTCCCGCCGACCAGAAAGGGGAGTTTGCCGCGCGCGTGAATATCTGCAATGATTTCCTTTGCCTTCTGTTGGAAGACCGCCAGACTTAAGGTTTCATCGGGATTGACGATATCGATCAAGTGATGCGGGGCCCGCGCCATCTCCTCGCGCGAAGGCTTGGCGGTGCCGATGTCCATGCCGCGATAGAAGAGACGCGAATCCGCCGAGACGATCTCGCCGTTGAATTTTTCCGCCAGTTGGATGGCGAGCTCGGTCTTGCCGACAGCCGTCGGACCGACAATCAGGATGAGGGGCGTTTTTTGAATAGACAGAATTACCTTTCCAAAACAGATTCAGCGGGATTCGACGGGTTGTAGTAAACCGTCACTGTCGAGCCAATCGGATATTTTTGAACGGTCGCTTCCGCCTGCCCTGAAATGCGGACGTTGAGGAATTGCTCGCCCGCCTTGATCCGCTGGCTTTGGTGGCGTTGTCCGTGCACTTCGTATTGATAGACAACCACCGGGTAGGTGGAGTAACTTCCGCTTGAATAGCTCGATTGCACAGACGACATCATGATTGTTCCCGTGACGCTCTGCCACGTCTGCGCGGACTGGCGGTACGCCATGCTTTGCTGGTTGCGTTTGTACAGGAAATATCCCAGTCCGCCAAGAATCAACAGCGGAAGCAAAACACTGCAAATCACGCTCACTGCGGTTATCAGCAACCCGGAACCCGCCATTACCCATCCGAAGATATCCATAAGTTTCTCCTTTTCTAAAGTTGGTTAAATCATTCGACTTTCTGATACACTGTAAATGTTCATTTATTTTAACACCAAGGCAGGCAGATATGATCAGTTGGCAGGAATTAGTGATTGATATGTTCGTCGAGCAGTTGCGGACGGTGTACCAGCGCACCTACGGCGATCTCGACATTGACCTGGGGCGCATCGTGACCTGGTGCGGGCGGCTGGCGCTGGAAAACATCGCCAACTCCGACGCGCTCTATCACGACGTTGACCATACCATTATGGTGGCGCTGGCGGGGCAGGCGATCATCGAAGGCAAGCATTTGCGCGAAGGCGGCGTGACTCCCCGCGACTGGATGCATTACATGATCGCGGTCTTGTGCCATGATATTGGTTACGTCAAAGGAGTGTGCAGGAACGATACGAAGGAAATGTTTGCCACTGGTGTTGGAGACGAGATGATTTATGTCTCTCCCGAAGGCACCGACGTTGCATTGACGCCGCACCACGTCAACCGCAGCAAGCTGTTCGTCCGTGAGCGCTTTGGGACGAGCCTGCTCCATAACGTGACCCAACATTTGGACGCGGAGGTGATCGCCTCCTACATCGAGATGACCCGCTTCCCATCTCCGCCCGATGATTTCTATAAGGATACAAAGGGATTGGGCGGGCTGGTTCGCGCGGCGGATTTCATCGGTCAACTGGGCGACCCCGACTATTTGCGCAAGGCTCCCGCTTTGTTCTATGAATTCCAGGAACTTGGTGTCAACGAAAAATATGGCTATAAAGTCCCCAACGATTTGCGGAAGAAATACGCCTCATTTTATTGGAACAATGTCAGCCCGTATATTCAGGATGCGTTGACGTACCTGCGCCTGACCGAAGACGGCAAGCAATGGGTCGCCAACATGCACTCGCACGTGTTTGATGCGGAGCATGACACGCAGGGTTAACAAAGAAGGCGCCGCACAATGCGGCACTTTCTTGAATTTTAGTTTTTCCTGTACTCGCGGATATTATCCGTCGCCTCATCCAGCCGTGCAACTTCCTCGTCGGTCAGCCGCCAGCCTGCGCCGCCTGCGTTGAGTTCCGCCTGGCGCGCGCTCTTTGCGCCGGGGATGGGCAGCGCCCCTTTGCAGATCAGCCAGTTCAGCGCCACCTGCGAGACGGTCTTGTCGCCGTGCTTCAAGCCAATCTCCTGCAAAAGATTGATGACAGGTGGAAGTTTTTTCAACAGGTCGATGTATTGCGAGCCGCGCAAACCCGGCGGCGGATTCTGCGAGGAGTATTTGCCGGTCAACAAGCCTTTTTCCAATGGGGAATACGCGATCAAGCGGATGCCAAGCTCCTTGCAGCGCGCGAGCGTGCCGTTCTTTTCCACCTCGCGGTTCAACAGGCTGTAATGCACCTGGTTGGATGCCAGCGGAATCCCATGCCGTCCCAGGGTGGTATATGCCCGCAGCATGTGTTTCTCCCCAAAGTTGGAGATACCCACCGTCCGCGCCCAGCCGCGCTTAACGCACTCCGCCATGCCTTCCATCATCGTTTCAGGACTCATCAGCGGCGAGGGCCAGTGGACCTGATACAGATCGACGGAATCGAGTCCCAGCCGCTCCAGGCTGGCTTTCAATGCCCACGGGATAAAACCCTTTGTCAGACGCCAGGGCCATGGAAAATATTTGGTCGCCACCAGCACGGGTTGGTCGAGCTCTTTCAGGAACTGTCCCAGCAATCGTTCCGAGTAACCCGATCCATACACCTCGGCGGTATCCACAAAGCGGACGCCAAGGTTGAGCGAAACATCGAACGATTCGCGTATATCCTTATCTGTGTGTGTTTGACCGTATCCCCAGACGACCCGATCCCCCCATTGCCATGCTCCCAATCCCATTTCGATGGCGTGCAAAAACCGCGTTTCGTTGCCTGCTTCCGACATAGCGCCTCCTCCGTGAACTGCCCGATTTTATCTTAAAAAACGGAATTCCCTGAAAATTCGGTTACAATTCAGCCCGCTCAAAACCTTTTATCGCGAAGGGTGAAGAATACGAAGATTTTAGTGAAGAACCCCGGGATATTCTTCGCGGTGAATCAAAATTTTATTTGGAACTAATGGAACTCGAGATTCCACCTCCGGTTGGCGTCTGGCGCTCCCTAAGTTCCGGGAGGTTCCCTGATATGCCTAATTTCAATTCGCGGGATGTTGAATCCGCCTCCGACCTAAGCCGACGGCTGGGTCTGTCCTTTTCCAATATGGCATTATTGACTCGCGCCCTGACCCATCGCTCCTACGTCAACGAGTACGAGGCTGTTGAGGATAACGAACGCCTTGAATTTCTCGGCGATGCCGTGCTGGATTTCATCGTCGGCGCGTGGGTGTATAACCGTTTTCCTGAAATGCCTGAAGGAGACCTGACCAAGATCCGCTCGGCGCTTGTCCGTAATGACCATCTGGCAAAGTTCGCCCGCAAACTGGAATTGGGAAAGGCGCTTCGCCTTGGACGGGGGGAGGCTTCCTCTGGCGGACACAACCGCGACAATCTGCTTGGCTCTGCCTTCGAGGCGTTGATCGGCGCCCTATACCTTGACGCAGGTCTTGATGCGGTTCACGCCTTCGTCAATCCCATTTTGGAGGATGTGCGCGAATCCATCCTCAATCAAATCCAGGACCCGAAGAGCGAGTTGCAGGAGTGGACTCAATCTCAAAAAATGGGCGCGCCGCATTACCGTGTGGTCTCCACCAGTGGACCCGACCATGCCGTGACTTTTGAAATGACCGTTGAAATCGCGGGTGTGGAAAAAGGTCGCGGGTTGGGAACAAGCAAGAGCGCCGCCGAACACGCCGCCGCAAAAGACGCAATGAAAAATCTGGGATTGATATAAAGGCATACAGGTCAATGATCAATCACAAATCCAAAATCGTAAATCATCAATCGTAAATCTCACATGCCTCTTCGTCTAAAATCACTCGAACTGCAAGGATACAAAACTTTCGCCTCGCGCACGGTCTTTGAATTCGCGGGCGGAATCACCGCCATTGTCGGACCCAACGGCTCCGGCAAATCGAACATTGCCGACTCACTGCGCTGGGTGCTGGGCGAACAGTCGTATACGCTTTTGCGCGGCAAGAAAACTGAAGATATGATCTTCTCTGGCTCCGAGCATCGCGCGCGCGCGGGCATGGCGCAGGCAACCATCACCTTCGACAACACCGAGCAATGGCTGCCCGTGGACTTCTCCGAAGTGGCGATGTCCCGCACGGCGCACCGCGACGGTCATAACGAATACTTGATCAACAGCCAGCAGGTGCGTTTGCGCGAGATGAACGAATTGCTGGCGCAGGCAGGCTTGAGCGAGCGGACTTATACCATTCTCGGACAGGGTCTGGTGGATGCGTCCCTCGCGCTGAAAGCTGATGACCGCCGCCGACTTTTTGAAGAAGCTGCGGGCGTAGGCTTGTACCGCTCCCGCCGCGACGATGCCTTGAAACGCCTCGAAACCACCGAGCGCAACCTGGAGCGTGTCCTCGACATCATGGCGGAACTCGAACCGCGCATCCGTAGTCTGGAGCGGCAGGCAAAACGCGCGATTGATTTTGCCCGCGCCCAGGCGGACATGAAGTTGATCCTGCGCGAGTGGTACGGCTTTCACTGGCACCGCGCCCAACGCGACCTGACCGATGTCCGCGAGGCGGTGCGGGGGCAGGAAGCCCGCGTGCGTGAAGCCCGCGTCAGCCACGAAGCGGCGCAGGCGGAGTACTCAACTTTCCGCGAGCGGCTTTCGGGACTCCGCACCCAGCTGAACGGCTGGCATCGTCAGTCGGCGGAGTTGCACAA
Source organism: Chloroflexota bacterium (assembly GCA_016234555.1). Classification (GTDB taxonomy): domain Bacteria; phylum Chloroflexota; class Anaerolineae; order Anaerolineales; family Villigracilaceae; genus Villigracilis. The sequence continues at coordinate 15,653 of JACRBJ010000038.1, read as the reverse complement.
CGAGCGCGAAGCCATCAGCCGCGAACTGGCTGTCCTTGAAGAACGCCGCCGCGCGTTGACCAACTCGCAGGCTGCCATCCTCTCCGACCAGGAACATGCGCTGAACGAATTGCACCTCGCCAATGACCGCTTCCACGAATCGGAGCAGGACATCCTGCGCGTGCAAAATGAACTGGACGAAGCGAAACGTCAACTTGAAACCTGCAATGTTCAACTTGCAACCCGAAACGCAGAACGCGCCGCGCTCGAAAATGAACTGGCGCAAATTCGCGGACAGTTGGAAAGTCTCAGCCAGCAGCGAGCAGAAAATAACGCACGTCTCGATGAATTGAAGTCGCGCATCGAAGCGCAGACCCAGCGCATCGAACAGACCAAAGCCGCGATTGCCAATGGTGAGAGCCTTTCGGCGCGGGCGGCGGCGCAGTATGAATCCGCTCGCAAGGCACGGGAGCAAGCCAGCCTTGCCTTGCAGGAAGCCGAAGAGAAAGTCATTCAAAAGAAGAACGAATTCGAGCGCATCGAACGCGAGCGGCGCGAAGCCCTCGAACAGCGAACGAAAGAGGAATCGGATCACTCGCGTTTGAAGGCGCAACTCGAAGTGCTGGAACAAGCCGAGCAATCTCTGGCTGGCTATGCCGAGGGCGCGAAATATTTGCTCGATGCGGCGCGACAGTCCAAGCTCTCTGGTGTGCGCGGTGCGTTGAGCGCAGCGCTTGATGTCCCTGCTGAACTGGAAACCGCCATTGCCGCCGCGCTGGGTGACACCCTCGACGCGGTTCTGCTTGAGTCGAATCAACTCGAAGATGCGTTGAACCTGCTCGAAACCGATGACACGGGTCGCGCGGTTTTGTTGCCTCTCGATGATAAGACCTCCGAGGTTTTCAAAACCTCGGAGGTCTCAGATGACTTCCTCGGCGTCGCCTCGGAGTTGGTCAACGCGCCCGACGAATTGCGCGGCGCGGTGCGCGTGATGCTGGGGCAAACCCTCGTTGTCCGCAACCGAGGAGCCGCCCGCAGGTTGATTCAAAACCTGCCACCCCACGCCCGCGTGGTGACCTTGCGCGGCGAAGTCTTCCGCGGCGACGGATTGGTCGTGGCTGGCAAGACGGCTTCGTCTTCCACGCTGGGGCGGATGCGGCGGAAGAAGGATTTGGAATCCGCTTTGAGCGGGCTGCTGACCCGATTGGCTGAATCCAACGAAAAGGTGGAGCGGCTGTCGAATCAACAAGCGGAGGCGCAGCGCGAGCTGTCTCAAGCCGACACCGACGCCCGCGAAGCCCGCGTCGGGTTGGGTGAACTTCAGGAGAACGAACAGCAGGCGGGGCTGGAAGCCGAGTCTACGCAGCGTCAACTCGAATGGCAGAAAAATCAACTCGTCCAGTTGCAGGTTGAGGCGGGGGAATCCGAATCAATTCAAAGACGAATCAGCGAATCGCAAGTCGAAGTCGAAAATCGCGCGACGGAACTTCAATCCCAATCGAAGGATATTTCCGCGAAGCTGAACGAACTCGCCGCCGACGAATTGCAGGAACAGGTCGCGTACTGGAGCACGCGCGCGGCGGTGGCGGAGCAAAGTGTGGACGGCGCGAACGCCAAGCGAGATGAACGCGCGAAGGAGATTACACGGCTCGACTCGCGGCGCGTGGAGTTGGCGACCCGTTTGCAGGAAGCTGATCATGCCCTGAGCGGACTCGACAACGAGAAGGCGCGTCTGCGCGAAAACGAAACCGCCTTGCATGGCAAGATCGAAGAAATGCGCGTGCTAATCGAGCCTGTCGAAAAAGATCTGGAAATGGCGGAGCAGGAAGAAAAACGTTTGCAGGAATTTGAAGCCAACGCCCAGCGCATCTTTGCCAATACCGAGCGTTCATACGGACAGGTGCAACTGGAGCAGACGCGCAAGCAGGAAGCGCTGGACAACCTTCACCAAAAAATCACTGACGACTTTGGCTTGGTGATGTTTGATTATGCGGCGGATGTTTCAGGTCCCGTGCCTTTGCCGCTGGATGGCATGGTCGAGCAGTTACCGATTGTGACCGAGCTTGCGCCTGAAATCGAAGAACAGTTGAATCATCATCGCGCCCAATTGCGTCGCATGGGTCCGATCAACCCCGATGCCAAGACCGAGTACGAGCAGGAAAAAGAACGCTACGAATTCATGAAGACCCAGGTCGAGGACTTGCGCAAAGCCGAAGCAGACTTGAAGCAGGTTGTCACCGAATTGGATGAAATCACCATCCGCGAATTTACCCGCACTTTCGACGCCGTGGACAAGCAATTCCGCGAGACGTTTGTTCGTTTGTTCGGCGGCGGTTCAGCGCGGCTGGCTTTGACCGACCCTGAGAATCTGGTCGAGACGGGAATCGAAATCGAAGCGCGTCTGCCTGGTCGCCGCGAACAGGGACTGGCTCTGCTCTCAGGCGGCGAACGCAGTTTGACGGCGATTGCGCTGGTCTTTGCATTGCTCAAAGTATCACCGACCCCCGTCTGCGTGATGGACGAAGTGGACGCGATGCTCGACGAAGCCAACGTGGGACGCTTCCGTGACCTGCTGGTTGACCTGAGCAAGGACACGCAGTTCATCATCATCACCCATAACCGCAACACCGTCCAAGCGGCGGATGTCATTTACGGCGTGACGATGGGGCGTGACTCGGCGAGCCAGATCATCAGCCTGCGCCTCGACCAGGTCACGGATGAGATGTTGAAGAGAGCGTGAGATTAGAGAGCAGAGATTATTAATTGGTGAAAAGGAAAGCGCCTAACTCGGATTGAGTCAGGCGCTTTTGATTTGCTGTTGAACAAGGAATTCTTCCTTCTTTATTCCTCATTCTGCATTTGTCTTACGGCACTGGTGTTGCAGTTGCCTTGGCTGCTTCGGCAATTGCTGTATTTTGGGCGTTTACCGCTTCGGTTGCCATGGTATCGAAGTTCGGCTCGGTGGGAACGTGGTTCTTCCAGATGTCGAAGGTTTCCACGCCGTATTCCTCGCGGGCTTTGGTCAGCCATTCGGAGAATGCCTGGTCTTTCGCGGACTGATATTGATCTGCGCTGAGCGGGCGTTCCTGCTTGGCAATCAACTGGATGATGTGATAACCGAACTGGCTTTTAACAGGCGTGGTGGTGTAATCGCCAGTTTTCTCCAGCGCGAAGGCGGCGGCTTCAAACTCGGGAACCATGGCTCCTTTGCCAAACCAATTCAGATCGCCGCCGTTGACTGCGGAACCGGTGTCCTGCGAATATTCCTGTGCCAGCGCGGCAAAGTCCCCGCCGTTCTTCAGTTTGTCGAGAACAACTTTGGCGGTGGCTTCATCTGACACAAGGATGTGACGCGCCCAAACCTGTGTCTGTGTGGACGGAACGTCAGCTGTGATCGCGTCCTGCACCTTTTTCTGTAACAACTGGTATTCGAAAAGTCCCGCATAACCCTCTTCGCTGAGACCAAGTTTTACAAATGAATCCCTGGATTCGTTGAAGGTTTTTTCGAAACCCTCCTGGGTGTAGGGCGTGGCGGTCGGAAGTGGCGTGGGTGTGGGACCCGCAGTGGGGGTGGCTTCCGGCACAAGCGTGGCGGTGGCGGTGGGGACGACTTCGCTTGTCGGCGTGGCGGACGGAACGGGAGTCATCGTCACCAGCTTATAGGCTTCCGCGGGGACGTCTGGCATGACAACTTCTGTGGCGGTGGGGGCGACAGTGGGTGTGCCGTTGGGATAGTACCCAAACGTGTTCTCCTGCTCCTTCGCCAGTTCCGCTTCGCTGACCGTGATCCCGCGCTTCTTTGCTTCCTGACGTACCAGCTGCTCGTTGATCATCTGATCCAGCACGGTCAGTCCGATTGCTTCCGGCGCGTTGAGTTGGGATTCGATTTGTTGTATCTGATTCTGTACGTCCATGCCAAACATCTGCGCGTATTGCTGGTACATGTTATATTGTCCCAGTAATTGCTGGCGCTGCATTTTCACGCGCGGCACAAAGTCCTTGACCAGGATTTCCGTATCTCCAACCTTTGCGATGGGCTTTTGGATCTGCAGATAGTTCATGTCCAAGATCCCGTAGCCGATCAGAAGCGCAACCGCCACCACAATGCCGATGAAGACATATAGGATGATGCGGCTTTGGCGGCGTTCACGTTCAAGGCGCGCGATATGTTTTTTGTGATAAACAGGCTTTCCGCCTGGTTCAATGGTCATTTTCCTGCTCCTCAAGAGAGTTTTGTATTAACATAATTTCGGGGCATGGGAGGGTTCCCATGCCCCGAGGTTCTTTCGACGATTAGGAACGCCCGTCATCCAGTGACCTGCCGCTGAACGGCAGGAGCGCCACATGGCGCGCCTGTTTGACAGCCGCCGCGACCACACGCTGGTGTTTGGCGCAAGCGCCGGTCTGGCGGCGCGGGCGGATTTTTCCTTCCTCGGTTACGTACTTGCGCAGGAGGTCGGTCTTCTTGTAATCGATGACCAGCGCCTTGTCCGCGCAAAACTGGCAAAACTTGGGCTTGGCAAAAAACCTGCGGTCACCGCCGCCGGATTCGCCTCCGCCCGAGTAGTTACGTTCACGTTCTTCACTCATGATTTACTCCAAAACTAAAACGGGAATTCATCTTCCGCCACGGCAGGGCCATTGTCGGCGGAGGTGGAATCAACTTCCTGGTGGTTGTCGCCTGCATCGCGCCGGTCTCCCAGCATCATCATCTCGCTTGCAACGATCTCCACACTGGTATGCTTTTGTCCTTCCTTGCCATCCCAGCGGCGGGTTTGCAAACGCCCTTCGATGTAGACCTGTTGTCCCTTGACGAGATACTGCTTGCAGATCTCCGCAAGGTTGCCCCAGACCACCACGTTGAACCATTCGGTTTCGTTGTGACGTTCCCCGTCCGCGCTGGTCCACGAACGTCCGACCGCCACCGTGAAGGTGGTGACAGGTTTCCCCGATGGGGTGTAGCGCATCTCGGGGTCTTTCCCAAGATGCCCAATGATCTGTACTTTATTAAGTCCTCGGCTCATAAAATCTCCTTGGTAGCTGACCGGGCAGTGCAGGACGGACTAGGCGGCAACAGAAAGCATGTGGCGAATGATCGGTTCCTGGTAACGCAGGTTGCGTTCCAGGTCGGCGGTCGTGGCGGGATTCATCGTCACGTTCAACAGGACAAACTGACCTTCGCGCTGCTTCTTGATAATGTAAGCCAGCTTGCGCCTGCCCCATACATCGACCTTGTCGATGCTGCCGCCTGATTCGCTGATCCAGCCTTTGACCTTTTCGAGCAGACCGTTAAAAGCGGTCTCATCCAGGTCGGGCTGGAACACACAGACTAATTCATACTTACGCATAGGGAAAACCTCCTTTCCATGGGTTTGTTCCCATTCAAGCCGTGGGCCTGCCGGGAACGGAAAGGCACGTTGTAACGTACCTAATTTAGCGGGCGAAGTTTACCACAAAAATCCCGCGCGACGAAGGCAATCCCTTTTCCATCACAAACTCGCCGAGGGATTGGCGAATCCGTTATAATCCACCCCATGGAAGAACGCTTACAAAAACTGCTTGCCCAGGCTGGATATGGTTCACGCCGCGCCTGTGAGGAATTCATCGTTGCGGGACGTGTCCGCGTTAATGGACAGATTGCCACGCTTGGACAAAAAGCTGACCTCTCAGTGGACAAGGTTACGCTGGACGGCAAGGCTCTGCCCAAAGCTGAGGCCCTGACCTACATCGCCCTCTACAAGCCGCGCAATGTGCTGTCTGCCGCCGAGGGGCAGGACGACCGCCAGACCGTCCGCGATTTGATTCCGCTTGAGGGACATCTGTACCCCGTCGGTCGATTGGACTTCGACTCTGAGGGCTTGATCCTGATGACCAACGACGGCGATTTGACCAACAAGCTGACCCACCCGAAATTTGGTCACGAAAAGGAATACCGTGTCTTGCTTGCCCGACGTCCCGACGAAAAACAACTGGAGACCTGGCGGCGCGGCGTGGTGCTGGACGATGGCGACAAGACTGCGCCTGCCGACGTCATTTCCCTGTCTACAGCGGGAAAGGGCGCGTGGATTCGCGTGATCATGGGCGAGGGGAAGAAGCGCCAGATCCGTGAGGTGGGCAGGCTGCTGGGTCTGCCCGTGGTAAAGATCATTCGCCTGCGGATTGGCACGCTGCGGCTGGGTCATCTCAAGCCACGTGAGTGGCGGCATCTGACAGCGGAGGAAGTCGCAGAGTTGAAGGGAGAGGTGAAGAAACCAGTGGGAAGGTTCGCTAAAAAGCCTTTCAATCCAAAAGACAGACCGAAGAGATCGCTCCCCGCCAAAACGGGCAAGCCATCCAGATAATCCAATACAAAAACGCTGGCACTCAAAAGCCAGCGTTTTTGTATCTCGTGCTGTTTATCGGATGTCTACAAACTTTTTTACGACCTTTTCCAGTACCTTCTTCAATTCATCCTTCTTGATGCCAGCCACCTTGAACGTGATCAGCCTGACGCTGATATCCGGTCCCGCAAAGACGCCAAAGGCGATGAAGTTGCCACCCGCCTCGGAGATTGTCTTGGAGACCTTTGCAATTTGACCGGGCTTATCCTCCACCAACGCGCTGACGCGGACTCCCTTTTCGCGCGTCCCCATGAATTCGAGGAAGACCTTGAACAGGTCTGTCTCTGTGATCATGCCCACGATTTTGCCTTCGCGGGTAACCGGCATGCCGCCAATTTTTGCCTCCGCCATGATGCGCGCGGCTTCCTCGATGGGAGCGTCCACGGCAATGGTCTTCACCTTTTTGGTCATGACGTGTTTGACGGTTATTTTACTCATCAGGGAATTCATTTCCCAGATGCTCAGTGTGGTGGCGGGGGAGGGGGATGCGTTGAGCAGATCAGTCTCGGATACGATGCCCAACAGCTTTCCCTGCCTGACAACCGGCGCGCGGCGGATGTGTTCCCGCTGGAACATTGCCAGCGCATCGTGGACCGGTGTTTCCGGTGTAACGGAAATAACAGTGCGTGACATTCTGTCGCCTACAAACATGTTAGCCTCCGATATATTGTTTCAAAAATGGAAAATCGATATAGCTATTATACGTTGGATTTGCAAAATCTGGACCAATGAAGTCACTTTTGCATGGTTCCGGGGTTTGGGAACTTACTTGCCCTGTGGGTGTTCCCATATTTCCGACAGCAGGTTGTGTCAGCTGCTAGAGTTAAAGCAACCCCGTCAGCCAGTCAATCGAATATGCGCCGGCAAATGCGAACATCGACATCTTGATGAGTTGTCCGACCCAGCAGAAGAGTAGGAACTTCCCGATGGGAATCTTCGCCACGCCCGCCGCGATCCCCGCCAGATCGAAGAACGGGTTGGGGATTGCCGAGAGGACAAGGATTGCCCATACACCATATTTCTGTACCCAGGGGGTGACGCGGTCGTACACCTTCGTGTTTTCGATGACCGCCTGTCCGCTGAATCCCGCTAGGTAGCCGGAGAGTTCGCCGACGGCGCCACCTGTTCCTGCCGCGAGTGCAACCAGCAGCGGATTGAAGACGTTTCCCATGGCAAAGACCACTGCCACACCGGGCGCAGGGAGAATGACCGTGGCGTTTGCCATCAACATGATGACGAAGATGCCCGGATAGCCGTAGGCTGCAAACTCATCCACCCGCTCGCGGATGCTGTAGATGTAGACCGTGATCCCGATGACGGCGACAAGCGCAAGGACGCGCAAAACCGCAACGCCAATTTTGTTTTCACGTTTGGATGTTTGCAGGTTTGAAGGTTGGTTGTCCAATTTTTGCATCCCTGTTTCTTTCAATGTTTCAACCTTCAAACCTGTCGACTTTTCAACTTTTAAACGATTAGCTTTCTTCGATGGTGACACGGATGATCTTCACAGCGGGAGCATTGACGTTGCCGGGATCGCGCGACGGGATGGACATTAGCACGTCGAGTCCTTCCACCACCTGACCGAAGACCGTGTGCCTGCCGTTGAGATGCGGTGTTGGTCCATGTGTGATGAAGAATTGCGAGCCGTTGGTGCCGGGTCCCGCATTTGCCATCGAGAGGATGCCCTGCTTGTCGTGTTTCAGGCTGGGGTGGAATTCATCCACGAACCTGTAGCCGGGTCCACCCCTGCCGGTGCCGGTCGGGTCGCCGCCCTGCGCCATGAAGTTGTCGATCACGCGGTGGAAGATGACGCCGTCGTAAAAGCCTTCGCGTGAGAGGAAGACGAAATTGTTGACGGTGACCGGGGTCTTGTCTGCGAACAGTTCGATGACCATCGTGCCTTTGTCGGTCTCCATGCGCGCCTTGTATTGCTTCTTCGGGTCGATCTGCATTGCAGGTGGGGTGCTCCATTGTTTTGCCATTCTGTAGTCTCCTTTTTACTTTAATAACGATTCGATTCGTGCCACAACCATGTCGAGGGCGGCGACGTTGTGCCCGCCTTCGGGGATGATGACGTCCGCATAGCGCTTGGACGGCTCGACGAACTCCAGGTGCATCGGGCGGACGGTTGCTTCGTATTGTTTGATGACCGACTCGGTGCTGCGTCCGCGTTCAGTGATGTCGCGGCGCAGGCGGCGGATGAAGCGGATGTCGGCATCTGCATCCACGAAAAGTTTGACGTCGAACAGTTTGCGCAACTCGGGTTCGACGAAGATCAACACACCCTCCACCAAAATCACGCCGCGCGACGCCACTGTATAAGTTCGGTCGGTGCGGCTGTCGGTGGAAAAATCGTAGATCGGAACCTCAACAGCCTGGTGGTTGCGCAATGCCTCGACGTGCTTGATCAACAATTCGGTTTCCAATGAATTGGGATGGTCGAAGTTGACATCCCGCCGCAGTGTGGGCGGCAGTCCGCTCAGGTCCTTGTAATACGAGTCGTGCTGGAGATATGCAATTCGATCCGCCCCGACGCGATTGAGGATTGCCTGGGCAACCGTTGTCTTGCCCGATCCCGATCCGCCGGCGATGCCGATGACCAATGGGGTGTCATTCATGACTCCGATTATACCCATCACGGTCACAAATTGCGCCTTTTTACCCTGCGGGAAGCGCAATTTGTGACCGAGGGTATTATATAGCCCATTGTGATATGATAAAAATATGGAAGCAGAGAACATTTCCATCACTCGCGGCTCGAAGGTATCTGTCGAACTTGTTGACCAGTCTGGCGGGGTCGAGCGGATGGAGTTCACCCTGGTCGAATCCAAACAAGCCGACCTCAAGTCCGGTCTGCTCGACGAGAATGCTCCGCTTGCGCGAGCCTTGATGAGTCGGCAGGCTGGAGAGACCATCCCGTATGAAGCTGGGGATTTGAAGGAAGTCCGCATTCTGTCTGTGCGGAGGGTCGAAGCCGGTGTCGCAACCGATGCAGCCGAGAAACGGCGCGAAACCGTCCGCAAAGCCGAAACCCAATCGGAACTGATCAACCAGTTGAACTTCGCCACCGCCAGCGGCAGCAAGTGGGGCGACTATGACGTGGATGTGGAGAAGTTGATGGAACAGAAGGGGAGGGAATGAGTTGCTTGGGAAGTGATCGATTTGGATACGTGAAGCTTTTTGACATATGAACAAAGCTGGTCATAATCTTCATTTTCGGCGAGATTGTAGTTATTGACAACCGACCATACCATAATAAGAACCCCACACTTGATCATGAATATGAGACAGTGACAAACATCACTAGTATTCGCCATATAAAGATGTTAGTCTATAACTACTTGGGAGAGGGGTAACTTTTTCCCCTTTATGTGAACAACCAAGTTTTGCATCATATATACCTGCCGCTTGAACTGCGGGCAGGTATGTTTAGTGTCCCCGCCTTAAACCTTCGTGTCGAAGGTATGGCGCAAGCAGGTTGCCATCCAAAACCTTTGTTTCCGGGAGGGAAACATGAAAAATAAATCGACCCAACAGTTTGCAGATGCCGCGGTATTTTGCGCGCGCATGATTGTGTTGTTTTTCCTGATTGCAAGTCAATTTTTCGGGGCAGCGCCGCAGCCAGCTCTTGCGGTTGTCTATGTGGATGTCGGTATCGTCCTGCCCGACGGTGATGACGGACGCTGGCACCAGGATAAAGCCCGCTTGGAGGCTGACCTCACGGCAGCTGGCATTACCTCACAAGTTCTCTTCAGTAACGGCAATTCTGTCCAAGAAGCCGCCAATGTTAATTCGTTGCTAGCCAAAAACATCAAGGTTCTGATCCTCTGCCCGGTAGATGGCGACGCAGCAGCGATTACCGTCGCGGCAGCCCGGGTGACCAAACCCAGCCTCAAGATCATCGCCTATGACCGCCTCATCCCAGGTACCCCAGCCCTCAATTTCTTTGTGACCTTCGACAGTATTGGGGTCGGCGAGGCACAGGGCCAGTATCTGGTTGATCATGCTGGAGCAGGCAGCGGCAAGCCGCTTTATCTGTATGCCGGCTCCGCCACTGACAACAATGCTTTCCTGTTCTTCCAAGGTGCCTGGAGTGTTCTGCAGCCCAAGATCGCCGATGGCACTTTCGTCATCCAGAACTCAAGCGCAGCCGTTGCCCAGCAAAACAAGCCCACCCTCACTCGCGAGGAACAAGAGGGAATTTTTGCTCAGATCGCCGTTGCCGATTGGGATCCAAATAATGCTGGGACTTTGGCTACAACCAACCTGACGACTGGCACCAAGGGCGATGTTTTCATTCTGGCTCCAAATGATGGCACTGCCCGCGCCATTGCCGATGTATTTGCCACAGATGGCGGTGTGTCGAGCTACGCGATTACCGGACAGGACGCTGAAAGAGACTCCGTCCAGTACATCATTGATGGCAAGCAGTCGATGACCGTCTTTAAGGACACCCGCACTCTGGCGGATAACACCGTCACTGCGGCTCACGCATTTATTCATAATCAACCCCCCACATCCAATTCTACCTACTACAACGGCAGTATCAATGTTCCCGCCTGGTCGACCGCAACCGTCACCGTTGACCAGACCAACCTCAAAGCCGCCCTGATCGACTCTGGTTACTACGGCTGCGACTTCGTCAGCCTTGATCCTTTATGTCAATTTATACTGGCGAGCGTCCAGAATAACTGGATCCAGGCGCGCAAGTGGCCCAAGGGGATTGAAGTGAAATTGGAGATTGATGACCTCTCCAATGGTTTGGGCAGCGTGGATTACACCACAACCGCGACAATGGGAGACGCCCCGTGGAATACCGAAGACCCGAACGAATCTCTCGCGGAATTCGACATGGGCAGCTTTAAGTTGGAAGTCGGGGATGTAGTCTCAGTTTCTCAAAATATCGTCAGTCCCCCGGTCACCAAGGCGCTCACTGTATCTGCATTTCAGGTAACATCTTTTAATGTCGCTGCGGATACGGTCTCTGGCACGGCGAATACCGGCGCAAATGTCGATGTATGCGTCAATATTCCCGGCAACTGCATTTTCCGCTCCGTAACCGCCACCGCTGGAACATGGACGGTGGATTTCACAGCAGACCATGATCTGCAACAAGGCGATAATGGCTGGGCGACGGAGTATGATTCCGATTCTGATCAGACCTTTTATGACTGGAATGTGCCCAACCCGCACATCCAGGTCAGGACAAACGATGATACTATCGCGGCTCTTGACTGGCCGATGGGAACCCTGCTCAGCCTGTCCATTAACAACCCTGCGCCGGGGGCAACCGACTACTCCACCACAAAAACGGTAACGGAAACAACTCCCTGGGGTTCTGGTGAAACCTATGCGTTATTCGAGACCGGTGCGTTCGACATCGAATCCGGGTTTATCGTCAGCATAAGCGGCGGGGGAACCACGAGGACTTACACCGTGACCAGCCTCGAAATCACAGGTTTCGATCTCGCCGCCAATATCGTCAGCGGCATTGCCGCGCCCAACAGCGATGTCGAAATTTGGGCCTGCTGGGACAACGGCTGCACCAACAATCATCAAGCAACCGCAGACGGCAGCGGCAACTGGTCGACAGACTTTACTGCCGATCATGATATTATTGCTGATACCTGGGTGGATTCAGCGCAATGGGACGGAATTAATAACGGCACTATGTTTGGACAAAACGCATTCGAGCCCAATCATGACATCATCTCCTCCCCCGATTTTTCAGCCGATTTCACAGCGGACAAACTGCATGGCTACGGATGGCCGCTGGGTAACTCTGTCAGCTTGACTATTGATGGAGCGAGTGTTGCGGGTGTTGGTCCACAGGTAGTCGGCGGCACGATTGGGCACACCACATTACTCTTCGACTTGGGCGGCTTCGATCTTCAGCCCGGTCAAGTGGTCAGCATGACCGACGGTGCGAACACCGAGACACACACCCTGACAGGCCAATCTGTATTGTCTGTCGGTTTCATTCAGATGGGCCCTGAAAGTGACTACGAGTGGCGTACTACCAATACAGCCTCCTTCGTAGATACTGCTGAGCAACAGGGGCTACCCCTCAAACGCTATTTTGGGCAGTACCAGCAGGCGAACCAACTTTGGGCGCTCAATCAGTTCATTCAAGACCCGGATGTAAATGTCATCGTCCTCACCCCGACCACAATGAACGGCTGGGGATCCATCCTGCAAGCCGCCCAGGCGGCTGGCAAAATGGTTATTTTGCAAGACCGTACTGTAAACGCCTCAGACACTTTGTATGCTACCCATGTTACTACCGATTTCACGGAGGAAGGGCGCAAAGCCGGCACGGAAATGTGCAATCTGCTGGCGGGCAGCCCGAGCAAAAATGTGGTTGAGTTGGTGGGTTCACCCTCCGAGGTAGCCACAGATCGCGCGGCGGGCTTCCGACAGATCGTAAAAAGTTGCGGAATTACCATCACCCGCTCCCAGACCGCGAACTTTGACCGCGATGAAGGTAGGCAGGTTATAGCCGCCTGGCTGCAGCAGAGCACCAATATTCAAGGTGTATTTGCACATAATGACGAAATGGGCCTTGGCGCCATTCAGGCCATCAAAGATCATGGAGGTCTCTTACCCGGAAATGATATCAAGATTGTCTCGATTGACGGAATTTCCGACGCTCTCGCGGCCCTGGATGCAGGCGAATTGAATGCAAGCGTCGAATGTACCCCGCGAATGGCTCCGGCGGTCTTCACTGCTGCCTTGCAGAAACTCAATGGACAGACGATACCCAAGACGATTTTCGTTCAAGAGACTGTATACCGCGAAACAGTGCATCCGTCAGTGAAATCAATTGTTGTTGCTTCTGCGAATCCTACCAGCGCTTCAAGTGTTGACTTCACAGTTACCTTCTCTAAAGCCGTAACAGATGTTGATACAGCCGACTTCAAACTGACCAGTACCCTCCTGACAGGCGTATCTGTTACAGGCGTTACTGGTTCAGGCGACACCTACACTGTCACGGTCAATACCGGCAAGGGAAATGGTACCATCCGCTTGGATGTTCCTGGAACAGCAAGTATTTACGATTTGGCAGCGCATGCCATCATCAATCCATATACAGACGGAGAGGTTTACACTGTCAGCAAAGGTATTGCCCCCACGGTTCCCGTCTTGAAGCTGCCTGCCAAAAATACCCTTGTAACGAATACTCCTACCCTCGACTGGAGTGACTCTTCCGAGGTGCTGGCGTTGGCTGTCCCCGGCTGGCATTACGAAATCAACGTCACCTCGCCGCAGGGATACAACGAGACCTTCAATACGGTGGACGACCCCGATCCGCTGGTGGGGCTTGGCACATCCCAATATACGTTCACGACCCCATTGCCTGACAACACCACCTTCACGTGGAAAGTCCGCGCATATAATGACCAGAACCAATACAGCGCCTGGTCAGCGCCGTTTACATTCCGCACAAAGCTGGGGACGCCCGTCCTGAACCTGCCTGCCAATTCGACGCTGCTGGATAACAAACGCCCGACCTTCACCTGGGACGCAGTCCCAGGCGCAGCCACGTACACCCTGCAAATCCTGAAGGGTACTGCGGTTGTCAACACTGGCACGATCACAGCGCCAGCCCATGTTTATACCCCCGCAGTGGACTTGCTCCCCGACACATTGTATTCGTGGAAGGTCAAGGCAAACGGGACGAACGCCGGTGATTACTCTGCGCCCTTCACCTTCACCACCAGTCCCAACCCGCCTGCGGTTCCCGTCCTGACCTCGCCAGCCAATGCGCTTCTTGTGGATGGCGCTGTGGCGCAAACCCTCAAGTGGAATCCGGTCACCACCTCCCCGGTTGCTGCAAGCTTCCAAGTCGAGTATTCAACCAACAGCGCGTTTAGCGGTTCCACCTTCGAAGTCGTAAACAGCAATACCCTTGGCGAGACGCAGTTGAGTCTGGCTGCTGGAACCCTTTCGCCGAACCTCACCTACTATTGGCGCGTCCGCTCGTGGTCTGGTGCGGATGCGGATGGAAGTCACAGCGCCTGGTCGTTGACGCGCAACTTCCGTGTCAAGCCAGAAACCATCACCACGAAGCTGCCCGCGCCTGACCTGACCTCGCCCGTGGACAACGCCGCACAGGTGGTTAAACGCCCGACTTTTACCTGGACAGAAGTCAGCGGCGCTTCTTCCTATACGCTGCAAATCTTGAAGGGAACGACTGTCGTCAACACGGGAACAATCGTTCCACCGCTCCATTCCTACGTTCCCAAAGCTGATCTGCTCGCTGGTACAACCTACACCTGGAAAGTCAAGGCAAACGGAACGATCCCCAGCGACTTTTCCACCCCATTCACTTTCACGGTTGTCCCCAACCCACCCAAGGTTCCCACCCTGACCCTGCCTGCCAGTAATGCCCTTTTGGATAGCGCCGCAGTGCAAATCCTCAAGTGGAACCCAGTTCCCGCTGTGACCACCACTGTCCCCTCGACCTCCTATCCCGCCGCCGCCAGCTTCGAGGTCGAGTACGCAGCCAACAACTATTTCAGCGGTTCCACAGTCGAGATCGTAAGCAGCGGTACACAGTTATCCCTGCCCGCGGGAACCTTCCTTCCCAACCTCACTTATTACTGGCGCGTGCGCTCGTGGTCGGAAACGGGTGCCGCAGGAAGTTCCAGTGCCTGGACGGTGGCGCGCACCTTCCGTACGAAGCTGGAAACTCCAGTGCTGAACCTGCCAGTCAACTGGGCATTGCTGGACAACAAACGTCCTACCTTTGAATGGGACGAAGTGCCTGGCGCAACGGGCTACACCCTGCAGATTTTGAAGGGAACCACGGTCGTCAATACTGGGACGATTTCGAGCCCCGCCTATGTTTACACCCCTTTGATTGACCTGCTTCCCAGCACGGTCTACACCTGGAAAGTCAAAGCCAACGGGGTGAATGCTGGCGACTACTCCGCGCCGTTCACTTTCACCACCAGCGCCAACCCGCCCAAGCCTCCAGTGCTGACCGCCCCCGCAAATGCCGCCGTGGTGGATAGCGCTGTGGCGCAGGTATTCAAGTGGAACCCACCCCTGGCTGTGACCACCACCAGTCCCGCCACCACTTATCCTTTGGCGCAGAGCTATGACGTTCAGTATGCGACCAATCTCGCCTTCACAAACAGCATCACTGTGAATGTATCAACCACACAGACATCGCCCATCCCCTTGTTGCCTGGACGCACCTATTACTGGCGCGTTCGCTCGTGGTCTGGGATAAACGGGACGGGCGATCACAGTTCCTGGTCACTGGTACGCACGGTCAAGGTCAAGTTT
>JACRBJ010000037.1 GCA_016234555.1 Chloroflexota bacterium | reverse complement strand
TCTCGTTGTCCGTATGCCCTGGAGTGTGCCTTGCGTTTATTTGTTTTTTGCTTCAATAGCAGGCAACTTCATAAGCAACGTTTTCCTGGTTATGCCTCTCATGTAATGGACTTCGTTAGCCCACGATTTTAGACACTCCCTATTCGGGTGGAAATATATTTAAAAACAAGATGTCCCCATTTTCAGGGGACATCGTTTGTGAAATTTCGTTTCTACTTCAAGTATTTATCCAGAAACTAATCACCAGCGCCGCGTTTTCATCGGTCTCGAACTGGTTGCCGCCATGACTGGCTCCTGCAATTGTGGTGTGTGGGGGAGGGATTTATCTGCTGGTGAAGTTCGGTAAAGAGCCGTCGGCACAAAAAGTTCCAGAAGCGCCTGAAAAAAATGCAGCATAGTAGCGTCTGTCTAAATTATCATGACATCAAAAACACCCCGTCTCACAGCCAGTGGGCGGGGTGTTTACATATGCCGCCGTAATTGAGTTATTCCAAAAATGAATTGACTTTCGCTAGCGTAAGACATAAAATAAAGGCACCTTACGCTAGCGAAAGGAGTTCTAGTGGAAATAAAAGAATGGCTTACCACCCAGGAGGCAGCCGACCGTCTCGGCGTTTCCACCGCCCGCATCCGTCAAATGGTAGCGGAAAACCAGATCACCGCCCGAAAAATGGGTGGAAAGTATCGCGGGCAATGGCAAATTAAATCAATCGACGTAGAAAAGCGTCTTCATGAAAAAGGAGTAACTCAAACCATGCGTGTCAAAAACCGAATGACCCCCAACCCAATTGTTGCAAGTCTCGAAACCAACTATAACGAGGCGTTGCACTTGATGAAGAAAAATAAGATTAACCATTTACCCATTGTCGATGATAAAGGCAGACCAATTGGCATTGTCACCACCGGCGGTATGCTGCGCGCCACGCCATCCCCCGTGACGACGCTCAATGTATACGAGATCGCCTCACTATTGGAAAACGTTACGATGGGAAGCATCATGGTCAGCCCTGTTCTCGCTGTCGATGAATCCTGCAGCATCACTAATGCGGCAAACTTTATGTTGCAAAATAAAATCGACTCGCTGCTGATTACGCGTGACGGGATACTGGTTGGCATCATCACTGCGGCTGATATTTTTAGAACCTTCGTCGAGATAACGGGCGGCGTCCAGCCGGGCACCCGTATCGAAGCCAAACTGCCAAACCAAAAAGGACATCTCGCCCCATTCATCCAGGCATTATCGAACGCCGGCAGCTATATCGTAGCTGTAACTCTCTCCAACAATGAGGATGAGTACGGTTTTTGGGATGTGAAAGAGCGCGGCGGTGACGAAGGTGAAATGCGCAAGGAACTCGACAAATTGGGCTATGTGGAGGTCCTCTCCTTCCGCCAGAGCGATAGCGACAAACTTCTACGTTTGGGCAAGGAATAAAGATCATTATCAGAAAAGAGCAGCCACAAAACGGGCTGCTCTTTTCATCAGGCATATTGGAGAATTTTCATTTCCCCATGTCGGGGATGTTGTGAACCGTCAAGGCGATCCCCTCGCGCATCTCCTTGATGTCGACCGAGAGGGACAAATAACCGCTCTCGAAACGGGCGCCAAAAGTTTCCTTCAACACCGTCATCACACGCTGGGATGCATCCTTTTGGACTTCGAGCGGACGTCCCTCACGAATCAACAAGTTGACATGGACAAACGCGTACTCGGGGTTACCGTCTGCAATACGATACTCGCTGTGACGGACGGCTCGACTCTTAAGTCCCTTCAGGTTGATTGCGCCCGTAGCTGCCAATTCAGAATGAAGACGGGCAAGGAGCGGCTGGACGTCGAATTCAAGATTATCGGTGTATTCAAGTGTGAGTTGGGGCATGGCTTACTCCACAGGCGGTGTGCCGTGCGTATGGAAGGATTCGATGGTCGGCAAGCCCCACGCCTGCCCTTTTTCACGATCTGCCTGACTCCAGATGATGGGCTTCCAATCAGGAGCCAATACCAGGCGGGCACCGGGGCTTGCAATTTCGAAGCGATTGCCGCCCGGCTCGTAAACGTACAGGAAAAACGTTTGTTGGATGGCATGTTTATGGGGACCTGTTTCCATGAACACACCCTGCTCGAGGCAGAGGTCTGCCGCCCGTAGAATGTCCTCGCGGCAGTCTACAGCATAGGTGATGTGGTGCAGACGCCCCTTCACGCCGCTCCAGTCTTCGGAGATTGCCACATCGTAGGTCTTGTCTGTAAAGGTAATCCACGAAGCCTTCTCGGAACCGTCGTCGAAGATAATCTGCTCGGTCATCTTACCGCCCAAGGCTTCCTGCAGGAAAACCCGAGTGGCACACACATCCGACGCTAGAATGTTGATGTGATCGAGACGTCGCAGGGCGATCCCGCGATTAGGCAAACGTGAAGCCTGATTCTTCAACGCCGGGCGCAGGTCTTCTGGCGGTTGATACCACTCTGTTTCGTAGTAGATTTCCATTTTGTGGTTGTCAGGACCGGCGAAACAGTAGGCGGGTCCATGCCCCATGTTATTCTCTTTCCAGCCTATACCCAATCCAGTTTTCTCCAACACTGCCACTCGCCGTTGAAGTGCCTGCGGACTGGAGGCACGAAGTGCATAGTGGCCAATGCCCGGCTTTGGAGAAGCCGTCAGTTGCAGCGAATGATGTTCGTAATCGTCCCAGCCGCGCAGGTAGACTGAATCCCCTTGGCGTCCGCTTTCGATCATTCCCATCACATCCACAAAAAACCGCGTGCTCTCCTCAAGTTTGGGAGTCAACAACTCCACATGCGCCAAGTGTGCCACATCGAAAATGGGTTCAGGGTTCATGAATTCCTCCGATTCTTTTCAACAACTTCCCGCAGACCATGCAGGTTATAAGAGATTTCACCTGCTGCAAGTTTTTTACGCAAACGTGCTTCTTTTTCGAACCGCGCTTCCGAGGCTTTCAAAACCTCTTCCGCGCGTTCACGTTTGACACACACACCGCCATCGGCGTCCAAAACGACAATATCACCCAGGGAGATACGTGTCCCACCAACGGATACCGGCACGTTCAACTTGCCGACCTTTGTCTTGGTTGCTCCTTTTACGCGGACGAAACGTGTCCAGATGGGAAGTCCCAGCTTTACGAGTTCTTCCACATCGCGGACGGCTGCGTCTACAAGGATTGCTGCCGCATCCCGAAATTTGATCTGGATTGTAAGCAATTCGCCAATCAACGCCACCGGAGCTGGTTCCGGCATGGACAGCACCAGCACCTCGCCGGGCTGGATCTGCTCGATGACGGCATGCACCATCAGGTTGTCATCCTGACCACACAACACTGTCCGCGCGGGACCAGCGGCACGGCTGCCGGGCAGGAGTTGGATGAGGGGAATATCAATCAGCCCTTCCCGACCAGAGGCCTCGTAAGCGTTTGCCACGCCGAGTTCACCGAGACGATTGAGTTGAGGAGTGTTCATAAGCTTTTCACCACCCAGGGCAATGTGCGCTGTAAGGCTTCCGCGTGCTTGACTTCCTCCATACCGGAAATCCGCCGTGCATGGTTGCCGCGCCGCGAAGCCAGTTCAGTGTAGTAGGTTTGCAGGTAGCTTTGCGCCTGCATCACGCCCATCGCTTTGCGTTTGAGTTCCATGACAGGCGTGATGTCCACAAAGGTGTTGGGATTGAACTCGCACAGTTCAGGTTGGTGCGGTTCAAAAAAGTACAGGTCGGGCGGGGTGATGTTTTTGAAGGCACTTGCCACGCCCGCGCCCGAAGCCAGCAAACGCGCCTTTTGCACAGCCTGACAGGCGACGGGATGGTCAGGGTTGAACGGGTCGACGGGTGTGTGAGTCAGGACGATGTGCGGCTCCATCTCGCGGAACAAATCTGCAAGTTGGGTCATTATTTCGTCAGTGATGTTAAGCGGATAATCGCCCAAGTCCCAACAGCGGAACTCGGCTCCGAGGATATTCGCCGCTTCGTTTGCCTGTTCATGGCGAATGCGTTTGACATTTTCCACGGTTTGACCGGGGTCTTTCCACAGTTCGCCGGATTCCCCCCGCTCACCGTACGAAAGGGCAATGACGGTTGCGCTGCCGCCTTGTGAGGTCGTCAATGCAATTGTTCCGCCTGCCCGCCAGACGAAGTCGGCGGAATGTGCCCCGATAACAAGAAGTTTTTTACTCATGAGTTCTCTCCCTTTGGTTTGCCAAGCGGTTAGAAAATATCTCCGCTTGTATTATTAGATGATACACTGTTTCATTATAGTATACAACAAAGGTTGAGTGTCGTCAAGATATTTACGGTCTGATTTCACTTATTTTAGGTGTAAATCGATAAAATCGAGAACGCGGGCTACATTTTCCGGAGTTTCGAACTTTACATCCGCGTGTTCGGCTCCTTCGATCAATTCCAGAATAACCTTGGAGTCGCCAAGCGCCTCTCGTAACTTCTCGGCAAATTCGATTGATTGTTGGACAGGCACAGTTGCGTCCCTTGTACCGTGTTGGAGCAGGAATGCCGGCGCGCCAGGGCGGATATATGTCTCCGGGTTGGCGACTTTTACCCTTTCCGGAATCTCGGTGATGGTCCGCCCCATAAGCAGGGACTCGGGTGAATCTGGCTCATTGTGGCGAAAACCCGGTGGAGGCAGCAATCCACTTGCCACCAGATGCTCATCCATCTTGAGGAAGTTTGTCGGACCATACCACGCAACCACCGCCTGCACATTGCACGGCTGGTTTGGGTTGCCCAAACTCAAATCTTCCAATCCAATAATCCCTGCGGAAGTGCCCAACATTGTGGAGAGATATCCGCCCGCCGAACCTCCCCAAGCAGCAATCCTCTGCGGGTCGAATGAATACCGGCAGGCATTTGCCCTCACCCAGCGGACAGCGGCTTTGGCATCCTGTACCAACGCAGGGAACTTTGCCTCTCCGCTCATGCGGTAATTACTGGAAACAACTGCGTAACCGCGTTTCAATCCTTCCAGCGCGGGCAGGACTTGCAAGTCGGCTTTATCACACCCCATAAACGCGCCGCCGTGGAAAGCCATGATTATGGGGAAGGGTCCTTCGCCTTCATCGGGCAGGTAAATATCAAGTTTCTGCGATGGGGAGAGGGATGCGTAGGAAATGTCCAGGAATTTTCTTTTGATGTGTCCTGTATCGGCGGGCGGCGGTGTGAACTGAATTGCGTAATGAGTGGGGTATTGGCTTGGCATTATATGCAACCCTGTAACTAAAACATTTCAAACTGGAAGTTAATCCTTCCGTTCTCATTTCAGATGTAAATCGAAAAAATCGAAAACCCTTTGGAGATTGCGCGGTTTCCCGAACAATGGATCGCCGTGGTCCGCGCCTTTTAGCAAATCAAGCGTCACGCGATCTGTCCCGGCAACCTTCTCCATTTTTGCAGCAAAGTTGATCGCTTGCTCAACCGGCACAATGCTGTCATTTAATCCATGCTGGATGAGGAAAGGCGGCGCGCTCGGCTTGATATAGGTCATTGGGCTGCCATATTTGACCAGCGCCGGGACATCGGTGATCTTCCGCCCAAGCAGTTGAGACTCGGGCGAGTCTTCATTCGAATGGTTGGGAGTGCCCATTCCGCTCGCAGCGAGTTGTTCATCCATTTTGATAAAGTCTTCGAGCGGTCCAAACCAAATCGTAACCGCCTGCACTTTGCAGGAAAAACGGGTGTTTGTTTTCCTCATGGAGGGGTCGTCCAGTCCCCGGACTCTGGGAGTGGTGCCAAGCAATGCCGCCAGATGTCCACCCGCAGATGCGCCCCAAGCTCCTATGCGAGTTCCATCCAAGCAATAATCCACCGCATTAGTGCGGAGATAACGGATGGCTGTCTTGCAGTCATGAATCTGGCTGGGAAAATGCGCCTCGCCGCTCAACCGGTAGTTGACGCACGCCACGGCGTAACCGCGTTTCAACCCTTCAAGGAAGGGCAGATTCATATCATCGCCCTTGTCTCCAAACATCCATGCACCCCCATGAAACGTGGCAATCACCGGAAAGGGTCCGTTTCCTTTGTTGGGGAGATAAATATCCAGTTTCTGCGCGTCTGACTTGTCCGCGTATGAGATGTCCAGCCACTTCCTCTTAATGTGGCTGGTATTCATGGATTGGGGAGGAGGAAAGAGATCATCCATGAGGTCAACCCCTTTTATCCAGCAACCTTTGCGACTGTTTCTTTTGCCTTGCGGTTTTTCTGATAGACATCAAAAGCCACTGCAATCAAGAGAACAGAGCCTTTTACCACCGTTTGCGAAAAATCAGGGAAGGTGGCCAATTGCATGGCATTGTTCAACACACCGATGATCAGCATACCCACCATCAAACCGAAAACGTTGCCTTCGCCACCTTTGAAGCTCACGCCGCCCAAAAGTGCAGCGGTGAGGCAGTCGAATTCAAGGCCTTGCCCTGTGATTGTCTGACCGGCAAATACTCTTGACAGCAGCAGAACCGTTGTGATCGACGAGACAAAGCCGCAGATCATGAACAAAAGTACTTTCATTCTCTTGATATTCACGCCTGCAAGGCGGGCGGCTTCTTCGTTGCCGCCCAATGCAAATATTTGCCGGCCAAAGTAGGTCTTGGTCAGGATGAAAGCCCCGATCAATGCCACAATGATCATAACGATGACCGGTACGGGGATTCCCCATACATAGCCCTGTCCAAACCAGCGGAAGGAATCCGGGAATCCCATGATATTCCTGGATCGATTAATAATGTACCCCACGCCCTTGAATATTGCGGAGGTGCCCAGGGTAATAATAAGCGGATGGATGTTTAGTTTAATGCAGAGGAACCCATTGATCGCACCCAACCCGGTTCCCACAAGCAGAATTAAGGGAATTGCGACTGCAGGTGGCAACTTCCATTCGACCATCATGATCGCTAATAGAACATTGCTAAAAACAATCTGGGAACCAATGGAAAGATCGATACCGCCGCTGATCATCACAAACATCAGACCGACAGCGCTGATCCCCGCAAATGATACCTGGCGAATCATGGTACGAAGATTACCAAATGTCATAAAGTTCGGTGCAATGAACGAGAATAGAATCACCAAAAAGACCAGGATCAGAAAAGGCACGTTCTTCTTCAGGATCGATCCCATCCGATTACCAAAATTATCGAAAGCTACTGATTGATTACTCATTGCTTATTCCTTAAAAAGTTAATGGATCCCCGATGCGAGATCGAGAATATAATGTTGATTGAAGTTTTCTTTTTGAACTTCTCCAGCCATTTCACCTTCGCACAAAACAATGATCCGGTCTGACATACCTAAAAGTTCTTCCATATCAGAAGAGATCATCAAAATCGCAATTCCATTATCAGCCAGTTCAGTCATCAGATGATAAATTTCCTGCTTGGCGCCAACGTCAATCCCACGGGTTGGTTCATCAAAGATCAAAATATCCGACTCGGCTGCCAAAGATTTGGCGAGCACCACTTTTTGTTGATTACCGCCGCTTAGATTGATCACCTGCTGAAGCAAGCTGGGAGTTTTAATATTAATACGTTCTTTATATTTCTGCGCGATCTCTTCTTCTTTTTTTGTATTAACCACCCCATAATTCGAGATGCGTCGAATGATCGGGAAACTGATATTCCACTTGACAGCCATCTCCAGGAACAACCCCTGGCCCTTGCGGTCTTCTGTCAACAATCCAATCTTATGCTGAATCGCATCCAAAGGGGAATGGATCTTGACAGGATTTCCATTGATCAAGATCTCGCCACTTTCCATTGGAGCGGCGCCAAAGAGAAGTTGAGCCAATTCTGTTCTGCCGGCGCCAACCAATCCGGAGATTCCCAATATTTCACCCTTGCGTACTGAAAATGAGATATTTCGATCACCATTCCCGGTGAGGTTCTTTACTTCCAAAGCAACTTCACCAGGTGACTTTTTCCGTTGGGGATAACTTTCCTTTAATTCACGCCCAACCATCAGTGTGATCAATTCCTGCCGGTTGGTCTCTTTCGTGTTTTTGGTGGTGACATAGCGCCCGTCACGCATAACACTCACGCGATCAGAGATGCGGAAGACTTCTTCCAGACGATGTGAAATATAAATGATCGTCACACCTTTTTGTTTTAACTGGTTGATGATCTTGAACATTAACTCCACTTCCGAGACACTTAACGGAGCAGAGGGTTCGTCCATGATCAATATTTTCACATTTTTCGAGACTGCTTTGGCAATTTCGACGATCTGTTGTTCGGCAATCGAAAGTTCCTGCACCATGACGCGCGGATCAATGTTCACGCCAAACTGTTCCAGTACTTTAACAGCTTTTTTCTCAATTGTTTTAGCACTGAACAATGCTGAGTTTTCACCTCTCTCGCATAAGTAAATATTTTCAGCAACTGACAAGGTGGGAACCAGATTAAATTCCTGATAAATCACTTCAACACCAAGGCTCCTGGAAAGGTGGGGAGTCATCTTGGAATATTCATGTCCATTAATATTAATAATTCCCGAATCAATATCGATGGCTCCGGCCACCGCTTTGATCAACGTCGATTTGCCGGCGCCGTTCTCGCCCAACAGGGCGTGTACCTCACCTTCTTGAAAACTGACCGAGACATTGTCCAGAGCCAGAACACCGGGATATCTTTTAGTGATATTTTCCAGGAATAATACGACCTTGGCATCCATTCGTTTTTCACCTCTATCTCTTAATGAAGGCCCCCTAACCCTTCATTTTATTTATTTACAAAATGCTTCTTATTTCGGTGCGAGTGTGGTGAAATCGCAGTTGATCGGGTCCAATTGATCATTGATGATATTGGGATATTCGACACCCTGCAGCATCTTCTTAATCTGTTCGTAGGTTGCTACGTCAAGAGAGGTACCACCGATGGCGATAAAACCCTTATAAGGATCTTTGCAGCTGGTGACAACCGGGATCATGGAAGGATCCATATCGCCTGCAACGACAAAGTAATCATCAACATTCACACCGGGCAGCGCTTTGATGACGTTGGAAATACCTTGAGCATGGGCGGTAGACTGGCCAAGGAACACCTTGACGTTTGGATTGGCGGTTAAGACGTTCTCCGCGGCGGCCTGACCGACAGGAATACTGTCACCGGAGATGTCCAGATGTGCAACCAGTTTGACCTTGGGGCAGATGTCGGTGATCGTGGAATAGCCCTGATCGCGTAAGTACATGCCAACGTTGGAACTCGCGGCACCAATGATGGCGGTTTCAACGCTGCCGTCAGGAGCATCCGGGTACCTAGCCTCAATGAAATCGCAAGCCATCTTGGCGGCTTTCTCACCGTCTTCCTTTTGGCTGGTGTGCATAATGGCGTCGAAGGGTGCCAGTTTTTGAGGAGGAACGCCCATCACCATGATGCCGGCGGCTTTGACTTCTTCAATCGCGGGTAGTAATTGATCAACCTCTCCGGCTGCCATAAGGTACATGAAATCAACCTTCATCGAGATGCAGTTCTCGATCTGATCGAATTGTTGGTTCAAACCACCTTCGTCAGCGCCGTAGACGTTAACGGTAACACCATCAGCTTTGAATTTTTCGGTAACTGAGGTGGCCACGCCGTTCAAGAAAGGATTGGCGAGTGAAGGGATAATGTAGCAGACCGTTTTGCCCTTGATATCAAAGGGCGATCCGGGTTTTGCAGGCACCATGGTAACAGTGGTGTCCTCAGCTGGGGCTTCTGCGGCAGAAGCAGGAGCTTCAGTCGGGGCGGTAGTTGGAGCTTCAGCGGCAGCTGCTGGCGCTTCAGTCGGGGCGGCAGCGGACTCCTCTGCTGCAGGGGCAGCAGGGGCTTCGGTGGCAGCAGGAGTACACGCTGCCAGAAGGATTCCGACGATCATCATGATCGACAGAAGAATCGATAGGTTCTTTTTCATTTTTTCTCTCCTTACTTTCATAATTTGACTAGGTTTGATTTGAAAAACAGCGTGCCAGAAATTTTACTTTTAATTTTTGTATTTTTCGTATGGCGTCTCCTTTTCCTTTCAAGTAGTTTGTGCAAAAAGTCATAGTAGTGTATCACTTTTAGAATACATCGCAATTAATGAAACAGCAATTCATTCTACGATACAACCTATTCCAAAAGGGAATAGCTCAAAGGAAAAGGGTAATTTTCTAATGTCATTGTTCCAAAATGGAAATAAGCGCCTCTGCAAGGGGACCATCATGCTTGCCTGAAATACCAACAAACGCAAGTGAGGCTTACCTTGTCTCTTCGTTTCCATTGGTTCCCCCTATCGGTTCTCGTGACTGAATAATGTCGTCAACGTATTCCATGTCAAACCACCACTTTTCCTCAGGAATAGGCGCCGTTGTTCCAAGCAGTCGTGCCGCCTGGATGGCAACGGGATGCATCAGGGGGGCATTCATAACCACATTACGCACCAGGTTATGCGGCCAGGTGGTTGGGTTGCCCCACGGGCAACTTTTGACACAGGCATTGCACATCGTCCCTTTTTTATTGGTGAAGTTGAAACTGGCACAACGCTGGGTATTCAACTTCCAGGTTTCGTAGCCGTTATACATCACCTTGCCGCCCGTTGGGATGGCTTTACTGGGGCAGGCTTCGGCGCATATCTTGCAGTTTTGACAAAATTTTTGTAATCCAAAATCAATGGGCTTGTCTGGCGCCAGAGGCATGTCCGTAAGCACGACAGCCGCCTTGAATGCCAGCCCAAGGAATGGATTCAGGATAATCCCCGCCCGGCTGACTTCCCCGATGCCCGCGGCGAGCAGGAGGGGTGGAAGCAAGACCGTATAGCGGTTGACAAAGGATGGTCCATATTGGGCGGAAGCATCCCAGCCTAAGCGTCGGATATAGTTGGCAATTGTTTCAGCTACCATTCCGAGGTGCTGGTATGCCTGAAAACTAATCGGATCTCCCATCCAGTCGTGGCCGTTGGAAGCCTGGATTGCATTCGATTCCTTGCGCATCACAATGACAACCGCATTTTCGAAGCGGACATCGATTGGATTTCCCTGCTTATCGTGGCTGTAGTAGGCTGATGCGGGTACTTTACAAATTCTCATCACATCGGCTTTTAGAAAATAGCCGACCGATTTGATGTGATGTGAAAGACTCTCAGGGTCCTGGGGAATTGGGGCTTTTTGGGTAGCTACCGGATTGGCTTCCATTAAAGCGATATGTTCGATGATATCCTTCTGTGCTGCTGACAGGGGGTATTTACCGGGTAGGCTCTTTTGCACTCCCCTTTGGATAGCAGAGCCATATTCACCACGGGCAGCCAAACCATAGGCGGTATTTCGCATGTCGATCCGCTGAACACCGTCAGTGATCAAATTGGTGGGCTTTTCGACATGCCTGAGAGTTTGCATGGGAAAAGGCCCATGTCGTTTTTTGCCGCGCAGCGAACCGGCTTCGACTGAATATTCCATCCGATCAATCATGATGTTTTCACATGGCATATTAATTGACTGTGGCGATGTCATACTTGCCCACCGCCACAGTCGAGAATCATCTTTTAGTGCAACAGGTTTTATCGCTCTTCAAAGGGCGGAGCCGGATAAACGAAATCGGCAGTGGCCTGTTCAGGAGGCCAGACTAATTCCATCTTGCCGTTCTGCCACTGAATAAGCGGATCCAGAACATTGCCGGTACCATCTTCGTTGAAGGTCACCGGACCGATGACTGTTTCAATATCGGTGGCAGCCATGGCGTCACGGACAGCGTCACGGTCCAGGGTGCCGGCTTTCTCAACGGCAGCAGCAACGATCTGCACACAGGCGTACGCCGGGCCGGTCAACAGGTCAGCGGGACGACCGAATTTAGCCTGGTATTGTTCATTGAGCTTGTCCACGCCGGGGAACTTGGCGCCGTAGTGCCATCCGGGGAAGATGGTTACATAATCGCCAACTTTGCCCATGGATTCCCCCCAATTCAAGCCTTCTGGTGCCCTGATGACCAAAGCGAATTTCGGAGCCCAGCCCAGTTCGGACATGGTCTTAAACATCGCGCTTCCGTCCGGGAAGATGGGCATGGTAAGAAGCACTTCTGCCCCGGCTGCTTTGGCCTTGAGGATCGCGTCGGACCAGTCATTGTTGGGACCGACCGGATTTTCGGCTCGCAGGACCACTTCATAGCCATTCTCGGTGGCATTTTCTTCCCAAAGACCACCCAACTCCTTGCCCCAGTCGTCACTGTAGGAGAAGATTGCAATCTTCTTGGGTCGGTCCGCTTCCGGAATCGAGTTAAGAACTTCAAAGGTATCCTTTGCCTGCATAGGGGATTTGGGGAACGGTGAGAACAGGTACTTGTACCCCTGTTGGTGGATCTTGTACAACGCGAAAGAAATACCGCAATAGGGAACCTTGTTCTTTTCTGCAATGGCTGTTGTGGCGGCATGCATGGAGCTGCCGGCTCCACCCAGATAGGCTGTCACGTTCTGTTCGGAAAAGAGGGTCTCCATCTTGCTGACCGCCTTGGTGGGATCCGATTCGTCATCGTAATAGGTGAGTCGCAGAGGAATCTTGACGCCGTATTCCTCAACATAGACTCCACCGGCGGCATTAATATCTGCCACGGCAAATTCATATCCAGGAAGTACCAGATTCCCGAGAGAACCGAAAGGCCCGGTCAAGGGAATTGAAGCGCCAAGTTCGATGAACTCTGGCGCGGGTGGTTTCTGTGCTTCCGTTGCCGGAGCCTCGGTGGCAGCTGGTGCTTCCACAGCAGGCGGTTCCGTCGCCACAGGCGCTGTCGTTGGCGCAGGAGCACAACTTGCGATTAACACGCTCATCAAAAGCACAATCACTATCAAACTTGTTAGTTTGGCTTTCATCGCTCATCCTCCATAGAATTTTTCAAAATTGGGACAGACTTTTATTTTATTCTTCTCTCTTCGGTGTCACGTCAATAGTTCTTCTCCTTTCCATTGGTCGAGTCCAACATGGGGGTATCAACCCTCTTGCCTGCATTCAACTTCGACCGGCGGATAATCGCACCCTGAATCTTTTTCCAGGCTGAAATTATTCCGCCCGGCAGGAAGAGCACCACAAGCACGAACATCACGCCAAATATGATCAGGTGATATTCGCCTACATTCAAAACCAGGAACTCCTTCATCACCACAAAAAACACCGCCCCGATGATGGGCCCCAAAATGGTACCTGTGCCGCCGATGTAGACCATGGTCAACATATCCAGACTCCACATGGGGGCAAATGCAAATTGATAATAGTAACTGACGTGATAGTATGCGAACCCGCTGCCAGCCAGACCTGTAAAGAAGGCGCTGATTCCCAGCGCAATGAGTTTATGCTTCAACGCGCTGACCCCGAGTGATTCCGCGGCATCCTCTTCCTCGCGCACAGCCATCATTCCAAGACCCAGCTTTGAATTGACCAGGATATAGGCGACTGCGACAACAATGACGGTCAACCCCAGGAACAGGTAATAGCGAGGCGCAATTTGATAGTTGATAAGATCCTCAACCGGGAGAGCTGCGATCTCGGGAAAGACATTCCCAACTGTTACGCTTAGAATTTGGGCAAGCGCCAATGTGCCAATGGAAAAGTACACACCCTTGAGCCTGAAGGCGGGAGCGCCTATCAGCAGAGCGAACACAACTGCCACGAGTCCCCCAGCCAGAATACTGGGCAGGATGGGGAAACCGCGCAACCAGAGCTGACGGGTCACCAGGGCTCCCAGCCCAAAGAACGCGGCATGACCAAGGCTTACCTGCCCGGTATATCCTCCCAGAATATTCCAACTGGAAGCCAGGATGATATACAGAAAAACCAATATCAAGAGATTTATGATGCTGTCCTTTTTAATCACCGTAGGGAGAAGGGCCAGAACGGCGATGAAAAGGACGATCGAGATGATTTTCAGATTTCGCATTGATTACCTCTCTTTTGCGCCAAACAAGCCCTGTGGTCTAAAGATCAAAATCAACAGGAAAAGCACAAGCCCGACCACCTGCCGGTAATTGCTGCTGATGAAAAAGCCAGTGACCGATTCTGTCACGCCTAAAAGAATGCCCCCCACAAAGGTGCCCATGAAATTCCCTACCCCGCCCAATACCATCACGATCAAAGACTTCAGGGTCCAGTGCATTCCCATGGATGGTTCGATTGAAAAACTGACACTTACCAGGGCGCCGGCCACTCCTGCCAGCGCGGTTCCCAACAGGAAAGAAATCAGGTAAACCTTGTAAACATCAATCCCCATCAGGGAGGCTGCCTCCCAATTCTCTACCGTTGCCCGAATGGCTTTGCCGGTATAGGTCCTGCGCAGGAATTGTTGTAAGGCAAACAGACAGACCAGGGAGATCAATAATCCTGCAACGCGCACATACGGAAAGCGCACTCCCAACCAGGTGAAAGCCTCGCCAGAATAGGATGTTGTAATTCCCCGATCATCCGCTGTCCAAAGCAACAATGCAACGTTTTGCAGGATCAAAGTCAAGCCAAACCCGATCAGCATGGTATTTTTGATCTTTTCCTCCACCGGCAGCTTGACCATGCGGACAAAGAGCAATTGATAAAGAACCGTCCCGATCAATAGGAGGAAGACGATGGTCAAAGGAAGTGACAGAAAAGGGTCGAAGCCTAAAAGGTTGAAAAGCCAGAAACATGCGTAGCCTCCGAACATCAAAAGCTCGCCATGGGCTACGTTGAGGAATTTTGTGACTCCAAATACCAGGGCAATACCCACAGCCGCCAATCCATACAAGGCACCCAACAGGATTCCGAAAACCAGGTTTTGCAGTACAGCTTCAAGCATTGGATTATCCTTTTCTATCCGAGATACGCGCTGCGAATCGATTCAAAGGAAAGAAGCGCATCTCCCTTTCCTTCTCCCACAATGCGACCGTTTTCGATCACATACGCCCTGTCTGCCAGATCCAGGGCGGCACGGACATTTTGCTCGACCAGCAGAACTGTCATGCCTTGTTTGTTGATCCTGCCGATCACATCGAACATATGCTGTACCAGAATGGGAGCCAGCCCAAAGGAAGGTTCATCAAATAACAACAACTTGGGCTTGGACATCAATGCCCTGCCGATGGCAAGCATCTGCCGTTCTCCGCCGCTTAAGGTTCCAGCCTGCTGGTCCTTTCGCTCCTTGAGGCGGGGGAAAATCTCATACACTTGCTCCAGACTGTCATCTTTGAACTGTCGCGCAGAGGGAACGAAAGCACCGAGTTCCAGGTTCTCCAAAACGCTCATGCCGGTAAATATTCCACCCCCCTCGGGTACCTGGGAAATTCCCAACTCCACAATCTTGTGGGCTGCTTCCTTGTTTAGTTTTTTCCCATCGAAAGTGATGACACCCGAAGCGGGCTTGAGAAGTCCAACGATCGTTTTCAAGGTGGTTGTCTTCCCGGCACCGTTGGGACCCACAAGGGCAACAAGCTCCCCGGAATTAACCTCAAGCGAAATACCCCAGAGCGCCTGAAGGTCTTCGTAATAGGTGTTTATATTTTCTACTTTAAGCATGGCTTTTTCCTAGATAGACTTCAATAACCTTCGGATCATGGATGACATCCTGGGGGATGCCCTCTGCGATCTTGTTTCCCATGTTCAAGACAATGATGCGGTCCGACAGACCGACAATCGCCTTGACGATATGCTCGACCATCAGGATGGTCAGCTTCGACTCATCCTTTATCTTGCGGATCAACTGCATCGCATCATCCGCCTCGGCGTGATTCAGCCCTGCCATCAGCTCGTCCAGAAGAAGCAATTGGGGTCTGGTTGCCAAAGCTCTCGCCAATTCAAGTCTTTTTCGTTCCATCAAGGTAAGATTCTTAGCCAGCTTCGTGGCTTTACTCAATAACCCCACCCGATCCAAAATTTCCTCTGATTCCCTGGCAGCCTCCCGCATATTTTTAGCAGACTGTTGACCATAAACCCTGCCCACCATTACATTCTGTAAAGCCGTAAATTCAAGGAAGGGCTTTATCAGTTGGAAAGTCCTTGCAATGCCGTGCCCGCATACCTGAGGGCGTGGAAGCCCTTCGACGTTCCTGCCCTTGAAAATAATCTCGCCGGAATTTGGCTTTAGGAACCCGGTGATCATATTCAGGGTGGTTGTTTTTCCTGAACCGTTGGGACCAATGAGGCCGACAATCTCTCCCGTCTCGACCTCAAAATCCAGGCGCTGAATTACTTGCAGACCACCGAACGACTTGCTAAGACCACTGACTTTCAAAAAACTCATATCGTCACTCCAGTCTTTGAGATTTGCAGATTTCGATCCGAAATCAAAACAAACTATCCACCGGACATGTGTGGGAAGAAACACAGCCGACTGTCAGAATCCATGCGGTCTTCCATCTCGCTCTGCACACCATTGATGGTGATCAACCCGATTTCCTCCGAAGTCAATCCCAGCATGGTTGCAACTTCACGCACACTAATTGGTCCCTCGACCTTCAGAGTTTGACGCCTTTCCTTGCCAGGTAGGAGTTGGCCGAACACTTCCACGCGTATATTCATGCGTCACCTACAAGGTGGCGAAGACGGCATCCAGTTCAGCATCCGGTACATCAAAGACAACATTATGTGGCGCCAGTGGTTCCTCGCGCATATATTCGGGGATTCGATAATCTTCCTTCGTAAATCCTGCACGACGGTTGAATTCCAATTCATTGCGTAAAACATCGCGGTTGAAGCGGTCATAATCATCCTTGGTCCACCCCCAACCGTAAATGCCATTGACCATATCAACCATAAGCTGTGGATCGGCAATGATGGGCGGGCGGGCAAACAAGCAGAGGCCTGTGCTATCGAGCATCGCCGCGATAATCTGCAACTTGAGGGAAAGTTCCTTCTGGCCTTCAACACCCAGCGGATTGACTTCCTTGCGCGCTCCAAATGCATTACCAGCCGTATGGTCTGCACCCTGGGGTGATGTGGCATAGGTCACACCGTTCCCCTTCAGGCTGCGCGGATCGTAGCCGGGCATGGCTTGCCCCAACGTGGCGGGCACGCGTCGGATTCCCAGTGTGCGTCCGGTCATGACCGCGCCATTGCCGATTACCCGTCCCAGAATGGTTCCCTCCCCAACCTGATTCAGCAACGAAACGATGCTTTCCATGTCGCCAAACTTAGCCAATCCAGCCTCGATGGCAACACCCAGAGCTGCTCCCGTTTCAATGGTATCCAGCCCAAAGTCATTGCACATGAAATTGAGCTGCGCAACGTCGTCCAGGCTGCCAATCCCAAGGTTCGAGCCGACGAGGGCAATGGTCTCGTATTGAACTGAGCCGACAATCGGAAGCCCTTTTTCGTCCACATATTGGTTTCGACAGGCAATGACACAACCGGGCATACAGCGGGTGCCGACCTTGCCTTCACGCGCCAGTATCACCTCGCGCATTTTCTCGCCGCGCAGGTCTTCGGATTGGTCGAATGTTCCGCTGCCGAAGTTGCGTGTGGGCATGGACCCCATTTCATTGACTGCCGCCACGATGGAAGCTGTCCCGTATAGATGCTGTGCTCCCTTGGTACCCAACTTTGGGTCATTGATCAATTTCTGCGCATAATTCTTTGATGTGGAACGGAAGAGTTCCACATCCGCAAAATGGACCGACTTGCCAACAGGTTTATCGATCACAATGGCTTTTAGGCCTTTGCTGCCCATGAGGGCGCCAAGTCCGCCACGGGCAGCATGATTACTCCGCTGATCGCGTTCCCCTGTAGTGGCAATACCCGCGCCCAGCATCTGATATTCTCCTGCCTGCCCAATGGAAATGACCGTGGCATCCGCCCCAAATTGCTCCTGCAGGCGGTCAGAGGTGGCGTATGTACCCACTCCACGCAGGTGACTGGCGGGCAATAACTCAGCGCCATCATTCGTAATATGCAATAAATACAGTTCGCCCTTTTCAGGTAATCTCTCGACGACAATTGCTTTAATTCCCAGTTTCCCCAGTGTGTCACCTGATGTCCCTCCTGCGTTTGCCTCTTTGACACCATTTGTAAGCGGACTCTTGCCGCCAACCGAAAGACGTCCTGCGGTTGTCACACCGGCGCCGCCCAGCAAACCAGGCGTAAAGATCAACTTGTTGTGTGGACCCAAAGGATCACACGCAGGTGGGACTTCTTCCAGAAGCAGTTTGGCGATCAAAGCCCTGCCTCCAAGCCGATCATACGCAGCCGGAACTGCCTCCCAGGTGGTTTGAAGTTCCTTCATATTTACACGGAGTAGCTTCATCTTTGACTCCATTTACTAAAAGTGTATTGTTGTTAGACAGCAACTAAACAATGCATATTCAAGAAGTGACCAAAAGCCCCACTGCCTGACAGGCAAAAGCCGCAGGACTACAAGCAGTGGGGCTATCATTACATCGACTTTAATTTTTTTATGGCGGATAGGCAAGAGTGTAGATGGATTTGCCGCCATTCAGAGGTCCCTTGACGTACTCCTCAACCTCTTCCTTGCTGCGCATGGTGACCTGGTCCACCGGAGGCAGAACGCCCGCCGGGAACCTGTTCATGATGTCACCGATCAGCTTGCACATGTAATCCATGAGATCATTCAAGCCCGCCATGGCTTTGTCCGCCGAAGCCTTGGTAGGAGAACCGATGACACCTTCCGGGTAATCCTTCACCTCGATGCCAGCCAACCCGACGTGTTCATGACCTTTGATCGGGGCGTGGTAAACATCTCCGCCTTTATCCGTGTGACCGGGGGGCAGGAAACCCGACGGCTTGTTATCCACGAAGAGCTTCGGGTCCATGAATTCTGGGAACAGAGCCAGCGAATAGGAGGCTTCCGCTTCATCCGCATGGGCGAAGGGCGTGTCGAAGGGTCCGCCGTGTGCCTTGTCCTTCATGTGGTCATGGATTACCGTCCAGGTGTGGAGTGTGATCAATACCGCCGGAAGCTGGTATTTTTTCTGCCATTGCTGGATTGCCAGAGGCAGAACCTCTTCCTGACCATGACCGTTGACAAAGATCTGCTTGCGGAAGCCCATGTTCCAGAGCCCTGTGATGATGGCTCTCATGTTCGCCAGCAGGACATCTTCGGGAACCACAATGGTCCCTGGCATGCCCAAATGGTTGTGGGGGTGCGAGCTGTACCAGATCGGCTGGGCGATGGTGCAGCCCATCTTCATGGCAACCTGCTCGGCTGCGCGTGTTACCAGGAATGTGTCTTCGCCGAGCGGCTGCCCCGCGCCATGACATTCGGTGCTGCCCACAGGAATGATGATTAAATCATTGGTCTTGAGCCGCTCGTTGATCTGAGTCATATTCATGGTCTGGAGATAAAGCCCATTGGGGCTTTCCAGATGACCGCCTTTTGGCGGCAGTTCCCAGTTACTCATGGCACACTCCTTTAAATTAAAAGCTTTACAGGCAGCCCCCAAAGGTTTTCAGGAAACCTTTGGGGGGCATAAATAACTTAGTATTAGACAGCCGGGATATGCAGGTCGCTTGCGCCCTTGGGAGATTGCTTGAGTTCAGGATAATACTTGTTGAGCATCTCGACCACGATAGTGGCCTGGTCGGCCATCTTGACACCGTCGGCTGCGGAGGTCATTTCGCCGTGTCCGCTGACCACCGAATTACCGGTCTTGCAGTGCAAAGGAGCCGCAACGCGCACGATCTCGGGCGCTTCATAAACACGAATAAAACCACCAGATCCGGGCGGGTTGTCCATATGCACATCCAGCGGGACATTTACTGCCTGTCGCAATGCGGCGATCATCGGGATCTGCAGGTCGCGGACGGGATTGATACTGTCGGCACCCAGGCTTTCCAGAAGTTTGAAGGAGCAGGGATTGCAATGTCCGAGATGAGCAGATACCTTGAAGATGATATCTTTCGGCAAGGCGCCATCCTTGCGCATCTGACCGGCAAGCCACAACATGCCTTCATCGTAGATGAGGAATGCGCGCACACCAAGATCGTAACCGCGCTTGATGTCTTCCACAC
Organism: Chloroflexota bacterium; assembly: GCA_016234555.1. GTDB lineage: Bacteria > Chloroflexota > Anaerolineae > Anaerolineales > Villigracilaceae > Villigracilis. The sequence continues at coordinate 12,940 of JACRBJ010000037.1, read as the reverse complement.
CACGCAGGACCTGTTCCATACCGCGCAGGCGATAGCCAATGCGGGCGCCCTGCGTCGAAAGCACTGTTGCGCCGGTGTCATATGTGGCGCGCGGGCCGGTCGACATCATCAGTTCAACGCCATGATCATGACACACGCGGCAATATTCCTTGATTTCGGCAGCTGTGTGACGGAACATACCGTAGGTCTCGGTAATGCGGTTGATGACAATGCCGTTCTTTTCAGCCGTTTCCAGCAGCGCTGCTGCGGTTGTTGCCGTGTTCACGGTCGGGTTCTCGATGCGATAAGCTGCGCCATCCGGGAAACGTTGTGTCGAGCTCGGCATATCAAACGCGTCGCCTGCGGGCATGCCAATCTTCTTCAAATACTTTCTGGTCTCTTCGAACATATTACTCTCCTTATGTTATTTCATTATAGAAAATGATTTACAAATCTCAACGGTGCGCCGGCAATGGTGGGCAATAACACCATACGATTTTGAGTGGCTCATCGCCAATGTTTTCCACACGGTGCTTCTTCCCAAGCGGGGAATAAAAGGCGGTTTCGGGACCGATCTCCCACTCACCTTCGCCTTCGATCACGATCTTTGCGCGTCCACTAATAAGGAAAAGAACCTCTTCAGATTCATCGTGCTGATGGTCCGGAATCATGCTGCCAACCTCGGTGATGTTCATGCCCATCGAGACGTTGTTAACTCCCCCAAACTTTGGCGCAAGCAGGAGTTTGGACACACGCGGGGGAGTTCTGAACTCACCTTCGACATCTGCCGCTTTGACGAACGGTAACTTTTTCATCTATGCTTCTCCAAAAGTAAGTGAATATTTTTTTGTCTTGTAGAATGAAACAATGTTTCGTTTATTGATAAATAGATTGTAGCAAATATTTCGCCTGATGTCAACTACTTCCATTGTATGAAACCAGCTCCGAAGTCACTTTCAATGCACAGATTCACCATGATGTTTGTAACTTGACTTTTCCAAGGGGGAGGTATAAAATTCCATCAGACGAGATATTGTTTCGCTAGACAAAACAATATCTCGTTAAAGTAACAATTCATCAATTGCAGGCAGTAAAATAACGTAGAGAACTACTCCCTCAAGGAAAAAGCCATGAAAAATCAGACCTACAAAATCCCGTACAGCAAATCCAGCTTGGAATTTTCCCTGCCTTCCACCATGAAGGTGGCAGTCGCCGTCTCGCAGGAGGCGAAACCTCTGAAAAATGTCGAGGGTGCCATCAAGGAAGCGCTCGCCAATCCCGTTGGGACACTGCCGTTGCGCGAGCTTGCCAAACCCGGCGACCGTGTCTGCATTGTGTTTACCGACATCACCCGCGCCAGCCCCGATCACCTGCTGGTCCCCGCCTTGTTGAAGGAATTGGAAAAGGCGGGTGTAAAAGATGAAGATATCACCCTGCTCTGCGGGATCGGGATGCACCGATCTTCCACACAGGAGGAAAAAGTAACCAAGCTGGGAGTGGACATCGCCGCCCGTTACCGGGTCATTGACAACGAGCCTCAGAACCCTGCCGCTTTGGTGGATTTGGGCGTGACGCCGGGCGGGGTGCCGGTCCTGTTGCATCGCGCCGCAGTGGAGACTGACCTGTTGATCGCCACCGGCATCGTTGAGCCGCATCAATATGCTGGTTATTCCGGCGGACGGAAAACCGTCGCTGTTGGTGCGGCAGGGGAGGCGCTCATCGCCCACACACATGGCCCAGCCTTTATTGATAATCCGGATACACGGCTGGGAAAGATCGAAGGCAACCCCTTCCACGAGGCGATCACTGAAGCTGCGCGCCGCGCCAAACTTCGTTTTATCCTGAACGTTGTGCTGGACGACGACAAACAGATATTGCGTGTAACCGCTGGCGACCCCGAACTTGCCTTTCAAGACTTGGTCAAGTTCGCCAAATCCATTTATGAGGTTTCCATCCCCCATCAATATGACATCGCAATCGGCGGTGTCGGTTTCCCAAAGGATGCCAACCTTTACCAGGCAAGCCGCGCCCCTTCCTACCTTTTCTTTGCCCCCACTCCAGTGGTTCGCAAAGGTGGCTTCTTCATTATTCCTGCGCGCTGCGAGGAAGGCGCCGGCACAGGTGTTGGCGAGCAGCGTTTTCTGGCAGCCATGCGCGACGCGCCGAGCGTCCAGTACATCCTCGATGACGCCCGCAAGAACGGTTATCCGCCCGGACAGCAGCGCGCCTTTGTGATGGCGAAAGTATTGGAAGAGTCAAATGTGATTATTGTGGGAAGCGAATGCCCGGACCTGGTGGCGGCTTGCAAAATGATTCCCGCCGCAACCATGGACGAAGCCATCGCGCTTGCCGCCGCCAAACTGGGATCAGACTGCGACGTGTTGATCGTCCCCCACGCCATGCTGACTTTGCCCGTCATCCAAAAATAAAGCAATGACAAAGCAGATGAAAGCATTGCATGTCGTAAGACCACGATATTTTGCCCAGGTGGAGGCAGCCTTGCCTGACATCAAAACTGCCGGCGTGGACCGTTTTATCGTCCAGCCGAGTTGGGTTTCGATGTGCGGCAGCGACATTCCCTTCTTTACCGGCAGCAAACGACATCGATCTTATCCCCTGCCCGTTGGTGCGCCCATCCATGAATGTTGTGGAAAGGTAATCGAAAGCTCATCGGGCTTGTTCAAACCCGGCGACCAGGTGGTTGCCATTCCCGAAAGCGATCAGGGGTTGTCGGAGTTCTTCGTCGTGCAGGCAGCCAAAACCGTCAAAATCCCCGCTGACTGGAACGACGATGGGACAAGCTGCCTGATTCAGCCGCTATCCACGGTAATCAACGGCGTTGACCGACTTGGGGATGTGAAAGGCAAGTCGGTGGCGGTGGTTGGTTTGGGGTCGATTGGTTTGTTCTTTTGTTGGATGCTGAAAAAACGCGGGGCGGCAAGGATTGTGGGCATCGATCCGCTTGAGGGACGGTGCGAAGCCGCAAAAAGATTGGGCGTTACCGAAACGATTCCCATGCGCAGCATCGAAGTCCTGCACAGCGCGCGTCAAAACCCGAAGGGATGGGACACGCCCGATATTTGCGTCGAAGCTGTCGGTCATCAAATGGAAACGCTCAACGACTGTCTGGCTTTGGTTAGGCAGCAGGGAACTGTGATGGCATTTGGCGTCCCGGATCATCACGTCTATGCCATCGAGTATGAAACCTTCTTCCGCAAGAATGCGCATCTGGTGGCTTGCGTCACGCCCACGTGGGACGAATACCTGTTGAAAGCGCTGGATGTTTTCCTTGAAGATCGAAAAGTACTTGAATCGTTGGTAACCCATCGCCTGCCAATTCGGGAAGCCGGGGAGGCTTTCACGATGTACGAGCGGCACGAGGATGGAATCATCAAAGCATTATTGGATATGTCTGAATGGTAGAAAACTATGAACTCACTCACTGATCTGGAAAGACCTGTTGAAACCGATTATTTAAACTGTATCCGCTGTGGCTTGTGCCTTGCGGTCTGCCCCACGTATCGGGAGAGTTACAAGGAAGCCTCCTCTCCCCGTGGACGTGTAGCGCTGGCTCGCAAAGGGCTGGACGGCGAACTCGAACTCAGCCCCAATCTTTACGAGCAGATGTACGGCTGTTTTGCCTGCATGGCTTGCAATGACATTTGCCCCGTCGGCATCAAACCCGCCGAGTTGTCGCTGGCGATGCGCCATGTGCAGGAGCAGAAAGAGCCTTCAGGTTGGAAGAAGACTCTTTTCGAGAATCTAATCCCCCATCCGTGGCGGATGGAAGCGGCGACCTGGCCCCTTCGCATTTATCAGAATCTCGGCATTCGACGTTTGGTCTATGCCCTTGGGTTGATGCGTGTTCTGCCAAACCAGTTGCGCGACATGGAAGCCATGCTCCCACGCCTGCCCCAACGTCCGCTGCGCCAGGTGCTGCCGACTGTCACCCCCGCAAAGGGAGAGACAAAACGCAAGGTCGGCTTCTTCCTCGGCTGCGCTCAAAGCCTGCTCTTTGCCGAGGAAAGCGCAGCAACGGTGCGAGTGTTGAGCCGCAACGGCTGCGAAGTGACCACGCCCAATGAAGTCGTTTGTTGTGGAATGCCCGCGCATGGTTACGGACGTCTCGACCTGGTACGTGAACACGCCAAACACAACATCGCTGTTTTCGAGAAATCTGAATTGGAGACCATTGTCACCGACTGCGCCACCTGCGGCTCGACATTAAAGGAATACGGCGCTTATCTCAAGGACGACCCTGAGTGGGCGGAGCGGGCTGAGAAGTTCAGCAGCAAAGTTCGGGATATCAGCGAGTACCTAACCGAAATCCCGCTTGAAAAACCGAAGGGACGCGTCGAAGCGCGGGTCACCTATCACGACCCGTGTCACCTGCGCCGCGCGCAAAAGGTTTGGAAACAACCGCGCGAGATTTTGAATCTCATCGACGGGCTTGATTTCGTCGAACTGCCCGAAGCAGATTGGTGCTGCGGTTCAGCTGGCAGTCAACTGATCACCCACTACGAAACGTCGCTTCAGGTGCTGGCGCGCAAAATGGGCAATCTCGCCGACACAAAAGCCCAGATCGTCGCTTCGGGCTGTCCCGGCTGCCAGATGCAATTGAACACCGGCATCCAGAAGCATGGATTGGGCGTGCGGGTTGTGCATCCAATTACGTTGTTGGATGAAGCCTACAAAGAGTAGATGGACAACGGGAGCATTATGGACAGAAAATTAATCGAACGCCTGACAAAGGTCATTGGCAAGGACTATGTGTTGAGCACGCCGGAAGACCTGGCTGTGTACAGTTACGATGGCACATTCGCCGAAAGCCGCCCTGACCTGGTAGTGTTACCCGCCACAACTGAACAGGTCAGCGAAGTAGTTAAGCTGGCCGCTGAGATGCGCGTGCCGATCGTGGCGCGTGGCATGGGGTCTGGACTGGCGGCTGGTTCCATCCCAAACACGAGCGGCGGGATCGTGATCAGCCTGACGCGCATGAATCACATTTTGGAGATTGACACCGAAAACGCCACCATCCGCGCCGAGGCTGGTATCGTCACTGCCGACCTGCAAGCAGCGGTGGAAAAAGTCGGGCTTTTCTACCCGCCCGACCCCTCCAGCATCCGCCACTCGACCATCGGCGGGAACATTGCCTGCAACGCGGGCGGACCTCGATGCCTGAAATACGGCGTGACTGGCGATTACGTGCTGGGCTTGACCATCGTTCTCGCTGACGGGCGAATCCTGAAAACTGGCGGCAAACCCATCAAAGATGTGACCGGCTACGACCTGAACGGGCTGTTCACCGGTTCCGAAGGAACGCTGGGGATTATCACTGAGGCCTTGTTACGGCTGGTCGCCAAGCCTCGTTATGCCAAGACGGCGCTCGCTGAATTTTCATCTCTACACGACGCCTCACGCACGGTCAACGCCATCCTCACCGCGGGCATTGTCCCTGCCTCGCTGGAGTTGATGGATCAGACTGCCATCATCTGCATCGAAGAAGCCATGAAACTTGGACTGAATACAGATGTCGAAGCCTCGCTCATCATCGAGACTGACGGCGCGAATGAGCAAAACGTCTTAAGCGAGATCGAAGCCGCTGCAAAAATTTGTCAAGACACCGGCGCCCACTCGGTCAAGACCGCTCAAAGCGAGACAGAGCGCGCCAACCTGTGGAAAGCGCGTCGCTCAATTTCCCCAGCACTGGCTCGCAAAGCACCAAACAAACTTGGAGAGGATGTCACCGTGCCGCGCAGTGCCATCCCGGAAATGGTGCAACGTGTGCGTGCAATCAGCGCCAAATACGGCTTGCCGATTGTGATCTTTGGTCATGCGGGTGACGGCAACCTGCATCCGAATATCCTGTTTGATAAGCGCGACCCGGAGCAGTGGAAAAAAGTCGAGCAAATGGTTGCCGAAGAATTCGAAGCGGCGCTCGCGTTGGGGGGCACACTCTCAGGTGAACATGGCGTCGGGGTGCTGAAACGCCCCTATCTCGAAAAAGCGCTGGGATCCATCTCGCTCGACGTCCAACGAAACATCAAGCGGGCGCTCGACCCGCAAAACATCCTGAACCCCGGAAAAATGTTTCAGGAATAAAACTTAATACGGAGTGAACCATGTCAGAAAAAAGTGTATACGTCCCCGTCCAAAAACTGGTTGATTTCATGGTGGAAGCCCTGGTGGCGATGAAAGTCCCCCAGGATGAATCCAAAATCATCGCCGATGTGTTGATTACTTCCGACTTGTGGGGGGTGCGCTCCCACGGCATCGCCCATTTGAAGATGTATTACGAGCGCATGAGGCGAGGTCTTCAACTTCCCATTACAAACATTACCGTGGTCAAGGATACACCCACCACCGCAGTCCTCGATGGCGGCAACGGGATGGGTATGGTGGTCGGCTACAAAGCGATGAACATGGCAATCGAGAAGGCGCGAAAATTCGGATTAGGCGCTGTTGCCGTCCGCAATTCCAGTCACTATGGCGTGGCAGGATATTATCCCTTGATGGCGGCGAAGGAAGGCATGTTCGGCATGAGCGTGACCAATGCCCACCCCTCCACCGCCCCGACGTTTGGTACCAGACCCATGCTGGGGACCAACCCGATAGCGGTCGCCGCCCCCACCGATGAAGAATTCCCCTACATGTTCGACGCCGCCACCTCGGTCGCTCCACGCGGAAAGATCGAGATCGCAGCCCGAGCCAGCAAACCCGTCCCTGAGGGTTGGGTGGTCAATCAGGAAGGTGTTTCCGTCACCGACAGCAACAATATGATCAAGGAAATGGACTTGGGGAATGTTGCTCTACTCCCCGTCGGCGGGATGGGCGAACTGATGGGTGGACACAAAGGCTATGGGCTGTCAACGTTGGTCGAAATCCTGTCCGCTTCCTTCCAGAATGGCACTTATCTCTGGGGGCTGACCGACACCGACGCCGAGGGCAAGCCGCAATTCCTGCGCATCGGTCACTTCTTCCTTGCAATGAACGTAGAATTCTTCCTCCCGTTGGCTGAGTTCAAGAAGGTCACTGGCAACATCATGCGCGAACTGCGCGAATCGCCCAAGGTCCCCGGACAATCCCGCATCTACACGGCTGGCGAGAAAGAATATTACAACACACAACGCGTCCAGTCTGAAGGCGTGGAAATCACCCCCGGTGTACAAAAAGCCCTGCAAGCATTGCAACAGGAACTAAAGCTGGCAGGACACGATTTGGGATTCTGAGGCAGAACTGTACAGAGCAGTACTGTCCCATTTTTCTCCTTTTTGAAAACACCCCTGATGATTCTTGTGCTCATCAGGGGTGCCGAATTAACCCGACATCTTCTCTTCTACTTGTCGTATCCCATGCGGTGGGATATTCCCCGCGCGGCTTCCTTGAAAGATTCTGCCATCTCGGCAACACGCTCGGGCATCATGCGGGTGGTCGGGCTGGGACTTCCGATTACCGCGATCACAGTCCCTTTGCGATTATGGATGGGAGCGGCTACGGCACAAACTCCCACCTCAAACCCTTCCTTGTCGATCGCATATCCCTGATTGCGAATGACTTCCAACTCCTTGCGGATTTCATCCGGAGATATAACGGTATGCTTCGTGTAGGTAATCATGGGTTGGTTTAGGACGGCGTCCAACTCACCGGGCGGCAGGTGAGCTAAAAACAACTTGCCGCTGGCAGTACAATAAGCTGGCAGGCGCTGACCAACTGCCGCAGCCACTGTCAACGCCCGAGTTCCCCGAAGTACCTCAATGTAAAGGACGCTGCCCCGGTCGAATACGCTCAAGTCGCAGGTCTCGTCCCATTGCTCCACCAATTGCTTCATGTAGGGAAGCGCTTCGCGCCGCAAATCCATGCGGTGGATCACCTTGAACCCCAGGTTCGTCAACTCCAACCCAAGGCGGTACTTCTGCCCATCATCTGCCCGCTCAAGGTATCCGTAATTAACAAGCGTAGTCACAATTCGATGAGCAGTTGCCTTGTGTAATTCCACCGCCTGTGCAATCTCCGAAATACCTCTTTCGGGGTGCTCGTTATCGAAACATTCCAGAATTTGCAGCGCCCGTTCCACTGCGCGGACATTGTAATCGGTTGGGTCTTTCATCGCATACACTTCCCTGAATCATTGGATGATATTACTCGCTGCCGATTATACACCATGCCATTTATGAAAACTTTTGTCGCATATAATCGTTTCAATCGCTTTTGACAGGTACAAAGATCATGCAAATAGACAGACTCAAGCTTTTATTGGAACAAGTCCGGCTGGGACAGGTTGACGTGGACGCCGCCTTGGGCGAGTTGCGCCATCTTCCATTCGAGAACCTCGATGGCTTTGCCACGCTCGACCACCATCGCTCCCTGCGTAACGGCTTCCCCGAAGTTGTCTTTGGGCAGGGAAAACAACCCGTACAAATCGTCTCCATCGTGCGGCGTCTCTCCGAACGCAACGATAAGGTGCTGGTGACCCGCGTGGACAAGGCTATGGCGGACGAAATACATGCCGAGTTGCCAGAACTGAACTACCATCCCCTGCCGCGACTGCTCGTGCTGGATCGCTCTGCTCCGGCGGAGAAACGTCCCGGCGTGCTGGTGGTGACGGCTGGCACAGCCGACATGCCGGTGGCGGAAGAAGCCGCCATCACCTCCGAGTTGATGGGTAACGCCGTCGAGCGCATGTTTGACGTGGGCGTGGCTGGCATTCACCGCCTGCTTGGTCAGACCGATAGACTCTGGCAGGCAAATGTGATCGTGGTGGTTGCCGGCATGGACGGCGCCCTGCCCAGCGTGGTGGGTGGGTTGGTCTCCGCGCCGGTCATCGCCGTGCCAACCAGTGTCGGCTACGGTGCGAGCTTCAATGGTCTCTCCGCCCTGCTGACCATGCTCAACTCCTGCGCCAGCGGCGTGGCAGTGGTCAACATCGATAATGGCTTCGGCGCGGGCTACCTTGCAAGTATCATCAATCAAATGAAAGGCTGAAAATGGATTTTATTAGTTTGGAAAACACTCTTTCCCCGGATCTCAAATCTCGATGGGAGGCCCTGCTGGACTATTTTAGAAAACTGGAGTCGGTTGTGGTGGCTTTTTCGGGCGGCGTCGACAGCGGGTTGCTGTGCGCGGCGGCGTATCGCGTCTTGAGCGAACGGATGCTGGCAGTGACCGTCCGCTCGCCAGTTGAGGCCCTCGATGATGTCGAATCAGCCCGCGGGTTGGCCGAGCAGGTTGGTTTTCCGCTACGTATCCTGGAATATGACGATCTTTCCAATCCCGAATTTGTTTCCAATCCATCGGATCGCTGTTATGTTTGCAAACTTGCCCGCTTCCGCCAGTTGGGACAATTGGCTGCCGCGGAAGGTTTTGCAGCGCTCGTTGAAGGCTCCAACGCCGACGATCTTTTGGATTATCGACCCGGTCTAAAAGCTGTTGCCGAGACCGGCACAGTCAGCCCGCTTCAAGAATTGGGTTTCAACAAAAACGAGATTCGCACGCTGGCAAGGGCATTCGGACTTTCGGTCTGGGATCGACCCAGTGCGCCCTGTCTGGCGACGCGTTTTCCCTATGGTTCACCAATTACACACGAAGGACTGCGTCAGGTGGCACAAGGCGAGCGTCATTTACATGAACGGGGATTTCAGGTTGTGCGTGTCCGCCATCATGGCGCAATGGCGCGATTGGAAGTTGCCCCGGGTGAGATCGAGCGATTGGTTGCCATGCGGGAGGAGGTGACAGCCTACTTCAAGTCAATGGGCTTCACGTATGTCTCGGTTGACCTCAACGGTTATCGGTTGGGAAGTTTGAATGAGGTGCTGAAATGAAAATCGCCTACGCCGATTGCTTTTCAGGAATCAGCGGAGACATGTTTCTCGCATCGCTTTTGGACGCCGGTCTTCCACTGGAAGTTTTGCAGGAAGGGATTGACAAGCTGAACCTGGGTGAGAAGGTCGAATTGCGATTGAGCGAAACACACAAAGGCGTTTTGCGCGCCTCGTCGCTGGAAGTGATTGTTTCCCATAGCCACCATCATCGTCACCTTGCAGACATCCTCGACATCCTGTCCACAAGCCAGTTGTCCGAACACGTGAAGCAAACCGCAGCACGGATATTCACCCTGCTGGCGGAAGCTGAAGCGCGAGTCCATGGAGAAACTATTGAGCAGGTTCATTTTCATGAGGTTGGCGCACTCGATTCGATTGTCGATGTGGTTGGCGCGGTAATCGGGCTTGAAACGCTGGGCATCGAACGCTTGTATGCCTCGCCTCTGCCTTATGGCGCTGGCACGGTGAACAGCGACCACGGAGTCCTGCCGCTTCCCGCTCCCGCCACACTGGAAGTACTTCGCCTGGCTCACGCCCCGCTGACCCCATCACTAGCACAAGTTGAACTGGTCACACCCACGGGCGCGGCAATCCTCGCAACCTTGGCGACCTTCGAGCGTCCCAGTCTGATCGTCACCGGCTTGGGAGTTGGCGCGGGCAAACGCGACTTGCCTTGGTCTAACGTCATGCGGCTGATCGTCGGCGAGACAATCAACAATGGAAATTCTGAAATGGTTCAGATCGAGACCAACATCGACGACATGAATCCGCAGGTGTTTGGTCACGTGATGGAAAAGTTGTTCGCGGCGGGAGCGCTGGACGTTTACCTGACCCCCATCTACATGAAGAAGAGTCGACCCGCCACCCTGCTCGGAGTCATTGCCAAACGGCAGGACGAAGCCACCCTCGCTGAATTGATCCTGCGCGAGACGACCACTCTCGGGCTGCGCGTCCAGCCGATTCACCGTTACGAAGCCCAACGGGATTTTCGTCTGGTGAGCACCCGCTACGGCGAGGTGAAGGTGAAGCAGAAAATCATCAATGGGCAGGTGATCCAATCCATGCCCGAATACGATGACTGCGTCCGTCTGGCGAATGAAAACAAGGTCAGCCTGATTGAGATCTATGCTGAAGTGAAAAAGCAACCGGAATAGATGCGATAAGTTGAAAGTTTGCGGAGAAAGTTAGCGAGCCTTTGGCGCGGCCGATGGTGACAACTTTGTCTTCCATCGGCTGGCGCATGACTTCGAGGACGCGGGTGCCGAATTCGGGAAATTCATCGAGGAACAACACGCCGCGGTGTGCGAGGGAGATTTCACCGGGCTTGGGGATGTTTCCGCCGCCGACGAGTCCGGCGTGGCTGATGGTGTGATGCGGTGCCCGGAACGGAAGATGGCGAATGAGCGGAGTCTCCGCTGGAAGCTGGTCAGCCACCGAGTAGATTCGAGTCACATCCAAAGATTCGTCGATGCTCATTTCGGGAAGGATGCCGGGCAGGGCGCGGGCAAGTAGGGTTTTCCCCGCGCCGGGCGAGCCGACCATGAGCACGTTATGCCCAAAAAGCTATCGTATTTCACTTCGAATTTGGCTCTGAAGTCATCTAAAATGCGCGATATAAGATGCAAATTCAAGATCAAGGTCTGTTGTTTCGCTCTATCCTTTTTCCGGCTGTATAATACATGACAATTTCCAGAGGAATTCATTATGCCACGCGCCAAGAATAAAATAGACTTCCGCCTGCTCACCAAGGTCAGCAAACTCTATTACGAAGACAACCTCAATCAGGATGAAATTGTTACACGCCTACATATCTCCCGTTCGACGATCTCCCGCCTTCTGGCTCAGGCACGGGAAGAGGGAGTTGTCAAAATCGTGGTCGTGCCGCCAACTGGTATTTACGCCTCGCTGGAATCAAAAATCGAGGAGAAGTACGGAGTCGAGGAAGTAATCGTCACGGATGTGCCTGTTCAGGATTCCCCTCAGATGATCGCCCGTGAGCTTGGCGCCGCAGCTGCCAATTACCTGTTCCGGGTCGTGGACCCCAATGATATTGTTGGCGTTTCATGGGGATATACCATCCGCGGCATGGTCGCTGCACTTGAACCTAAAAAATATCCAAATTTGTGCATCGTCCAGATGACGGGTGGAATCGGAAAACCGGAATCCGAGTCACATGCCACTGAGTTATGCCATCAAATGGCACGCACGCTCTCCTGCAAACTTGCCCTGTTGCCCGCCCCTGGCGTCGTCCATAGCAAACAGACCTGCGAAGTCTACCTGATGGATGAACATGTCCGCACAGCGATGAACCTGTTGCCCGGCATTACCTTGGCATTTGTTGGCGTCGGTTCGCTTAACTCCTACTCCATCTCTGTCCGCGATGAAACCATCCTGACCCAGTCCGATCTCGATGAGGCAATTTCCAACGGCGCAGTCGGCGACATCGCCAACCGCTTTATCGATGCTGACGGTCAGCCGGTGCAAGTGGAATTGAACGAGCGCATCATCGGCATTGACCTCGACCAGTTGCGCAAAATCCCACGTGTTGTGGGTGTGGCAGGCGGCGCGAACAAAGTCAACCCCATCCGTGCTGCTCTGCGAGGAAAACTGATCGACGTACTCATCACCGACCAGACGACGGCGGAGGCCTTGGCAGAGGAGTAGATAACGCGACGTCGTCCAAAACCAGTACCCAGTCTGGTCCGGCAATGGGGGAAGTAAAAGTCACAATTTAATTTGGATATTCACCACATCGTGAAACTTGCCGTTGCGCGGGTCAAACCACCCGGCTTTGACCCTGCCCGAAAGACAACTCAAATCCACACGCAGGCTTTGTTCCGCTTGCAGAAAATACACCAATCCATACGTCCCTTTGGCGCAACGCGTGGCGCAGGGATATGCAGCGTATAAAGCATCGGAATGTTTGCTGTTGTCCACCGACGGAAGCTCAGGTACATCGAGCAGCATATCCTGCGCAGGAATACGACTCAGATATGGACGTGAAATTGCTCTGTTGCAAAGATAATGTGAACTAGCGATGAATGTTGTAGACCAAGGCCTTGATAATCGGCTCGCGGTTCTGAAGTTGTGTCTTTCGAGAACGGATGGTATCACCAAACTTGCGTTTGATCACAGAATTGACC
>JACRBJ010000036.1 GCA_016234555.1 Chloroflexota bacterium | reverse complement strand
GTTTCCAGCGCAGATGGTAATCTCCTCATATTCTTGGAAGTGAAACATGGAAAATAATTACGCAATCGAAACAAACGATCTCTCCATCCATTACGGCAGTTTTACGGCTGTAAAAGGGGTCAGCATGAAGGTCGAGAGGAAGAAGATTACCTCCATCATTGGACCTTCGGGCTGCGGCAAATCCACGCTATTACGCGCCTTCAACCGCATGAATGACTTCGTGCCGGGTTGCCGCGCCACAGGCGAATTGCTCCTGCAGGGACAAAACCTTTACAGCAAAAACATCGACCCGGTGGAAGTCCGCCGCAAGATCGGCATGGTCTTTCAAAAACCGAATCCCTTTCCAAAATCCATTTACGAAAACATCGCCTGGGGCGCGCGCATCAACGGCTTCAAGGGCAAAATGGATGAACTGGTGGAGCAATCCCTGCGCAACGCGGCCCTGTGGGATGAAGTTAAAGATAAACTTCAACAGAGCGCGTATGCCCTCTCCGGCGGTCAGCAGCAGCGCTTATGCATTGCCCGCACCATCGCCATCCAGCCCGATATCATTTTGATGGATGAACCCGCCTCGGCGCTCGACCCAATTTCCACGCTGCGCATCGAGGAACTGATGCAGGAACTCAAGAAGAACTACACCATCATCATCGTCACCCACAACATGCAGCAGGCGGCGCGCGCCTCCGACTTCACCGCCATGATGATGATCGACGACCAGCGCTCCGGCGGCGTGATCGAATTCGACGAGACGAAGAACATTTTCACCCGTCCGAGCGACAAGCGCACAGAGGATTATGTGACGGGAAGGTTTGGGTAAGAGAGTAGACAGGAAACAGGTAAACAAGTAGACACGTAAACATGTGTGCCTGTCTACCTGTGTACTTGACTACCTTTCCAAAGGAGAAAACCATGAACAAACCAAAAGTAATTTTTCTCTGCACAGGCAATTCAGCCCGCAGCCAGATGGCGGAGGGACTCTTGCGCGCGATGGCAGGGGATCACTTTGAAGTTTTCAGCGCGGGGACGAACCCGAAGGGCAGTATCCTGCCCGAGGTCGCGCAGGTCATGAACGAGGTCGGGATCGATATTTCGAATCAGTGGTCTAAGTCGGTGACGGAGTATCTGGGCAAAGTCAACTTTGGGTATGTCATCACGGTCTGCGCCAACGCCGAGGAGAATTGTCCCGCCGTGTTCCTCAGCATGGGAAGTCACGAGCACTGGCCCTTCGACGATCCCGCCAAATTTACTGGTGACGAAAAATCCCGTCTTGAGTCCACCCGCCGTGTGCGAGACCAAATCGAAGCGCGTCTGCGTCTCTGGCTGAATGAACAGGGCATACCCGCAAAGGACCATCGCCGAATTTAATGGACAATAGTACAATGACAAAAAAAGAGGTCTTATGATTCGAAAAACATTCGAACACGAAATACAAGAAGTAAAGGATGACGTACTCCTGCTTGGTTCGATGGTGGAACACGCCATTATCACTTCGGTGGAGGTGTTGAAGAAGCGCGATATGAAAGGTGCCGAGAAGATCATCGACGAAGACAGGGAGATCAACAAAAAGCGATTCGACATCGAAAAGCAGTTGATGATCCTGATCGCCACCCAGCAGCCCATGGCGCACGACTTGCGCCTGCTGGCGTCGAGCATGGAAATCATCTCCGAACTTGAGCGCATGGGCGACTATGCCAAGGGCATCGCCAACATCAACATCCGCATGGGAGAGGAACCCCTGCTCAAGCCGCTGATCGATATCCCGCGCATGGCACAGATTGGGACGAACATGCTGCATCGCTCGCTGACCGCTTTTGTCAATGAAGATGTCGAAGCTGCAAAAGCCATTCCCATGGATGACGACGAAGTGGATGCGCTCTACAACCAGGTTTATCGTGAGTTGATGCTCATCATCATTCAGGACCCCAAGTCCATTGAGCGCGCCAACTGGCTCTTGTGGACGGCTCACAACCTCGAGCGCGTCGCCGACCGCGTGACCAACATCTGCGAACGCACGGTGTTCATCGCCACGGGCGAAATGGCGGAGATCAAGGATACAGATGACAAATTCTGGAAAGGCGAGAACTAGTCAACTATTTTGACTTCTTTGTGTTCCTGAAAAAATTGCATGCGGGATAATTTAGATGAGAGTATGTCAGGTCTCACGACTTGACATACTCTCATTATTCTTCATTGCTTATCTTCGAACTCCGCCAACCCCTCCCTTAGTGCAAACAATGCCGCCTGGGTACGATTGGCAAGATGAAGTTTCCCCAAAATATTTCTCACATGGGTGCGGATGGTCCATTCGCTGCGGACGAGACGCGCGGCAATTTCCTGATTCGTCAACCCCTGCGCCACCAGTTTCAGTACTTCCAGTTCCCGCTCCGAGAGCGGATTCTCGACAGGAGGCAAATCCGAGGGACGGTTGATTTCACGAATCAACTGAATGGCGATACTCGGATGCAGAGACGCTTCGCCGCGATGCACATCGTAAATTGCTTTCAACAATTCCTGCGGCGATGAGTCTTTTAACAAATAGCCCAACGCACCCGCGCGGATGGCGGGGAAGACCTTATCCTCGTCCGAGAAGCTGGTCAGCACCAGAATCGAAATGTCAGGCAGGGCGTTTTTGATTTCGCTGATTGCCTGCAACCCATCCTTGACGGGCATGACCAAATCCATCAGGATGACATCGGGTTTCAGTTTCAACGTTTTGCGGACAGCTTCCTCTCCGTCCACCGCTTCGCCCACAAGTTTCAGGTTCGGTTCGGTGCTGATCAGCGTCCGCAGACTGTCCCGAATGATGGGATGGTCGTCGGCAATCAATACGCGGATGATTTTCGATTTTTCCATGTCTGTCTTCCTCGACTTCACGCTTCCAGTGGTTGGGGTGTCGGGTGCGAAACGATGACTTTGATGATTGTACCCTTGCCCAGGTTCGAGCGGACGGTTAGCACGCCGTCGATCTTTCTGGCGCGTTCGCGCATATTGCTCATGCCCATGCCGCCCGCCTTCTCGACGGTGCGGACGCTGAAACCCTTGCCGTTATCTGCGACCTCCAGCACAATGGCGTCGTCCTGTGCGAAAATGCGCACGGTTTCCTGTGTGGCGCGGGCGTGCTTGAGGGCGTTGTTCAACGCCTCCTGCGCAATCCAGTAGAGTTCCTCTTCCACAAGCGGGGGGATTTCGATGAAGTCTTCCATCACCACCCGCGCTTCGATGCCGACCCGCTTTTCCACCGTGTCGAGCCGCTTCTTCAACGCGCCTACCAAACCTTCCTGTTCCAGCAGCGGCGGGCGCAGTTCCAAAATCAACAGCCGCATTTCCTTCAAAGATTGCTGGGCGATTTCGCCAATCCTGCCGAGATATTCCTCCACAGTTTTGCCGTTGCCCTTCTTCAACATGCGCCGCCAGCCTTCGGTGAAAAGCACCAAACTGTAAAGCGACTGCGTGACCGAATCGTGCAGTTCGCGCGAGAGGCGGTTGCGTTCCTCCAAAACGGCAAGTTTCTTGCTTTGGTTGTACAGGTTGGCATTTTCGATTGCCACCGCAATCTGGTCGCCCAAGCTTTGGATGACCAGCATGTCTTCCTCGGAAAACGCGTCCGCTTTCGAGGCGTGAACGTCAAGCGTGCCGATGACGCGGGAACCAATCTTCAGGGGGATGACCAGTTCGGAGCGGGTTTCGGGCAATTCCTCGTCAAATGAAAAATTGGGATGCTTTCGCGTATCGCGCACTAGTTGGATTTTTCCGCTTTGCGCCGCTTCGTTGTGGATGCTGTTCCCGCCAAAGTCGAGCCGCTGGCGTTGGCTGGTTCGACTGCCGCTGCTGGCTCCCATGACGAATTGCCGCGTGTCCTGTTCGAGCAAAAAGATTTGGACGTGATAATAACCGAAAGCGTCTTGAATCAACTCGACGACGCGATTCAGTAAAACATCGATGTCGAGGATGGAGGTGATTTCACGCCCCACCTGCGCACTAGTTTCCAGTTGCAGCGCCCTTTGTTCCAGCGCCGTATTTGCTTCGCGCAGTTCGTGAGTCCGTTCCTGAACGCGTTGTTCGAGGGAATTAATCAGGTCGCGGATTTGTGCCGTCATGCTATTGAAAGCGCGGGCAAGGGCGCCGACCTCGTCTTCGCGCACAACCTTCGCCATCGGTTCGAGGTCGCCCTCGGCGATGTGCGAGGCGGTCTTCGCCAGTTCGGTGATGGGGTTGGCGATGTTCTGGGTCATGAACAGGGCGGCGACCACAGCCACAACCAGGGCGATGAAGGCAATGACGAGGTTGATGGTTGTGTTGGCGGAGACCGCCTGAAAGACCTCGGCCGAATCCTGTTCCACCGCGAGGACGATTTTCAAATCTGGCAGCCAGCGATAAACGCCGACGACGTTCCTGCCACTGGGGCTGATGTAATTGCCCGCAATGCTTGAAGCCTGTTCGATTGCCCTGTGGATACCGTCCGATTCCACCAACCCTAAATCCTGGGTTTGGGAAAAGCCCGTTCCCGAAAGCAGGGCATAATCCCAATTGACAAGGTAAGCCTGCCCCGTATCGCCCAACCCCGTCTTCTCGTTCAAAATTTCATGCAGGGCGGCGATGTCCACTTTGCCGCCAATCGCACCGATGAATTGTCCATCCTCCTTGTTGAGCGGGATGAGGACAAAGGCGAAACCAGCGTCCGCTTGGTCGAAGGTCGGGACGTTTTGCGCTTCCCAAAGAAAAGGAAATTGGGCATACGAGGCGGTCAACTCGGCGGGGTAAACAATGAATTCGCTGTAACTTTTTGGCTCCCTTTCAACGTGGGTCGAGACGACCACTTCGCCTTTGTTGTTGACCAGAAACATTTCCTCAAATTGCGCGGATTGGTCAACGAAGTATTTCAAGCGTTTTCGCACCAGGTCGTTGTACCAGGTGTAGTACAGTTCTTCGTTCGACAACTTCAAGGCGTTGCTGATGAGTTTTGGGGAGTAATCGGTTTGGGAAGCGACTTGTAATTCCTGCTCCAGCGATTGCACCCAGACCTGAATCGCCAGTTCCTTGCGCGCGGCGACCGATTCGAGGCGGTCGATGGATTGCTGGCGTCCGTTTTGATAACTGACAAGGTAAGTGCTGATTCCCACGCCGATGACGGGCAACAGGGCAACCAGCACAAACCCGATGAGCAATCGCGCGCGAATCATCCGTTCTCCATGTGATGATTATATCCAAACTTCAGGCAGAACGTCCCGAAGGTTCTCGCAATTCAGACTGTTTTTCGAGCAAACCTTCGGGACGGTAGATAACAGTAATTACTTCAACAGCCGCTGCAACGCCGACAACAAAAGCACGATGTTTTCCTTGCGCGAGGAGTAGCCCATCAGCCCGATGCGCCATGCCGTGCCTTTGAAGGGACCAAAGCCACCCGCGATTTCGATATTGTATTCATCGAGCAGGCGCTTGCGGACTTCCATATCCTTCACTCCATCGGGGATGGCAACCGTCGTCAGCGAGGGCAGGCGGCGCTCGATGGGGACGATCAACTTCAAGCCGAGGTCTTCCAGTCCATCCCACAACATTTGGCTGTTTTCGCGGTGACGCTGGTAGCGGGCTTCCAATCCCTCCTCCATGACGAGGCGCAGAGCTTCACGCAGGGCGTAGTTCATGCTGATGGGCGCGGTGTGATGATAGGTCCGTTCGTCGCCCCAGTAATGTTCGAGCATGGTCATGTCGAGATACCAGTTGGCGACCTTGGTCTTGCGCTGGTGGAAGGCTTCGCGGGCGCGCGCGCCGATGGTGACGGGACTCAGCCCGGGCGGGCAACTCAGGCATTTCTGCGTGCCGCTGTAGGCGATGTCGATGTCCCATTCGTCAATCTTGAGCGGGATGCCGCCAAGCGAGGTGACACAATCCACCAATAACAAAGCGCCATGCTTGTGGACAACCTCTGCCATTCCTTCGAGCGAAGTCAACGCGCCCGTCGAGGTTTCCGCGTGGACAACCGCCACCACCTTTGCGGGCTTCTTCTTCAATTCTGCGTCAATCTCCTCGGGTGTGAAAACGTCGCCCCAGGGTTTATCCAGCCGATTGACTATCGCCCCGTAGCGGCTCGCCATGTCGCACAGGCGGTCGCCAAAATAGCCGTTGACGCCGATCATGATGGTATCGCCTGGCTCCAGCAAATTGGCAACAGTGGATTCCATGCCTGCGCTGCCCGTGCCAGAGACAGGCAGGGTCATCTGGTTTTTGGTTTGGAAGGTGTAGCGCAGCAACTCCTGCACTTCCTTCATCAGTTCGATGAACTTCGGGTCGAGGTGACCCACCAGCGGGTGAGCCATGGCGCGGAGTACGCGGGATGGGACCATGCTTGGTCCCGGTCCCAGCAGGATTCTTTCAGGGGTGTTCAAGTCGGAATAAGTATTCATTGGATTCTCCTTTGTTGATGGCGGACGGTGGACGGTAGACCGAAGACCGTCCACTGTCCACCGTCCATCGTCTAATAGATTCTCGCGCCCTGTTTTTGCAGCGCAGATTGCACATGTTTGATATTGACTTCGCCGACGGATACGCCGTCCTTGACCGAGACTGCCGCCGCCACGCCCGCCCCCTGACCCGTGACCGCGCAGCACATCATGTTGCGTACCGAGGCATGGGAGATTTTGTCGCCTGCGATACTGCGCCCCGCCACCAGCAGGTTGCCGATTTTCTGCGGAACGAGAACGCCGTAGGGGATTTGGAAATATCGCCCCGTCGTCGGCAAAACGAGTACGTTGTAGCCGTCGATGAATTCGGGGAAAATGCCAATCGAATCCTCGAAACGCCCCTGGTTGCGGACATCGGATTCGGTCAGATCGTAGCGCCCGACGATTTTGCGCGTGTCACGTACACCGAGGGTCATGCCGTAGGTGCGGAGTTTGGCTTCCTCGAAACCAGGCAGAAAACGGTTCATCGCCTTGATTGCTTGCAACGCCTGAAAACGTCCTTCCATTTCGGCTTTAGTCAAGTCGTGAACATCGGAGCCGTCATACTCGGTCATGTGAATCATGTTGAGGTAGGTGGCTTCGCCCGAATCCGAAATCGCGCTCCATGTGCCGCCGATGCTTTTCAATCCCGACGGAATGACGCCCTCTTCGCGCGCACGGTCGAAGGGCTTTTCAAGGTATGGGCTAAACATGTCGTCTTCCTTACCGCCCTTTTGGATGTCCCAATTCTTGCCCCAATCCTTGTAGGTGGACGGGTTTTCCTTCACATATTCGAGGAAGCGTTTTTTGTGTACACCCGAACAGGAGAACATCACCGTCACGGGCAACATCTCTTCCTTCGGAGTCTTGCGGGTGGGCGCGCCCGCGAAAACCGCGAGGTCGGCGTCGCCCGAGCCGTCAATCACGCGCTTTGCCAGGATTGCCTGCCGCCCCGACTTGTTGTGGAGGATGACGCCTCTGATTTGGTCATCCTCGACAATCGTATCAATCACCACGCTATGCAACAGCGGATGAATCCCCGCTTCCTGTACCATGACATCCGCCACATGCTTGAACATGTCCGCGTTGATGGCTTCGCTGTTCGACTGCGGCTCGGGGCTGGTTGCTCCCATTGACTTTGATCTCTGTTCGAATTCAATGCCAATGCCTTCGGTATCCACTGTGCCTTCCTTGCGATACCAGGCAATACCTTCGACGCCGACGGCGGTGATGTTGCCGCCAAAACAACCAAACCGTTCGACGAGCATGGTGTCCACGCCTTCGCGAGCAGATGCCAACGCCGCCGCCAATCCGCCAGGACCACTGCCGACTACCAATACCTCCGTCTCCGCAATCACGGGGACTTGCCTTGCTGCTTCAGTAATGTGTTTCATTTGTTATTCCTTTAATAAAGTAGTGGCGACTTCAGTCGCTCTTGCTTTGTAAAAAAACGACTAAAGTCGTTACTACAAAATTTACACAGGAACCGCGCCATGCTCCACCGTCACGGCGACAATATCCCTGCTGTCGATTTCACGCGAAGCCACGCCGCGTTGGACCGCCAGCGCCGCCGCCGCGCCCATCGCCTGTCCCATTGCCATGCAGGTACATTGGGCGCGGATGCCCGCAAACGCGACTCGGCTGGCAGAGACATTCCTACCCGCCACCGTGATGCGCCTGCTGTCCTTGGGAATCAAGGCGCGGAATGGGACTTTGGGCAACAGGTCTTCCGACTCAAGAAACTGGACTTCGCAGCCCGTCTCCTGACTGTGCATATCGATATAGTTGAAGGCGTTGCAGACCTTGTCCTCGAAGTCGGTTGCCTTGAGAAAGTCCTCGCCTTCGATCATGTACTCGCCGAGCGTGTGATAGGTCTCCCGCGCCAGCGCATACGGAGCCATCATTTTGAGAGTCGCTCGCTCACAGCCTGGAATGGACTCGCGCACGAACTTGAATATCCGCAACATGCGTTCCTTGCCTTCGATATTGGCACGGGTCTGCCCGTCTGCGTCGGAGGTGTCGGCGTCATAGATGTGCGTGGCATTGTGTCCGCCGTGGGCGAGGTAATACTGGAACGGCTCCAGGTTGGGATACGCCCAGTCGCCTTTTTGCAGGATGCCACTCTCCATCGCTTCTTCGTAGATTTTTTGCACTTCCTCTTTCCAGATTTGCTCGTGTTCGATGCCTTCGATTTTGTACTGGAGCGTGCCAGGCTGCGAGACCTTCGACTTCAAGACCTTCAAGCCTAGGATGCGCACCGCGTCCGAGTCGCCGCTGCAATCGATGATTTCCTTCGCCTTTGTCACCCGCTTCACGCCGCGCCCAAAGGAAATGATTTCCCACCAGTCGCCGACGGCTTGAATTTCGGCAATGAACTCGTGGTAGTGCAAAACCACGTCCGCTTTCAACGCTTCTTCTTCGGCGAGCGCGGCATAGATGGGGACGTTGATGTAACTGTAATAGCCTGGCGTTTCCATTGGTCTGCGCTTGCGGTGGTCGGGGACGGGGAGCCCTTCGATTTGCTTCGACTTGGCATACAGTTCCCAGGGGATGCCCTGCACCACCGCGCCTTTTGTGTTGAAGAAGTGGTTGGGCATGTACACGCCGCCAGCAGTCATCGTGCCGCCGAGCATGGTTCCCGCTTCGATGACCGAGGTCTTCACGCCAAGTCTTCCCGCTTGTATCGCGGCAATGTGACCCGCCGTCCCGCCGCCAGCAATCACCACATCCACAGTTTCGTTGATTGTTTTCATCTTTCCTTCCGCAGACGCTCTGTCGGGGGCTTAGCCCCCGACAGAGCCAGGGATTAATAAATCGGCGCGTCTTTGGTGATTTTGTTTTCGATTTGCGACTCGGCGAAATGGCAGGCGGCGAAATGTCGAGGTTGAGTTTCTACAAACGGTGGCGCTTCGACCTTGCAAATCTCCTTTGCAATCGGACAGCGCGGATGGAAGACACAGCCCGAAGGTGGGTTCGCGGGGCTTGGCGGTTCGCCTTTGAGGATGATTCGCTGTCGCCGCCGCTCCAACTTTGGGTTAGGAATCGGCACCGCTGAGGTCAGGGATTGGGTGTAGGGATGGATCGGGTTCTCGAACAAATCCTTGCGCTCTGCCAGTTCCACCATTTTGCCGAGATACATCACCGCCACGCGATGCGAGATGTGCTTGACCATGCTCAGGTCGTGGGCGATGAACAGGTACGCCACGCCCAATTTTTCCTGCAACTCCTGTAACAGGTTGACCACCTGCGCCTGAATCGAAACGTCCAGCGCGGAGATGGGTTCGTCGCAAACGATGAAGTCAGGTTTCACCGACAAGGCGCGGGCAATCATGATGCGCTGGCGTTGTCCGCCTGAAAACTCATGCGGGAAGCGGTTGCGGTAGGCGGGGTTCAACCCTACGAGTTCAAGCAGTTCGGTCACGCGGTCTTGCAGTTCGCTTCCGCTCATGATGCCATGAATGACCAGCGGTTCGGCGATGATCGCGCCGACGCTGTGACGCGGATTGAGTGAGGCGTACGGGTCTTGAAAGACCATCTGGAATTTCGTCCGTAGAACGCGGAGTTCCTCCGCCGAGGCTGTGGTCAAATCCTTGTCGTTGAAGAAGACTCTGCCTGAAGTCGGCTTGTGAAGTTGAAGCACGGCGCGCCCCGTGGTGGATTTCCCACAGCCGCTTTCGCCGACCATGCCCAGTGTCTCGCCTGCTTTGATGTCGAACGAAACTCCGTCCACGGCTTTGACGACGATGTTTTTTTGTCCGAGAAAGCCAGTCGGGATGTAAAAATGCTTTTTGAGTTCTTGCACGCGGATCAAAGGTGTGGACGCCATACTAACCTCCCCTTCCGCTGACAGCGAAACACGCCGCCTGATGATTCTTTTCCACGTCGAGCAGGGCGGGGGCTTCCTGCCAGCAGCGGTCAAAGGCGCGGGTGCAGCGCCAGGCAAACGGGCAATGCTGGATGGGAATGGTGGAGTCGGGGGGCGCGCCTTCGATGCTCACCAGTCGCCGCGTTTCATCGGTGTCGAGACGCGGCAATGCGCCTAACAGCCCGACAGTGTACGGGTGTTGCGGATTTTCATACAGGTCGTCCACGGGCGCGGATTCCATGATCTTGCCCGCGTACATCACCAACACGCGGTCAGCCAGACCAGCCACCAGACCCAAGTCATGGGTAATCCAAATCGTCGAGACGCCCATCCGCTTGCGCAGTTCCTTGAACAGGCTCACAATCTGCGCCTGAATCGTCACATCGAGGGCGGTGGTCGGTTCGTCGGCAATCACGATGCTTGGCGAACAAGCGACGGCAATCGCAATCATCACCCGCTGACGCATTCCGCCCGAAAGTTGAAACGGGTAGGCGCTGAACCGCAGTTCGGGGTCGGGGATGCCGACATCGGCAAGCAGGTCGATGGCGCGGCGTCTGGCTTGTTGGGAATCCATCACCAGATGGCGGGTGAGCGACTCGGTGATTTGCTCGCCAACGGTGAGGATGGGATTCAGCGACGTGCCAGGGTCTTGGAAAATAAAACCAATCCGCCCGCCGTGCACGTTGCTGATTTCGTCGTAGGGGAGTTTGAGCAAATCCACCGCGCCTTTTTCGCTGTGGAAGATCGCCTCTCCACCTTCGACCTTTGCGGGCGGCGAAGGGAGCAAGCCCAAAATGGACATCATCGAAACGCTCTTGCCCGAACCGCTTTCACCAACGATGGCAAGCGTCTCGCCCTCTTCGAGCCTGAAACTGACTCCGTTGACGGCGTTGACGATGCCGTCGATGGCATGGAATTTCGTAACCAGATTTTTGACTTCGAGAATAGGAGTCATTTTGATTCCTCCTATCTTCTGGCGCGGCGCACGCGCGGGTCGGAGATGTCGCGCAGCCAGTCGCCGAGCAGGTTCATGCCGAGCGAGGTGTACACGATTGCCAGCCCAGGCCACGTCGTCAGCCACGGATAACTGGCGATGTACTTGCGCCCTTCGGAAAGCATGTTGCCCCAACTGGGAATGGTGGGCGGCACGCTGAGTCCGATGAAGCCCAGCCCCGCTTCGTAGAAAATCATCGCCGAGATTTGGAACGAGATGAGCGTAACGAGCGGACCGACCAGATTCGGCATGATGTGAATCAACAGCACGCGCCACCACCTCGCCCCCGCGCTGACAGCGGATTCGACGTAGGCGGATTCTCGAATCCGAAGCACTTCTCCGCGGGTGACACGGGCGAAGATGGGCGAGTTGGTAATGCCGAAAATCAAAATCACGTTGAGCAGGCTTTTGCCCAGCACCGATGCCACGAAGACCACGAACAACAGGTAGGGCAATGAAAGCACCAGATTGACGGGAGCCATGATGAGGTCGTCCAGCCGTCCGCCAACGTAAGCGGCAGTCGCTCCGAGGAAAACGCCGATTACCGCCGCGATGAGCGCACCGAAGAAACTGACTCCCAGCGAAACCCTCGCCCCGTAAATCAGCCGCGAGAGCATGTCGCGCCCGAGGTTATCTGTGCCGAGCGGGTGGTCGGGCGAACCGCCTTCCTCCCAGACGGGCGGCATTTTGCTGGCGTTCAAATCCTGGTCGAGCGGCTGGTACTTCGTGAGCGAGTCAGCAAAGACGGCGGCAAAGACCACCGAAATAAAGATGACAAGTCCGATGACTCCAGTTCTGTCCCGCCAAAACAAACGCCCAAGAAATGACAGGCGTTCCCTGAGCGTGGACTCCTGTTCGAGACGGGAATCAGCTCCGCGAAGAATGGGTTTATCTGCCATGTCGAATCCTCGGGTCGATCAGCGCGTACACCAAATCTGTCAGCAGGTTGAGCGACAGGACGACCACGCTGGTAAAAACCACCAGGGTCTGGATGAGGGGAAAGTCGCGCCAGCCGAGCGCCATGCCCACCATTTGCCCCATGCCGGGCCAGGCGTACACCGTCTCGATATAAATCGACCCGCCCATCATGTAGCCAAACTCCACGCCGATGACGCTGATGAGGGAAATGGCGACGTTGCGAAGGACATGTTTGGTGTAAATCGTGTAACGTCGCAAGCCCTTGCTGACTGCGGTGCGGACGAAATCTTCACCGCGAACTTCAAGCGCGGCGGAGCGGGTCAGGCGCAAGAGTTCGCCCATCACGGGCAGGCTCAACACGAAGGCGGGCAGCACCACCGAGGTCGGTTCGTCGTTGCCGAAGACGGGGAACCATCCCAGTCGTTGGGCGAAGACTAGAATGAGGATCAGTCCCAGCCAAAAGTTTGGAATGCTCTGCCCCGCAAGCGCCAGCAGGCGGCTGAGATAATCGAACAGACTGCCCGATTTGAATCCCGCAACCAAGCCGAGCGGCACGCCAACGAAGACCGCCATCAACAATCCAACCGAAGCCAGTTGCAGGGTGGCGGGAAGCCGTTGTAATACCAATTTCAAGGCGGGTTCGCGGAAGTGGAGCGAGTTACCGAAGTCGCCGCTGAACGCTTTGGTAATCCAATCCCAAAACTGGACGATGACGGGGCGGTTGAATCCCATCGTCTCGCGGAACGCCTCCACAGCCTCGGGGCTGGCGTTGCGCGACATCATCAGGGTCGCCGGGTCGCCGGTCATCCGGACCATGAAGAACGCCAGAATCAAAACACCCAGCGCCAGCAGGAGGGACTGAGTTACTTTTGTGAGTGTGTATTTCAGCATGATGAGTTTTTTGACCGTCCGCGCGTATCCATGAGTTGAACCACGAAGACACGGAGACACAGAGTTTTTTTCGTTTGTTTTTCCCGATGTCTCAGTGCCTCCGTGGTTAGTCTTGCGGGGTTGCCGTGATTAGTACCACGGCAACCCCAAAGGAGGGAGAAAACTATGGGGTCACGCCGGTGTCGTAGAGATAAAGCATTTCCGACGGGCGCGGGGTGTAGCCGGTCACGCGGTCGCGGGTGGCTTCAAAGGTGACGGGTTCATACATGTAGATGAAGGGGGGATTCTCCTGCATGTAAACCTGGATTTCTTCATAGAGGGCTTTGCGCTTCTCGCGGTCGAGTTCGGACGAAATATTGTTGAGGATTTCGTCGATCTTCGGATCAGTCCACAGCGAGTAGCCCGCATTCATACCGCCGAGGGCGCCAGCCATGCGGTTGTAGGACTCGCCGCTTTCGTCCGCCCAGCTATCGCCGTTGAGTTCGGGGAGTTCTTTCTTCACCATCAAATCCCAGAAAGCGCCGGACTCCATCATCTCAAGGTTGACTTTTATGCCGACATCGCCCAGGTTGCTGACGACTGCCTGGCAGACTTCCTCGAAGGCGGCGAACACGCCGGTGGGGCAAGCCATGCCCACTTCAAAACCGTCGGCATAGCCCGCTTCGGTGAGCAATGCCTTGGCTTTTTCGGGGTCATAGGGGAAGGGCGGCACAATGCCGTAGCCTAGTTCGCTGCTGGCAACATAGCCCGCCGCGCGCTGACCGTTGCCAGCGAAGAGCGCCTTGATGATGCCGTCCACGTCCACGGCGTAGTTCATCGCCTGGCGTACCTTCGGGTCGCGGATGGGGGATTTTTCGTCGCCGCTCAGGTTATTGAACGCCATGTAATAGATGCGGGGGACTTGATACTGGATGACGTTGACACCCTCAGCGCTCTTGAGGCTTTCAGCCTCCTCGGCGCTCAAGCGGGTGACAATATCCACTTCATCCTGTTGGATGGCGGCAACGCGGGTTGCGGATTCAGGAATGAAGCGGAAGACCAGTTCGGCGGCTTTCGGGTATTCCTTCTGCCAGTAGTTGGGATTGGCGACGTAGGTCAACTGCTCACCCTTGACCCATTCCTTGAACATGAAGGGTCCTGTGCCAACAGGCTTTTGCAGGAAGCCTTCCACGCCAACTTCGTCCATGTACTTCTTGGGGATGATGCTCCAGAAGTCGTGCATGGTGACCAACAGCAGGGGCTTGGGACCGTCGGTGGTTACTTTGACCGTGAAGTCGTCCACCTTCTCGACATTTGACGCGATGGTGTACTTCTCGGGCCAGGAGGATGTTTCGGAGATGCCGTATTCCCAGGTGGCGACGACATCATCAGCGGTGAACGGGTCACCGTTATGGAAAGTGACGCCCTGACGCAATTTGAATGTCCAGACCGTGCCGTCTTCGCTGGTTTCCCAGCTTTCAGCCAATGCAGGTACAATCTCGCCCGCTGAATTCTGGAAGACCAGCGGGTCATACAGTTGCGACGCGGCGATGTCTGAAATTTTATCGGGGGTGGTGGGGATGTAAAGCGAGCTTGGTTCTGTGGGCAGGGCTACCCGTAGGGTTCCCTGAGGACCCGTTGCTTCAGGCGCAGCCGGAGCCTCGGCTGCTGGTGCTTCAGTGGGGGCGGCTTCCTGCTCGGCAGGCGCTTCTGTGGGAGCAGGGGCTTCCTGCTCGGCAGGCGCAGCGGGCGCGCAGGAGGCAAGCATGGCGGTAATCGTTACCAGCGCAAGACCAATCGAAAATAAGCGTTTCATTCTTTTTCTCCTTTTCAAATCTATGGTTGAATTGAAACCTGAAAACCTGAATATTTTTGAAGTTCACCTCCGTAAAACGGGATGGGACTCGTTCGCTCAGGGTCTTTGTAACAGGGGAGAAAAGCCGTGAAGTTCCTGGCGCGGTCAAAAAATACAACCAGGGCGCGGCACTGCCATATTTTGAAATCATCTTAGCAAGGTTGGGGCGCGGGCACAACGCCAGGAATAGGTAAACTCCACTACCTAATATTAGGTAGTGGAGCACCACCGCCGCAATGAAGGCGCAACGCCATCAACGTCAAAAGTTAAAGCAAAACCGACTTCAATTCCTGGAAATCGGTTTGTTCCCGCGGGCTCAAAAGGTTACGCACTGTGACCCCAAGGGGATTCGAACCTACGGTAGATCCCCAGAATTAAATCATAACCACGAGCATTTTAGCGCGGTACATATCTGGTATACGGGTATTAAGTTTAGGCCACAAAACTTTGTACCCCAGCAATAACCCATCTCTTCAGCGCAAAAATCGTTGCTCCTCAGGTGTCTGGGGAGCAACGATTTTTAACTTCTCAACACCAGCCCTCAAGTCGGCTAAGAATTCTGCTACATTCTCTTACCAATTATTCAATGCATTAATATTTATGGTCTCTCCAAGAGTAGCCAGTTCCTGTTTAAGCATCACCTCTTGAAAGGTAAGTTGGCTAAGCTGATATTCCATATCAGATAGTCTCCCTACTTGGTGTTGATGAGGAGCGGGACCAGTGAAAAGAGTTCTTTCACAGACCAAATATGGTCGGTCAAATTGGAAGGCATCGCCGGGGTTCGTGGTAGCCATTTCTGGGGCAAGGCATCTGCCAGTGGCAAGCGTAGGCTTTTGTGAGGATGTACCAGGTTGTAGTAACAATCTTCCAACAGCGCAGCGGTCTCGTGGAAGAAGATCTCCTTTGAAAAAGCCAACGTTTTTCGAGTTTGGCGCACATTGAAAGTGCGGCTGGTCAGGTTACTGCGCTCGATGTAAGCGGTGCTTTCGCCCAAGAGTTCAACTACTTCTGACATGGCTCCATAAATCGCGCGTAATTTTGTGCCCAGGAAATGACCGTGTTCATCGCGCTGCTTGACCATTTGCAGATAGAGCCAGTCTCTTCCAGGTTTCTTGCGGGTGGGTGGTCGTCCGTGACCGCCATAGTCCGGGACGACACCATAGACTTCAATCATCGCCTCATCAATTCCGCCTCACCCATCTGAAATGGTAGGTGGCTGTCCATCGGGATGCCCGCGATTTTTGAGCGCTTCAAAGACTTTGATGCTCGTCAGCGTTTCGTTTTTGTCAATTCCGCGCGCTACTCTCAGACGTGTATCTCGATCCAGATACGTGGAACGCCAAAATTGTCCACTTTCAGCCGTTTCCAAGTATCTTTTTTCGCCTTTGTTTCCCACGTAGCCCACATGGCATCCAACTGACCACGTTTGACACGGTAATCTTTCAACAGGATTTCTTCCACGGCCTCCAGATGTTTTCTGGCATCCCGCAACCAGGATAAAATGGTGTCTTCCTTGTACCCTTTCACCCGCGACAAACTACTGATCCGACTGCCTTCCGCCAACAATGCTAATGTCTCCAGAATTTCAGCCTCACTCGTGTGCTTTCCATAGAAAATCGTCCCGGTTGTCGCCGTGAAGGTGCGTTTACACACACAACATTGATAACGCTGTACGCCTCGCTTGGTTTTGCCATACTTTTGTATGTTCTTTTGCTTTCCATCCTGGCGCTTCCCGTATTCGCTGCAATCAGGATGCGGACAAGAATCGCCTGTTTTTGCAAATTGTTCCATTTTGCTCCCTTGCCACGTGGTTGTTCAAGTTTACTTCAAACAACCAACACCAAAAAGGGAGACCACCCGATGAGCCAATGATCCTATATTAAACAAGCGGCTGGGACGCGTGAAGTACTGATGGAGGGTCTGCTCAAGCACGATATCTCCTCAGACATGTTGAATGTTGCCATGGTTCTAGGAAATGTGGAGGTAATTAGCATGGGGGTGGAGGAGGGGTTGGGTATTGCCTTCATTGCTAAGAAGTGACCAGGATTTCAGATATCAGCGAGGGATGGACATTCTTATAAAGTCCATCCCTCTATTTTTTTACCCGGTGGGACGATCAAAAACGGAACGTCGGTTTTGGATAAATCTGTTGCCACTTCAATCAACTGTCGGACGTAGGAATCCGAGCCGCTGATTTCGTGATAGGTCATCCCCCAGCGTTTGCAATAATACGCCACCTGCATGGCTCTTTCGCGATATTCCTCCAAATCCTCTTCCGAGTGACCGACGAGGGCAATCCGCTTGTAATTTTTATACTGCTCATTCATGACGAAGTCGGCGGTTTTCTGCCCATACTTCTCGACATATTTTCCATACTCTTTGAGCGGATCAGATCCTGCCTCGAGCCATCCGCCTGTGAGATAGTAAGTGCCAGGGTGGGCGTTGAACTCTTTGCGGTAGACTTCGTCTGAGCCGAGGAAGATGGCAATGCAGTCCTCGGTTTTGGGCAGCAGCAGGGTGTGGATTCCAGACTGGATGTCTTTCAATCCGTTGCCGCACAAGCCGTAGCCCAGCACGATCAGGCTGGGGGTGGTGATCGAATCGATTTCGGCTTGCAGGGTCTTGCGCAGGTTCTTGGGGTTGGCGTGTAAGCCATAATCCAGAAAAGTGACGCGGTCTTTGAACTCAGTTGGGAGGTGACGGGCGAGCAATTGCTCAAAGACGCGGCAGGCGATGAAGACAGTAGGTAAAGTGTTCATGGTTCATAGCTCCTTCGGGGGCTTAGCCCCCGAAGGAGCAGGGGATGATTTTACTTCTTCTCTCGCGCTTCCGCTGCCGTCAAAATCTTTTCAATCGTTTCCAGCGTTTTGGGAGAGAGCGGCTTGGGCTGGTGATTCGCCAAAATCTTTTTCACTTTCGCGTTCGCCACATCTTCGGTCGAGAGGCTTCCGTTCTTTTCCCATTTTTTATACGGCTCGCGATCGAGGACGGTGGGAACCCAGGCTTCCTTGCGGCACAGCGATGCGGACTTTGACTGGTTGAGGTATAAGCCGCCCACGCCGACCTTTTCGATCAACTCGAACATGATGGTCTCGGCGCTGACTGGCACGCCGCGCATGACCCGCGCCGCCATGCCGATGATTTCATCCACCAAAACAAGATACGCCAGTGAGCCGATGTCGGCGCAGTCGAGGAAGCCCACATCGTGAACCAGCGACGCCCCGCTCAAAGCGGATAGCATGACTTGGAGCGCAGCTTCGGCTCCAGCCTGGGCGTCCATCCGTTTGGCTTCGGACGCGCCCGCCGTCCCCATGAACGGGATTCCCAAATAGCGGGCGAGGTCAACGGCGGCGGCGGAGTGCAGGCTGGCTTCGGGCGACCCGTAGGCAGGACGCGCCGTCCGCAAGTCCATCATCGAGGGCAGACCGCCAATTGCCATCGGCGCGCCTGGGACGTGGGTTTGGACGACGGTGAGCGCGGCGAGGGCGCTTGCGAGATGAATCGTCAGCGCCGCTGCGCCCGTGAACGGAGATTCCAACCCGACGGTGGGTCCGCCAAGACAAATGGACGGGATGCCACCCTCAGCCGCTTTCATCAACGTGGCGAGCGCGGAATCCGCAATTTTGAACGGCGATTCATAGGTGGTGAACAATGCGAAGATGGGTTTCTCGCGCAAGGCGGATTCACTCCCAGTGGTGGCGACTGCCATCTGATAGATGTCGTCGAAGGTGGCGGCGGTGTTTGCCCAAGCTACAATTGGTTTGGACGTGTTCGCCAATTCCTCGGCAAATTCGTAGACGGGAGCCAGCGCGGGCGTGACATCGTCGAAGAGACTCAAGCCCATGATGTAATCGATGTTCGGCAGCGCGTCACAAACTTTGGCGGTCATGCCCGCGTCGCCGCGCCGCGCTTTGCGGCGTTCACCCGTTTGCGGGTCGTAGAAATACGTGCAGGTGGGACCAGGTCCAAAGTGGACGCGATTGATGGCAACCTGCATTTTGTGTTTGTCGTCGCGTCCCCAAACGGTGTACTCATGCGGCGCGGACGCAACCGCCTGCTTCACCAGTTCTGGCGGAATTTTTACCACGTGGTCAGTGACAGTCGCGCCGTGCGCGGCAAGCAGGTCACGGGCGGCGGCGTTGTGCAATTGAATCCCGATCCGCTCCAGACAGTCGAGCGCGGCTTTGTAAATTTCAGCGCACTGGTCATCAGACAGTACGCGGAATTGGGGGGTGTGAAGTTCGAGGGAATTTGCGATAATCATGAAAGTCTCCGTTTACGTCATTGTGAGGGCGTTAGCCCGAAGCAATCTTCGCCTTGACCATGAGATTGCTTCGTCGCCCTATGGGCCCCTCGCAATGACGAAGATTTACACATGCCCATAATATTCGCGGTGGACGACGGCAGAGTAGGCGTACTCCATCAGTGTGCCCCAGCTAAAGATGGGGATTCCGATCTCGCGTTGCAAGGCGCGAGCGAAGGGCGGGAAGCCTGTGCATTCCAAGACCATCGCGCCCATCTTCGGGTGTGACTTGTAGAACTCGATTGCAACCGCCAGAAACTCAGACTCGGCTTTGGCATAATCTGCCGCTGGCGGATTCGTCCGCAGACCCGCCGTCCAGAGGTGGTCGAATTCTTCACAACGCAGGTCTTCCATCGCACCGCCGATGACGTAATTCGAGCCGAGTTTGATTCCGACGGATTCCAAGTGATGGTCGGTCAGGTGTTTTGCATTCGCCATCAAAATTCCGACCACGCGACTCGCGCCGACGATTTGCTGTGCCATCGCAACCTGCAACAGGCTCGACATGAAAACAGGAATCTTCACACTCGATGCCACCTCGCGCTGGAAGTAGGCAAAGTACCCGCACTCCGCGACGATGGCGCGGCAGCCGAGTTTCTCCAACTTTTGCGCGGACTTGATCAGCGGCGGCAGGCACATGATTTTGTTGCTGTCCACCACCAGCTTCTTGATGTCCACCCCGCTGACGACTTCGTATTGAATCGGGAACGTATAGCCGCTGGCGTTGCGCACGTCACCGGGGAAGCCGGGATACACGTCGTCCAACAGAATCACGCCCAGCCCCATGCCGTAGGCCTGTTGACCAGGTCGCGCTTCGATTCGTCCAATGTTTGGGTCTCTCAAGGCAGTTCTCCTTGCAGGATTTTATTCAGGTGCGCGGCGTTGATATTTCCGCCGGACACCACGCAAACTACTTTTTTCTTTTCGGTTATCTGCAACGCCGCCGCCAGAGCCACCGCTCCCGCGCCTTCGACGATGATGTGATGACGCTCGGCAAGCAAGCGGATGGCTTCTGCAACCTGAGGCAGTTCGACCACGCGCGAACCAGCCAGCAGTTGGCTTGCCAGAGTCCACATCTGCGGGAAGACGAAGGGCGCGCCCATGCCTGAGACGAAACTGGCTTGGTACGGGACTTCGACCATCTTCCCAGCCGACAGTGAGGATGTGAACGGGGTCGCGGTTTCTAATTCGACAGCTTCGACTCTGATTTCGTCCTGAGCGTAGTCGAAGGACGGTGACAAGGCGCTTCGACTGCGTTCCTCGCTTCGCTCGTCTCTCCGCTCAGCGCGAACGGCAGCCGCAATCCCACAACTCAACCCGCCGCCGCCGTAGGGGACGAGGATCAAATCCACGTCGGGCAGGTCTTCCAAAATCTCCAATCCAATCATGCCGTTGCCCGCCATCACCGCTTCGTCGGCGAAGGGATGAATCAGCAAGCCCTTCATCGCGGGATGCGAGCCTTCCTTTTGCACGGACTGATATTCTGCAAACGGGACTTTGACCACCTCCGCGCCGAGCCGCTGGATGGCTTGAACTTTCACCTCTGGCGCGTCTTCGGGGACGAGAACGGTGCATGGCACGTTCAATTTTTTTGCATACCACGCCAGCGCCTGTCCCATGTTTCCAGCGGACGCTGTCCATACGCCGTTTTGGAGTTGGTCTGGATTTGCCGCCAGCAGGGCATTCCCCGCGCCGCGCACTTTGAACGAACCTGTGGGTTGGAGATTTTCGAGTTTGAGGTAAATTTCAACTTCGTCTTGAGCGAAGGGAATCAACGGCGTGCGAAGAATTGTCCCTGCCAGCCTTTCGCGGGCGGAGTAGATGGATTCAACCAATGGGGCGTGGAGGGACGTCATATTTGTCGCGCCAAAATTTCTAACCACGGAGGCACGAAGGCACTGAGGATAAAAAATTAAAAACTCCGTGTCTCTGTGTCTCCGTGGTTCGTTTTGCTCTTTCAAACAAGAACCGCCCAGGCGCGTGCAGACCTGAACGGTTATCGAAAAACTCACTTCATAAACGGAAACTACACTTTGGCAAGCGCCTGTTCCAGGTCGGCGATGAGGTCGTTGTAATTTTCCAGGCCGACGGAGACGCGGATCAGACCATCGTCGATGCCGGCGATGTCGCGCTCTTCCTGGGTCATGTGTTCGTGGGTGATGGTGCGCGGGTGCATACAAATCGTGCGGCTTGTTCCAAACGTCACCGCGTGGACGATCAACTTGAGGCTGTTCATCAGGGTACGCGCACTTGGGATTCCACCCTCAACCACGAAGGACAACATGCCGCCCGCAGACTTCATCTGCTTCTTTGCCAGTTCGTACTGCGGATGCGTGTCCAGCCCAGGGTAGTTGACCAGTTTCACTTTGGGGTGGTCAGTCAGATATTCCGCGACCTTCTGGGTGTTGAAACTGTGCTTGTCCATGCGCATACCGAGCGTTTCGAGATATTGGATGGTCAGCCACGAGTCGAAGGGTTGCATGATGGAGCCGACGAACTCGGTGGTGTTCCAGCGGATGTCTTCGGTTAAATCTTCGGGACCGACGATTGCTCCGCCCAAGACGGTGGCGTTGCCCGCCATGAACTTGGTGATGCTCAAGAGGACAATGTCCGCGCCGAAATCCATCGGACGCTGGAGGGCGGCGGTGGCGGTAGTGTTGTCCACCATCATTGGGACGTTGCGCGCGTGTGCCACCTCCGCGACGGCTTTGAGGTCGGTGACGTAGAGCGTCGGGTTGGACGGTGTCTCGACCCAGACTAGTTTGGTCTTCGTGTCGATTTGCTTGTCCCACGACTTCGGATCGGCGGGGTCTTCGACGAAGCGGAAGTTGACTCCGCAGCGTTCGGGGAAGATGCTCGCCGCCTGCTTGTAGCCTTCGCCGAAGGTGTAGAGGCTGGTGACGATGTTGTCGCCAGGGCGGGCGATGGTGAAAATCAAATTGAACAATGCCTGTGAGCCAGAGCCAGCTGTGACCGCGGCTTCCCCGCCTTCGAGGGCGGCGATGCGCTGTTCGAGGATGTCCGCTGTCGGGGTCTTAGTGCGGGCGTAGACCGGGTAGGGGATGTGGTCGAAATCCCGATACGGGTAGGTCATCGAAGGCACGATGGGCGGGACGAAGGCGCGGAAGCGTTCCATGTCTTCGTTGGGATGAAAGCCCGCGTGAAGAGAACGGGTGTCGAAACCGAGTTCATCGTTCGCGCGCGCGGGACGTTTGAAGTTCGGGTCGAACTTCCACGGGTCGCGCATAAAAAAT
This sequence comes from Chloroflexota bacterium, assembly GCA_016234555.1. Lineage (GTDB taxonomy): Bacteria > Chloroflexota > Anaerolineae > Anaerolineales > Villigracilaceae > Villigracilis. Next base: position 47,243 of record JACRBJ010000036.1, on the reverse strand, counting down.
TCTTTTTTGTGTTCCGTCATGGCTAAAAAGCCTCCCAAAGAGATTAGTACACCCAAACTTCGGAAGTCCAAAAGACTTCCGAAGCCATAACTCAGACTTTTGGATTCATCAAGTCTTCCGGGGTGAGATGACAAAAGATAAGATGGCCATTGCCCATGTCGCGTTTGGGTGGCTCTTGCTGTTCACAGATCTCGCCGATCTTGAACGGACAACGTGTATTGAAGCGACAACCCGAAGGAGGATTGACCGCGCTGGGGACGCGTCCGCTCAAGCGAATGTTCGAGTGCGGGGCATCGGGATCGGGACGCGGGACCGCCGCTAAAAGGGCAGTCGTATATGGGTGGTTAGGCGGTGAATAGATCGTCTCGCACGGACCAATTTCCACGATGCGGCCCAGGTACATCACGGCAACATCATCCGCGAAAAAGCGCACCGAACTCAGATCGTGCGAAATCAAAATCATGGTGGTGTTGTTGGTATTCTGGATTTCGAGCAGAAGGTTGAGCACCGCCGCCTGTACAGAAACATCCAACGCGGAGACAGGCTCGTCACACACGACCATGGCGGGATTGGTGGAAATGGCGCGGGCAATACCAACGCGCTGTTTCTCGCCGCCGCTCAACTGGCGTGGCAGACGGTTGTAGTAACTGGCGTCGAGTTTGACCGCATTGAGCAACCGCTCCACCTCGGCATGTACCTGGTGCGGGGGCACGGTCTGGAAACGGCGCAGGGAAAAAGCAATTTGTTCGCCGATGGTGTAAGAGGGGTTGAGCACACCGTTCGGATCCTGAAACACCATTTGTAGTTCGCGGATGGATTCGATGCCGCGCTTATTCAACGGCTTGGAGATGTCCACGTTCAGGAAATCAACTTTGCCCTCATAGAGTGGCTCCAAGCCGACGATGGCCTTTGCCATCGTACTCTTTCCACAACCCGATTCGCCCACCACGCCCAACGTGCGTCCGCGCTTGATGGTGAAGCTGACATCGTCCGAGGCGCGGACGTATTTGCGTTTCTCCAGGCCGAACAGTCCGCCGACAGTCTGGAAGGGGACGGGATAATAGACTTTGGCTTCCTCCACATCAAGGACTGATTCCCCTACGGGGCGATTGGGAACATCGGTCGGTTTTTCCTCACCGATGGACCAAAGCCGCTTCACTTCGTCCCAATCTTTGGCACGGCGCAGGCAGCGGACCTGATGACCAGGCTCCATTTCGATGAGCGCGGGGTGGTCAACGGTGCATTCGCCCTTGGCCTGTTCGCAACGCGGAGCAAAGATGCAACCTTGTGGCAGGTTGGCAGGCGAGGGGACGCGTCCAGGTATTGGGTAAAGCGTGCGCGTGCCCTTGGGGGCGTCGACATCGGGCAGGCAGCGCATCAAACCCTGCGTGTACGGGTGCATCGGGTTTTTGAAGATCTGCCGCGATGGGGCCAGTTCCACAATCTCACCAGCGTACATCACCGCAACCTTGTCAGAAACGCGCGCCACGACGCCCAGGTTGTGGCTGATGTAGAGTGCGGCGGTGTTGTACTTGCGCTGGAGTTCGGAAATCAGGTCGAGCACGGCGGCCTCGACGGTGACATCGAGGGCGGTGGTCGGTTCATCCATGATGAGCAGAGATGGATTGTTGAGCATTGCCATGGCGATGACCACGCGCTGCTGCTGTCCGCCTGAAAGTTGGTGCGGAAAGCGGGTCATCACCCCATCGGGATCAGGCATGTAAACGTTTTTGAGCGCCTCAAGCGATTGGGCGTATGCATCATTCTTTGTGAAACCGCGGTGGGTGATGAGACTCTCGGCCAGTTGGTCGCGGATGCGCATCGAAGGATTCAGCGCCGACATCGGCTCCTGGTAAACCATCGAGATGTCCCCGCCGCGCAGGGCGCGCAGTTCGGACTCAGAACGACCACGTAGCGATTTGCCCTTGAACTGGACTTCGCCATGCTTGATAAATCCGTTTGGCCCGAGGAAATTGACCATCGCATACGCAACGGTGCTTTTCCCGCAGCCCGACTCGCCGACCAGTCCCAGGTTTTCGCCGCGCCGTATATCGAAGGTGACATCACGTACAGCATCCACCTCGCCTTTACGGGTTTTGTATGAGACGGCCAGATTTTTGACCGATAAGATGGGAGATACGTCCATTATTGATACCGCATACTTTCTTCGCGGACACCGTCGGCGAACAAATTCAAGCCGATGACCAATGTGACAATGGCCAGGGTGGCTGAGAGCACAGGCCAGATATTGGCCGTCATGCGGCTGTGGCCTTCCTGTACCATACCGCCCCAATCGGGAGTCGGCGGTGGCAGGCCCAGGCCCAAAAAGCCAAGCGTTCCGATGTAAAACGCCGCGTAGCCGATGCGGAGCAAAAAGTCCACGATCAGCGGACCGCGGCAATTGGGCAGGATTTCGCGCAGCATGATCATGACGTCGCTGTCGCCGCGCAGTTTGGCCGCCGCCACATATTCACGGGTGCGGATATCCATTGTCAAAGCGCGGACGAGACGGGCAATGCCCGGCGCGCCGCCGATGGCAATGGCGATGACCACGTTGATGGGCGACGCGCCCACTGCGGAGATGATAATCATGTAGAGCAGAATCGTCGGGAAGGCCATCAGCGAGTCGAGCACGCGCATGATGGCTTCATCCAGCCAGCCACCGTAGTATCCAGCGGGCAAGCCGAGAGTAAGGCCGATGAGAAAAGCCACGAAAACAGAAATCGGTCCAAGGGAGAGGATTGTCCGCGCACCGTAGGCCACTCGCGACCAGACGTCCCGTCCCAAAGTATCGGTGCCGAGAACGTGTTGGGCAGTGGGACCTTTGTTGATATTCTTGTAATCCTGTTCCAGCGGACCGTGAGAGGTGAGCAGTGGCGCGAAGATGGCGACAACAACCCATGCCAGGACGATCAGCAGTCCGAGCATGGCTGTCGGCGATGACCAGATTAGTTCTGCAAATTCCTTAAGCGATTTCCAAAAATCGGCCAGAGTCAATTCCAGTCGCGAAGGGATTTTAGATGATGTATCGGAGGTGGGGTTGACAGTTGTCATGAGAGCCTCCTATGAATACCGTATGCGCGGATTAATGAGCGAATAAATCACATCGGCGGCAAGTTGCGTGCCCACTGCCAGCATAATCAGTACCATCGCACCCGCTTCAATCGAGTAGACGTCTTTGTAGAGCGCGGCATTCAGGATGAAATTTCCCAAGCCGGGATAACCGAACACCGACTCGACCACCACCAATCCGCCGATAAACCAGTTGATATGCAGCATGATGACTGTGATCGGCGCCATCATGGCGTTGCGTAATACGTGGCGCATCACGACCTGGCGGTAGGAAAGCCCTTTCAGAATGGCAGTGCGGACATAGGCGCTGTTCATCACTTCCACCACGCTGGAGCGGGTGATCCGCAGAATGTAGCCGATTTCGACCAGGCTTGCAGTCAACACGGGCAGGATGAGCAGACGCAGGTCTTTCAGTACTGCCTTTTCGGATGTGAAGACCGCCGCACCGGGCAGGAGTTTCAGCCAGAGCGCCAGCACCATGATCAGGATGATCCCGGTGGCGAAATCAGGCGATCCGGCAGTAATCAACCCGCTGACGGAGATGACCCGGTCGATGAGTTTGCCCTCGTTCAAGCCGGCGATCAGACCCAATGCAACCGCAATCGGGAAAGAGAAGAGCATCGCCAGACCAGCCAGGATCGACGAGTTCAGGATTCTACGTCCGATGACATCGGCGACGGGAGTGTTGTAGCGCAGGGACATCCCGGCTTCGCCACGCAGCAGGCCCTTGTTGAGGGGGATGTATTCTGCCGGGGCGTCATTTTTTTGCACCCAGCCGGAATAATCAAGGGTGTATTCAACGCTGCCTTCGCCTTTTATCCACTTTGCCGCCCGGCTGCCGGTGTCGATACCCCAGAAATATTGCTGTCCGTTGGCTTCGGTTTTCCAGGCATTGTCGTCCAGCACTTCCTGTGTTGTTCCATCCTGTTGACGTACATACTTATAGAGTTTGCCCTCTTTGGTTTCCCATTGGGCAAGTTCGCCGTTCGGTTCCAACACCCACCACTGGGTGGACTTTTCCACCAGCCCCTGCTGCATCACCGTTTGTTGGAGCGGAAGCCCAATCTCTTGCTGTGCCTGCCAGTCCGAGCCGAACAACCAGGAAATGTAGCGGACATATACCGGGCGTGTCAGCCCCAACTGCCTCGACATGGAGGCCTCCTGCTCAGGGGTGGCGTACGCGCCAAGCATATTGCGGGCTACGTTACCCGGTGCAATTTCAACGATGGCAAACACCAGTATCGAGACCAAAACCATGGTCAACAACATGGTCAGCAACCGCCGCACGATGTATCTCGCCATTGACTTCTCCGATGGTTACGGGATGAAAAAAGACCTGACAGGTTTTCACAAGGTTCTAATCAATCAGTATGATTTTGATTCACAAGAATTCTTGTTGACGCAGGTCGCGATGAAACCTGTCAGGTCTGCATTTGTTTTTATTTTACTTCTGTTTATCGATCCAGGCTTGCTCGCGGAGGACAACTTCATGAATGGCCTTTTGAACGTCCTCGGGCAACGGTTCGGTCTTATGCTTGGCGAGGATGTCATCGACCATCTTGGAGGCACGGGCTTCCATTGTCAAGCCGCCGCGCTTCTGCCAAACCGAGAACGGGTTCTTGTCGATGAGTTTCGAGTAGAACGGTTCCTTGAAGTGGCGGATGGTGTGTTCGTGTCCGAGGTAGCTGCCGGTGGGGCCGAGTTCCTCGACCACATCCAACGCCAGGGTTTCTTCATCCACAACCACGCCGGCGGTGGTGGCGCGCAGGAAGCCCAAAACCTCGTTGCAGATTGCCATCAACTGCATACTGCCTTGCAGGCCTGCATCCATAAAGCCCACATCGTGGACGATGTTGGCGCCGTGCAGGAGAGAGGTCATCAGGCTGAGAGTGGCTTCAAAGCCGGCTTGCATGTCCAGCAGTTTCGAGTCAGTCGAACCACCCAGGCCAAAGACCGGCAGATCATAATATTTGCCCATCGAGGTCGGGACACCCTGCTCGTCGGCAAGAACATAGTTTCCAACCATGGTTTGCAGGTTGTAAGGTCCTCCGTTCCAGCCGGGGACTGCGACCGGAGCACCGGGTCGGACAAGTTGTGAGAGAACGATACCCAACAGGATGCCGGCGTTCATGGTAGCCATGCAGCCTGCTGTGGTGGCTGGAGAGTTGACTCCGCCTGCGTTGAGCGGGATGTACAACTGCGGCAATCCCTTTTCCGCGAGGAACATACATTTTTGCAGGGCTTCCTGGTTGGCGATCAAGCCGGAGGTGACGTTGATGTAGCAGGTGGCGAAGGGTTTCTTCTGGAAAGCTTCGGCGCTGCCCGCAACGATCTCGCACATTTCGACAGCCGCCACACAGCCTTCGAAATCGGGGGTGACGAAGACAATCGGCTTGGTGGTGGTGTTGAGCATGACCTCCATCTGGTAGCGGTCATAGATACGCTGGTCAACGTCTTCGGGTAGGAAGGCAGACATGACAAAGTCGATCTCAGGCAGGGCATCCAGCAGGGCGGAGGCTTCACGGACATCGCTCAAAACCGGTTTGCGGCGCTGATTGGTGCGATAGTCCCAAATATTGAGACAGTCCGACCCGCCGCCGTAGTAGGAGTTATATTGGCCGGCGCGCATGGCGACCTTGCCCTTGCGGTTATACAGCGTGATGGTGGATGGGGCAGTGGATAACGCTCGTTTAACCATGTATTCGGGGATGCGGACGCGCAAGCCATCGCATTGTGCTCCGCCTTTTACCAATATGTCTCTAGCCTTTTCATCATGAACATCGACGCCGATGCGCTGGAGGACTTCCAGGCTGGCGAGATGGATTTTTTCACATTCCTGTTGTCCCATTCGTGAATAATGGGCGCTTGTCATGTTCGTGCCGTGAGTTTGAATCATGCCTTGCCTCTTAATGGTGGTGTTGGTGCCATCCCGAAGGTTGTGATGAAGAACAGCCTGAATAATGAGAACCTTCGGGACGATTTAGATGAGCAGGTCACGTTTGAACGTGACCTGCATTGCGAAAAAAGTGTTACGCGTCCTTCCAGGTTTCGTAGAAGATGGCGTATTCATCCGGGGTGGGTTCTACACCATGAACATTCTTTTTGTAGATCTTCCAGACCGACATGAAGAACGGCAGGAGGATGGAGCCGCGTTCCTTTTGGATGACTTCCAGCTTGCCGACGAGTTCCTTGCGTTTTTCCACGTCGAGGGTGCCGATTGCCTCAGTGAGGATGGTGCTGAATTCCTTGTCCACCCAGCCAGACTCATTCCAAGCACCGGGTTTTCCATCCGCATCTGCGGTGTAGGCAACAGCCAGGGTCATGGGAGCCAGGGTGCGGTGCGACCACCAGGTGATGCCCATGTTGCAGGTTGTCCAAATGTTCCAGTATTCGGTGGCAGGCATCGGCTTCAGGGTGATATCGAAACCACCAGCGACGGCGTCTTCCTTGAGAGCCTGGGCAAAAGCCATCGATTCGGGCCAATCACTGGCGACGGAAAGTTCCACTTTGACCGGGGTTGTTACACCGGCCGCCTTGAGCAATTCCATGGATTTGGCGGGATCAAACGGGTAGGGAGCAATATCCACGTATTCGGGGTTGGCCTGGCCGACATGGCTGTCGTTGCCGATTGTCCCCTGGCCTTGCAGGGCCAGTGCCAAAATCTTCTCGCGGTTCTGGCAGTGCTTGAGCGCTTGACGGACTTCATTCTTTGTCCAGGGTTCCTGATCGACGCGCAGGCGCAGGACGCGGGTGGCAGTGGTCGGCGTGGCGACGACGGTGGTGTTGGCGTCATCCTTGAGGGCTTCCCAAATGGCAACATTCGGTTCGAGGATGGTATCCACCTGGTCGCTCTGGTAGGCAGAAAGGTCAGCGGCGCGGTCTTCACCGAGCTGGACCATTACGATTTCATCGAGGTAGGGCAGGGGTTTGCCGTCTTCACCCATGCGCCAGTAATCGGCGCGGGCCTTCAAACGGCAGCGTTCGCCGACCACGTATTCTTCCATGGTGAAAGCACCGGTGCCAACGGGTTCCTTGGTCAGGTCACCGCCAAAGCCATCGGGGACGATGCCTGCCGCATACTGGGCAAGATGCTCGGGGATGAAGATGGACGGGCTCTTGAGTTTCAGGGTGACGGTGTAATCGTCGGTGCGTTCCACACCGGAGTAATCCATGTAGCTCATCGCGCCATACATCGAGGACTTCACGGATTCAGTCAGCCACTGCTTGAAGTTGAACATGACATCATCGGCATTGAACTCTTTGCCATTATTGAACTTGATGCCCTTGCGCAGCACCAAAGTCCAGGTAAGCAGGTCGTCACTGGCTTTCCAACTCTCGAGCAGGTAGGGATGGGTGATGCCCGTCGGGTCGGTATGGGTGAGATATTCGATGACATGACGCCATGGGTGGGAGGCGCTGACCAGTGAGAAGGTTGCGGGGTTGTCAACACGTTCGACGCGGGTGGCGCAGGTCAGGGTGCCGCCACGGACAATGCCCGATTTTGGAGCTTCGGTCGCCACAACAGGAGCTTCGGTGGCTGCAGGCGCTGCAGCGGGGGCTTCTGTCGCAACGGGCTCAGAGCCACAGGCGACTAAAAATTCGGCGCTGGCAAGGCTGAGTCCCACAAGGGTTGAAAGGCGAAGGAAGTCTCGGCGTGAGATATTTCCTTCCCGTAGTTGCTGGCTTGCTTTCGTAACCAGAGGGTGAATTTTCTTCGTTTCCATTTTCTTTTTGACCTTTCTGCTAGAATTGATTTTTGAAGAACATCAGGATTTACATCCGAAGCGTGGTCGATTTTTGGGCGGGCACCTCCTACGGGAAATCAGGAATGTGTTCTGCTTGCCAGTTCATTTGAAAGGGTATAAAGTCAATGATATTGTAATCATAGCATCTAATATATTATTAGTCAATAACTAATATATCAGATTGCTTTTTTATTGCAAATTGATATATCTTGTGGTAATATCTCGATTTGAGGAGCAATTTTATGAGCGAGGCGGCTGTTCACTCTACTTCCAAAAGCCTGATCTACAAAAAAATGCGGCGGTCCATTATTATGGGACAGCGCGAATCGGCGGAGCGTCTCAACATTGAAGAGATTGCAAAGGAATACAATACCAGCGTCACACCGGTACGAGATGCTTTGCAAATGCTCAGTCATGAGGGGTTGGTGGTCATCAAGCCGCGTTCCGGTTATTTTGTGGCAACCATCACCCTCAAGCAGTTGCGAGATTTGCTGGATATCCGCCGCATTTTGGAACTCTCGGCAGTGGAACGCGCCTCAACGCGAATTACCCCGGAACAGATTCATGAACTGCAAACCGTTCATGCCGGGTACACGGGTGATGACGACGAGTCTTATGACCGCTATACAGACGAGAACCGACATTTCCATTACATGCTGGCAAAGGCGAGCGGTAACAATGAACTGGCGGAATTGGTTGGAAAATTGCACGACCAACTGGCTCGTTTCATGGTCATGCGACGTGCGGGCAAGACGATGGAGGTCACCCATACGCGGATTGTGGATGCCCTGGTTGCTCACGATGCTGGAGCCGCCCGTCAGGCTTTGCTCGAAGATATCGACCGGGCGCACGAAGCCATCCTTGATAACATCATGGAAGAAGATTCGGAATCCTGGCATTTGTAATTTTAATGAGACCCTGACATGACTTCACCATCGTCAGGGTTTATCGTTTCAAACCCTATTCTCCTGGAGAAAACATGGACCTCAAACAAATTTTCGATAATGTGCTCGATGGGGCTGCGCCCGCTGTGGAAGCCGGTGTCAAGGAAGCATTGGCTGCGGGAATTGGTGCTGATGTTATATTGAAGGATGCGCTCATCGCCGCCATGGATGAAGTCGGAAAGCGTTACGAAGAGGGCGATATCTTCGTCCCTGAGATGTTGGTTGCCGCCCGCGCCATGCAGACTGGTCTGGCGCTGCTCAAGCCGTATCTGGTCAGCAGCGGCGCAGAATCCGCCGGCAAGGTGGCCATTGGCACGGTCAAGGGCGATCTGCACGACATCGGCAAGAACCTGGTCGCCATGATGCTAGAAGGCGCGGGGTTTGAAATCATCGATCTTGGCGTGGATGTTCCCCCGCAGGCGTTTGTGGATTCCGTCGGCAAGGGCGCGAAGGTTATCGGCATGTCGGCTTTGCTGACCACCACCATGAGCAACATGAGCGTGACGGTCGAAGCGCTCAAGGCGGCTGGTTTGCGGGACAAGGTCAAGGTGATGGTCGGCGGCGCGCCCGTCACCCAGGATTTCGCCAACCAGATCGGCGCGGACGGTTTCGCGGCGGATGCCTCCAGCGCCACCCGTGTTGCCCGCGAACTGCTCGGATAGCATCGAGTTATAAAAATGTTCCCTGCAAGCCAGTTGCCAGACTCTTTTTAGTCAGGGCGCTGGCTTGTATTATTTCTTGAACTTCAAATCGTTGCGCTTCGACTACGGACTACGCTCAGCGCGAAGTCCATCCTGAGTGTAGTCGAAGGACAAATTTCTTGATTTCATATACTTGAACAAGGAGACTCAAATGACTGACCGCAAGAAAATCACCCTGCCCTATCTCTTCCAAAAAGTGCAGGACAAGGAGCCGATCAGTTGGCTGACCTGCTACGACTATCCCACCGCTTATTTGCAGGAACAGGCCGGCGTGGAAATGATCCTCGTCGGCGACAGCCTCGGCATGACCATGCTCGGCTACGACTCGACTCTGCCCGTCACCATGGACGACATGATCCGTCACGCCTCCGCCGTGCGGCGTGGCGCTCCCACCGCTGTTGTGGTGGGTGACATGCCCTACATGTCCTACCAGCCCGGTAATGAGATCGCTGTCAAAAACGCGGGACGTTTCATGGCTGAAGCCGGCTGTGACGCCATTAAGCTTGAAGGCGGCGCGGCAATGGCTCCCCGCATTCAGGCAATTGTCGAAGCGGGCATCCCTGCCATTGGTCACCTCGGTCTGACGCCGCAGTCCGTCGCGGCGTTGGGAGGGTTCCGCCTGCAGGGCAAATCGGCTGAAATGGCGAAGAAGATCGCCGACGATGCCAAGGCTTTGGAAAAGGCTGGGGCATTTGCCATCCTGCTCGAGTTGGTCCCTGACCGCCTGTGCAAGATGATCACCGAACGCGCCGAGAACTGCGTCATCATGAGCCTCGGTTCAGGTCCAGACGCGCACGGTCAACTGCTGATTTACCACGATATGTTTGGGCTATACCCCAAATTCAAGCCGAAGATGGCGAAGGTCTTCGGCAACGCGGGCGAGGTCATCCTGAACGGGTTGAAGCAGTATGTCAGCGAGGTCAAGAGCGTGAAGTTCCCCGCGCCCGAAAACTGGTTCGGCATGCCCGATGAAGAGTTCGAAGAGTTGAAGAAGATCGTCAAGTAAATTACCCGATTGCTCCTTCGGGGCTTAGCCCCGAAGGAGCAATGCATTTATGGAGACCCTATGACTTTTGCAAATCGCACCGCGCACCTCAAGCCTGAAGGTGCGTATCAGGTTTTGGCGCGTGCCAACCAACTCGAAGCGGAAGGACGTCAAATCGTTCACCTTGAAATCGGTCAGCCCGACTATCCCACTTTCGAGAACGTCAGTTGGGCGGGCGTTGAAGCCATCCGCACGGGCAAGACGCGCTACACTCCTCCCGCTGGGATGCCCTCCCTGCGCGAAGCCATCGCCGAAGACAGCGGCAAACGGCGCGGAATCCAATTCATCGCGGATGAAGTGGTGGTCAGCCCCGGCGGAAAGCCCAACCTGTTTTTCCCGACTCTGGCGCTGGTCGAACCCGGCGACGAAGTGATCTACCCGAATCCGGGCTTCCCGACCTACGAGGCGATGATCAAGGTAGCGGGCGGAATCCCGGTGGCCGTTCCGCTGTTGGAGGAGAACCAGTTTTCCTTTGACCTGTCTGCCTTCGACAAGCTCATCAACGCGAAGACCAAGCTCATCATCATCAACTCGCCGAGCAACCCCACTGGTGGAGTCATCCCGCTGGACGATTTGAAGCACATCGCCGCGCAGGCGCAGAAATATGACTGTTGGGTAATGTCGGATGAAATCTATGCGCGCATCATCTATGATGGACTGACCGTGCCTTCGATTGCCGCCCTGCCCGGGATGAAGGAACGTACCATCATCGTTGACGGGTTTTCCAAGACCTACTCAATGACAGGCTGGCGGTTGGGCTACGGCATCATGCCGCGTGACTTGGCAGCTCGTGTGGATCTGCTCCTGACCCATTCCATCGGCTCGACAGCGCACTTTACCCAATTTGCCGGCTTGGAGGCGGTGACGGGTCCGCAGGAGATGGTGGATGTGATGGTCGCCGAATACCAGCGTCGCCGCAATGTCATCGTGGATGGGTTGAACGCCATCCCCGACTTCTCGTGTCAGAAATCACAGGGAGCGTTCTATGCCTTCCCCAATATCAGAGGTACGGGCATGAGTTCAAATGAACTGGCAAATTTGATTCTCGAAAAGGCAGGCGTGGCACTGCTGCCGGGTTCGTCCTTTGGCGAATATGGCGAAGGCTATTTGAGACTGTCCTATGCCAACTCAATCGAGAACATTCAGTTGGGGTTGGGGAAGATACAAAAAATATTAGGATAAATCGCACTTTGAGAATCCATCTTCCTCGATCATGTCTTTAATGGAAGTAACTGAAAGTTTCACAAAAAAGTGATAGTGCGACATAATTGGCATTGCGAATGAAAGGAGCCAAGTATGAGCACTATCCCTGTGAGTCTAACCGAAAAAGAGTTCAATGAACATGTCAGTCCGTTTTTGAGCAAGGCCAGGCGAGGTCTTGTTTGTTCCATACCGTTGTACAAGGTTTTCAACTACATTCTGTATCGTCTACATTCAGGTTGCCAATGGGATCGGTTGCCAATTGACCCCGATCCACGCGACCCTGAAAAAAAGAAATCAGCTATGATGCCGTGTATTACCATTATCGCAAATGGTCGCGAGATGGCAGTTTGAAACGAGTTTGGCAGAACAGCATTGCCAAAGTACAGTCCTTGTTGGATCTGAGTGAGTTGAATTTGGATGGTTCACACAGTCTGGCCAAGAAAGGTGGTGACCCCGTCGCCTACCAAGGTCGCAAGAAGGCAAAAACCAGCAATATTCTGCCAATTTTTGACAAAAACGGCTATGTCCTGGCTTCGACAGGCATCCTGGCAGGCAACCACAACGATGCCTTTGACCTGAAGCCACATTTACAATCGGCTTTTCCTTGGATCAAGGCGCAAGGTCTCTCCATCCAAGGGGCATTTTTCAATGCCGATAGTGCGTTTGATACTCGCAAAGTCTTGTTCAACCACAAGCTCAAACCGAACATCCCTGAAAACAAGCGAAACCGCAAGAACGCCAAGCCGGGACCAAAACGGATGTTTGATCGGGAGGTCTATCTCCGTCGTTTTGTCGCCGATCGCTCATTTGCTTGGATTGACAAATTCCGTGCCTTGCTCATTCGCTATGATCGTCGTGATCTTTACTTCTTGTCTGCTCACTTTATCGCTTTCGCCATGATCAATTTGCGCAATGTCACATATTCTTGAAACTTTCAGTTAACTCATTGCATGCCAGGACCGAATAAAACGCCCGGTAGTTTCGTTAAAAACATAGACATCTCGCAAGGAGAACTTCATGCCCCCAAAAATGGCTGAGACCGCTGCCGCCGATTTGCGTTATCTTGCCGCCGGGGAGGTACTGCGCAGTTTTCTGGACGGTACCGCCTGGATGATGCAGACAGTCTTTTTCATGCTCGCAAGGCTGATCAATTGCGCCCTGATGCTGCGCGCCCCTGTCTTTGGCAAGACTACTGCCTGGCTGGGGATTATCATCAGTGTCATCGGGCTGGGATTTTTCCTGCCAGTCGTTGGTCTGTTATTCCTGTTTCTCAACACCATCGGCAGCGTGCCGTGGTGACTGCTCGTGGCACGCGACTTGGTTAAAATCTCTCGTACAGCTCCCAAGCCTGCGTAAAGCGTCACATTTTTTGCAGGAAACATCATAGTTGGTTGACCGCTTGGGAGGCATAATGAATCTGACAAAATCTGGCTCAGCAAGAGACTGACATGCACGAAACCAACTTCAACCGGAAAAATTTCTATGTGATCGGTGGAATTGCCGTCTTCGTGAACTTGGGATTGATGCTGGCTTCGGTCATGGGTTACATCCTTTGGCCGTATGCGGACGGGGTTACTCCTACGTAAGAAATCTACACCCTAGTTCAAACCAATATCTGGGCCGCTTTCATCGCCCTCGACTTGGGAGTCTCAATCGCCAATCTGGTTTCGATATTCATCTACCTGGCGCTGTACATTGCACTCAGGCGGGTGGATGAGGCTTTTGCCTTGATTGCTCTGGCCCTCGGTTTGATAGCGGTGACTGCCATGATCGCCGCCCGTCCAGTTTTTGAGATATTTGCACTCAGTGGATTACATGCGTCTGCCGGAACAGATGTGGATAAAAGTCTCTACCTTGTTGCTGGGGAGGACCTGCTGGCGCATTTCCATGGCGCAGCCTGGCATATTTCGATGTTCCTCGGCGCTTTGGCTTCACTAATCAATGCACTTTTAATGCGACGCAGCCAATTCTTTGGCCGAGCGCTTGCCTATATCGGGATCATTACCTTTTCAATTGGTGCTTTCTTCTGGGTGCCGGCTGTGGGCCTGATGTTCCTGTTTTTGAGCATGTTGGGCTCCGTGTCCTGGAGTATCTTGCTGGGACGCGACTTTTTCTGTCTAGCGAAAGGAGAATAATGTGAACAAAGTTTTCGTTATCTACGACTCATTTTTTGGCAACACCGAAAAAGTTGCCCAGTCCATTGCGGCGGCACTGAATACGCAAGCCGTTCCCGTTAATCAGGCGGATGCCGGTCAATTGCGTGACCTCGACCAGCTGGTGGTTGGCTCGCCGACGCGCGGTTTCCACCCAACGGAGGGAATCTCGAAATTGTTCAGCGGGCTGCCGAAAAACCACCTGACTGGTGTGAGTGTGGCCGCCTTCGACACGCGCATCGTGCTGGAGACGATCGATTCCAAAGCCCTGCGCTTTCTCGTGGACAAGGGCGGTTACGCCGCGAATACAATTGCCAAAATACTCGAAAAGATGGGCGGACGTTTGGCGGCTCCGGGTGAGGGTTTCTTCGTCACCTGCGAGCAGGGGCCGCTCAAAGACGGCGAACTCGAACGCGCAGCTGAATCGGCAAGAAAATTCCAGCTTTTAATATAATTCAGGAGATACGCTTAAATTGAAAACCATCCTCTACACCCAATACGGCCCACCCGAAGTGCTGCAAATGGCAGACCTCCCCAAACCCGCGCCACCACTGTCACCATCGGCGATTGTCGGATGCGCAGTTTTACCGTTCCGCCCGAACAATGGCTCTTTGCCCGCCTGTACTTAGGCGTTTTCAAGCCGCGTCGCCCTGTACTGGGCATGGAACTGGCTGGGGACGTCGAAGCGGTTGGCGCAAAAGTCACGCGCCTCAAACCGGGCGACCCTGTTTTTGCCTCCACCTTCGATGCCGGCTGGGGCGGCGACGCAGTTTCTACACGGCGGCACATCCGCGAAGATGCGCGACCAAATGGTGAGGCGTTTTCAGGAGGATGAACACGCGCCACCCATTTTTATTTTGTCCTTGAAAGCGGGCGGCATGGGCTTGAACCTGACCCGCGCCAACCATGTTTTCCGCTTCGACCGCTGGTGGAATCCCGCCGTCGAGAATCAAGCCACCGACCGCGCCTTCCGCATCGGGTAGAAGCGTAACGTGCAGGTGCATAAGTTTGTCACCACGGGCACGCTGGAAGAAATGATTGACGACATGATCGAATCCAAAAAAGGACTGGCACAGGCAATTGTCGGAAGCGGCGAGAATTGGTTGACGGAAACGAGCACAGATGAATTACTGATGTTACGCAGGCGTCCCACATATTGGGGCGAAAGTACCGAGAAAACCCCTACATAATGGTGATTTTTGCGAAAAAGTGCGTAACGTCAGTGAATTAAGAAAAGTCGCCACGCTGAGGAGGCAGTGATGTCCTACTTCTACTTCAAACCGACCAAAGCCATCAAGACCAAAGACGGAATCAAAGCCCAGAGCAAGCGCGGGGCATTCGCCAAAAACTGGTGGGCGCAGCGCTGGATTGCCGCGCTGGAACGGCTTGTGGATTTAGGTCGCCTATCGCGCGGGCGAAGTTACCCGCGGCAGGGTCAGGTGCTTTCGATAGATGAAACCAAAGACGGGATCGCGGCGCGCGTGCAGGGTTCCATGCGGACGCCGTATAAAATCAGCATCAAGATCAACCATCTGACCGATGCGGAATGGGACAAAGTCATTGACGCACTGGCGGAACAAGCCATCTTCACCGCACAATTGCTGGCGGGCGAAATGCCGCAGGACATCGAGCAGGCGTTCGAGCAGGCAAAGGTGAGTCTGTTTCCGTCCAATCGCAAGGATTTGCAAACGGATTGTTCGTGTCCCGACTATTCCAATCCGTGCAAGCATATTGCCGCGACGCATTACATTTTGGGCGAACGCTTTGACGAAGACCCGTTCCTGATCTTCCGCCTGTGCGGACGCACACAGGAGCAGGTGATGCGGGAACTCCGTAAACGCCGCGCGGGAGATGAAATCATTGAAGAGGAAGCAGAAGAGGCGGAAGTTGTATCCCGCTTGAAGAACAGATCGAAAATTTCTGGAATGTACGCGCTTCTTTGGAAGGATTCGCCGTGTCCATTCGTCCACCCGCCATCGAGATGCCGCTGCTCAAACGTCTGGGCGAGGCAAATTTTATCCCCGAGCCTGGGATACAAAATTGGCTGCCCGCTACATATCAGACAGTGAGGCGAAAGACAATCCAAGCCGCGTTTAAGGACACAAGCGAGGAAGCATGATCTCCATCACAGGTCTTGCTTGACTTTTGCTTGGCAGAACAATAAAATCTAGCCAGACTAGACAGAAAGGAGCAACCATGAACGAAACTTGGCAAATTCAGGACGCGAAAAATAAATTGAGCGAGGTGATCGCGCGCGCATTGAAACAAGGTCCGCAACTAATTACGAAGCGCGGCGAGAAAACTGCTGTGGTTATTTCGTATGCAGAATATGAGAACCTGCGTAAATCCCGCGGAAAACTCTCCGAATTTTTTCAAACCTCTCCTTTGGCTGGGCTTGAACTGGTTCGTGATAAGTCCCTGCCGCGCAAAGGATTCGAATTATGAAATATTTGTTGGATACGTGCGTCATTTCAGAGCTCGTCGCCAAGCATCCGAGTCCGCAGGTTGTAGACTTCGTTGATGCGCTGGATTCTGACGATGTTTATTTGAGCGTGATCACGATCAGCGAAATCGTAAAAGGCGTAGAAAAATTACCCAAATCAAGACGAAAACAAGAATTACACTCCTGGCTCAAGGAAGATTTATTAGTCCGCTTTGATGGGCGGATTATTCCATTGGATATGGAAGTCTTGATGCAATGGGGAGTTTTGGTTGGGCGTCTGGAATCAACGGGAATCACTTTACCTGCGATTGACTCTCTAATTGCCGCGACAACATTAACCCATACATTAACACTGGTCACCCGAAATGTGGATGATTTCAACAGCACAGGGATAGAGAGTGTAAATCCCTGGGAGTAGGAAGGAATCTACAGCGTTGTCATAATCATCCCAGCGGGGTACACATCTGGTATACGGGTATAAGTTTCGCAGACGAACGTAGGCGGCACGTAGGCGGCGGAGAGAATTCTCCGCCGCTTTTATTTTGTGTGCTTTACCATTTTCTACCTGATGGAAGGTCAACTCAACTTGTTGGCAAGAGCCTATCATTGCATCTTGAAGTTAGCACGTACAATCGCTGACTTGGCAGGGAGTGAGGAGATACGATCCGCGCATCTGGCGGAGGCGTTGCAATATCGTCCAAAAATTATGATGGGGTAATACAGATAGTAGGTCGATGATCCAAATCATTACATGTACGACGAAAGGTATCCACTTGGGATTAATTTTGTGTTTCTTTCTATTCCTGCCTGAACTCTGCTATAACCTGTCTTGCTTCCCCTGCCACCCTTTGAATTTCATTGAACCTGCCTTCCGCAATCATGGATCGCTTTGCCATCCATGAGCCGCCCACCGCGTGGACTTTTTCCATCCGCAGGTATTCGGCAAGGTTTTCAAGACGGATGCCGCCTGTCGGAATGAACCTGACCTGCGGAAACGGATCTGAAATGGCTTTGATGGCTTTCAATCCGCCCAGGGTTTCGGATGGAAAAAACTTGAGCAGGGTCAAGCCGAGGTTGAGGCCGCGCATGATTTCGGTTGGAGTCACGGCGCCAGCCAAAACGGGAATCTGATTTTTCACCGCCCAGATTACGACATCCTCTGCCATACCCGGCGAGACGAGGAACTGCGCACCCGCATCACATGCCGCCTTCGCCTGATCTCGATTAATCACAGTTCCCGCGCCGACAATCACACTTGGAACGTCATCCGCAATCCTGTGAATCGATTCGATGGCTGCGTCGGTACGGAGGGTGACTTCGGCGATGGGCAGCCCGCCAGCGGATAGCGCCTCCGCCACGGGAACGGCGCGGGCGGCGGAATCAATTTCAAGGACGGGGATGATGCCGATGGTGTGGAAACGGTCGAAGATAAGTGAGGCCATAATTTAGAAAGCCAAAAACCTTGCAGGGTTTTCCACCAGCATAGCATGTATGTGCTTCTCGTTCACACCCGCTTCCCGCAGCGACGGGACAAAGTTCAATAGCAGGTGAGCCAGTCCATCCGTGCGCGGATTGTGGACATGCCACGCCGACTTCCGCGCTGTGTCGCCAGACAACAGAATTTGAGTGACATGCCCCGCCGCAATCAAGTCTTTGATGAGTGAGACTCTCTCAGCGTCGGGCCAGTATTTGTTTTTGCCAATTTGGTCGAAGCCAAGGTAAACGCCCAAGCGTGCCAGCGCAAGATAAGTCTCACGTGGCAGACCACGATCCAGGTGACCGATGAGTGTATGCTCGAAGGGCACGCCTGCTTCATTCAACAACTTCGCCTGCTCGACGGCAAAAGTCCCTGCCTCGGTGTGGGTGGAGACGGGCGCGCCTGTGGCTTTGTGCGCCAGCCCAACCGCGTGTATGACTCTGCGTTCGCTGTTGGTGGCGGTGTTCTGGCTGCTTGCGGCTTTGATGACTCCCGCCTTGATGTTCGTGCCGCTCATGCCTAAAGTGATGTCGGTGATAATGCCGTCTGCAATCTCGTCCACCGATTTACCAGCCAGTGACGCCGCGCTAAATTTCTCCTTGTGATGACCAGTGGCTGCGATCACGTGCAAGCCAGAAGCTTCCGCGATTTGGCGCATTTCAACGGGACAGCGCCCGATCTCGGCGGTGGTCATCTCGACCAAAGCGCTTCCACCTGCCGTTTTGAAGTAACGCAACTCCGCCACTGCCGCTGGGATGGAATCAAATCCGAGGTCGGGGTCTTCGTCCGCGTAGGGTTCGGGCACAGACCAAATCAAATGTTCGTGACAGGTGGTGACGCCAAGTTCAGATGGGGAAATATCCCCGAGGATGGTACGAATTTTCATTTTTCACCGTTTTCGAGAAATTGCCTCGTGCTGAGCGAAGTCGAAGCACATTGATGAACTGCCCTTCGACTTCGCTCACATCGTCCCGACACTTGCGCCGTACGCCAGTGCGGTGTGTTTTTTCGGGAAGGCGAATGATTTACAAAACCGCTCCCAATTTGCGCAGGGAATCCTGCAAGTCAGGTATTTTGATTTCGCGTGGAGTCCTGTCATTCGAGACTGCTAACGCCGCCGCTGCGCCTGCGGCTTGACCCATTGCCATGCACTGTCCCATGCTGCGGACGGAGGCGTGAGCGTCATGGTCAGCCGAGAGGCAGCGACCAGCTACGAGCAGCCCATCCACGTTTTGTGGCAGCAGGCAGCGATACGGGATGTGATAGGTTTCGCCAACGGGCAAATACTCCCAGCGCGTATCTGCTCCCGCGTGATGCTCTTCGATTGGCGCTCCGCACTGGGCAATCGCGTCGTCAAATTTTTTTGCAGACAAAACATCCGCGCGCGTTAGGCGATATTCACCAAAGATGCGTCTGCTTTCGCGCACACCGATCTGTGTGCTCAAACCGCCGAGCGACGCCTTTTCATAGCCAGTCACGCGCTCAATCAGGAATCGCGTGTATTCCATCGCCTGCCTGCGCCCTTCGATCTCGGCGCGGCTCAACTGCTCCACATCGTTCGGGTCGACGTTCGTGACGCGGGTCATGTTGGTTGCCATCACGCCATCCAGCGGTGTAATATGCACACTGCCTTCCTTGCGCGGCAAATCGTATTCTTCGGCGGAAGCCATCAACGCGTGTAGTTCGTTTTTCTTGACTTGCATTGCGCGCGCCACATCCACGTTGATTAATTTGAAAGTCGTAGTCAGTGATTGGATTTTTCCGTCCTTTGCGCTTTCAAATGGGACGCCGCACGCCGCGGCAACATCCGCATCGCCAGAGGCGTCAATGACCAAGTCAGCCATCAGACGGAACAAGCCCGATTTGTTGGCGATGACGACTCCACGCAAAGTGTTTTTCTCGGCGATGACATCCACCACCAGCGAGTGATACAGGATTCTGACTCCCGATTGGCTGGCAACTGTTTCCCAGACCACCTTCAAAGTTTCAGGGTCATACGAGATTCCCTGTCCCGCGCCGTAGGTGTTGGGACGGCAAATTGCGGCTTTGCGCTGGAAGAGTTCATCAACGATCATATCCGGGATGCCGCCCACGACCTTCCGCGCCTGTGAGCCGGGCGTGTAAAAACCGTAGATGGTGTCCAATACCTGTGTGCTGATTCCGCCCATGAAGCCATAGCGCTCGACGAGAGTCACTTTCGCGCCAAGCCTTGCGGCGGTAATCGCGGCTGTTGCACCTGCCGAGCCTGAGCCAACGACGAGGATTTGAGCTTTGGGTAAATCTGTAATTTGACGGGAATATGTGTACATGGTTATCGAACTGTCCAACCACCATCGACGGTGAGAACTGCGCCAGTGACAAAGGAAGAAGCGTCTGAGGCAAGATAGAGGGCGGCGTTGGCGACATCCTGCGGGGAACCGAAGTCCCCGGTCAACGGCTGCAATTGTGTCAGCCGCGAATGGATATGTTCACTTTCCTGCGCCCGCCTGCTCATGGGAGTCGCGATTAAACCGGGGCAAATCACGTTGGCGCGGATTCCGCGCGGCGCATAAAACGAAGCAATCGAACGTGTTAGGCTGATGGTCGCGCCCTTGCTGGCGGCATAGGCGTGTGTGGCAAAATCCTCATCACCGCCGACCATGCCCAGCACCGACGCAACATTGACGATGACGCCCTGTCCTTGTGTGAGCATGGCTTGCAGACCGTACTTACAGCAGTAGAAAATACTGTCGAGATTTAACGCCAAGGTTTTGTCCCAACCTTCGATGGCACATGAGTCGGTGGGACCGTCGCCCCATTTTCGTCCGCTGCCGCCGGCGACGTTAACGAGGATGTCGAGTCGCCCGAAGGTTGTCAAAACGTCCTTGATGGCAGATTCAACCTGCAGGGCGGAGGACACATCCACGATTTGGCTGGTGTGATTTCCTTTCATCACGCGCAGCGTTTCGGCGGCGCGGGATTCGTCAATTTCAAAAATCACCACCTGCGCATCTTGCTCGGCAAACAACTGCGCTGTCGCCTGTCCAATTCCGCTCCCTCCACCGGTGACGATTGCCACCTTGCCTGCGAGACTTCCACTCATCGACATCCGCCATAGACTTTTTGAACGCGGTCACGGTAGTCGTCGTAGCACTCGTCGAAGCGCTTCTTTGAGGCTTCGCTGCCGATGAAGAAACTGCTGGTCAGCACGATGGGCGGTTTGCCCAGTGTGGTCAACTTTTCGGCGATCAGGCATTTGAGCGCGTTGGTCACTGCTGCCGCGCCGATGGTGGACCCGGGACCGACGGGGTCTTCCAATCCGTCCACGCGGACAAGCGCATCGCCGGCAGGCGTACAATTGTCGATGACGATGTCTGCAATGTCTGTCAACTTCTTTCCACTGCTGTGAAGCGCCTTGGATGAAGTGCAATGATCCATCGAAACAACGGCGATCACGGGCAGGTTTTGGCGTTTGGCTTCGAGCGCCACGTCAATAACCACTTCGTTGATTCCGCTGTTCGAGAACAGGATAAAGCAATCGGGCTGGGCAAAGACAAAGTTCCGCATGATGACGTTGCCGAAGCCTTCGACATGTTCGAGGAACATGGCTTGTCGCTGTCCGTTCGAGCCGACGACAAGGTTGTGATACGTGAGCGAGAGTTCAACAATGGGGTGGAAACCGGGAAAACTCCCGTGCCGTGGGAACATCTCTTCGACAAAAATGCGGGAATGTCCCGTGCCAAAGAGATGGACAAGTCCATCCCCGGCGATGGTTTGAGAGCAGAGTTCGGCAGCACGTTCGATCGCGTCCATTTGCGTGGCGCGGATGCGCTCAAGAATGGCTTGCGCCTGATCAAGATATTTGAAGAGAGAGTTTGACATTTTTTCACCAATAATGTTATGAGATTGCTTCGCCAGAAAAAACGGCTCGCAATGACATCGCTAATCACAACAAGTTTGTGTGGTGCTGTACTCGTAGCGGTCGGCGCGGTAATAACTGGCGGAGTGTTCGATGATCTCGCCGTCGTCGAGGTAGGTGGTTGTTCCGACAAACAGGAGGGGAGCGCCTTCTGCAACTTTCAACAAGTCCGCGCGATATTCGTCCGCAGCAACGGCGCGCACCACATGGTCAATGCGGTTGATGATGAGGTGATACTGCGTGGATAGAATTTCATAAAGGGATTGATTGGCAAAATCCTGTCCTTCGATGCCGGGACAGCGCTCGATCAGTACCGTGCTGGTTTGGTGGCAAATCGGCTCATCGTCGCCGAGGCGCAGACGCTCGATCAAAAAGCACGGCTGACCCTTCAAGGCTTGCAGGGTCGGAATGTTTTCCGCGTTTACCGTACCCATTTCGGTGCTCAAGGTTCTGGAGTGAGGTTCACGCCCCAATTCGCGCATTTGCTGACTGAAACTGCGGTCGAGGAAAAACTGCGTGTGGCTGGGCTGTTCGCGGACAAATGTGCCGCGCCCGGCAAAACGTTCGATGAGGTCATCATCCACCAGGCGGGCAATCGCCTGACGGATGGTCTGGCGCCCGACGTTGTACGCCTGACAGATTTCCATTTCAGGCGGCAGCATCCCGCCGGGGGCGATAACGCCGTTTTGAATCATCTGCCTCAGGTCGAGATAAATCTGGTGGTACAGCGGCACTGGACTTTTGGGGTCAACTTCGGCATAGGGCAGGGTAAGTGTGCTTTCCATGGTTATTCAGCCTCCGCGATTTCAATCGGATATTTGCCAAACTGACAGGCAGTCTCGAACAGGGTGACGACGTTGTTAGCCGAGACGTCCGCCTGAAGGTGGTTGGACGGCGCGAGGATGTATCCGCCGCCGATAGCTAGTTGCGAGATGCGGCGTTTGACTTCGGCAATCACATCGTCACGTGAGCCGGGTATGGCATGGGAGATGTCAATGCCGCCGAGGAAGGAAACCTGCTTACCGAATTTTTCCTTGATTTCCGAGATGTTGGTGGCAGGGAGCGGCTCAAGCGGATGGATGACATCGATGCCGAGCGAAATCAGGTCGGGCAGCAGTTTGGCGATTGCCCCGTCGCTGTGGAACATGACCTTTGTGTTTGGGTTGTGTTCCTTGATGACCTTGACCAAGCGTTCGATGCAGGGTTTGATGAACTTACGGAACATGGCGGGCGAGATGATAAGGTTGAGGTTGCCTGCGTAATCGTCGCCGGGCAATTCGACCATGTCAAAATATTTTCCGCCTGATTGCATGGCAAGCCGCAGCAAACCTTCGATGGCGGTGGTGACTTTGTCGAGCAGGGCTTGGGCGAAGTCGGGGTTGAGCGCCATGTCCATCAGGAAGTTTTCGGTGCCGCGCAAGTCGGATGCGGTTTGGAAAGGTCCATGTGAAGCGACCATGCGCATAGTCACAAAATAGTCAGTTTCCTCGCGCAAGAGACGGGCACGGTCAGCCAGCCCCGCCGTCCAGCGCGGATCAGTCAGATCGGGCCAGTGGATGCGTGATTCGATATCGTCGACACTTGTTGCAGTTTTGAGAATTCCTTCACCGGCATAGTAGTAGGGCAGGGCGCGCTTCCAGACCTGTCCGTAGGAATCAGAAAAGGTGTTTTCGTCTTCGCCAGCGTTGATTGGGCTGTTCGGCAGAAGTCCCGGCCAGCAATAACGCAGGTCGGTGCCGAGTTTTTCCAGCAGGCGGTCGTCCATAT
This sequence comes from Chloroflexota bacterium, assembly GCA_016234555.1. GTDB lineage: Bacteria > Chloroflexota > Anaerolineae > Anaerolineales > Villigracilaceae > Villigracilis. The sequence goes on along the minus strand of JACRBJ010000036.1, from coordinate 23,795 downwards.
AGGAGATGCTGTGTCCGCTACGAAAGGGGGAAACGGGTTCACCCAAATTCAAATAGTTGACCATCCGCAAGTAAAGGTCATCCACGATTCCGTAGGGACCGCCACCCAAAGCCAGGGGAACAGAATCAGGTTCTTCGTGAGAGAGAGTCGCCAAGACTCGTTGGCGAGGGGTCATTGTTGCCATTGATTATCCATCGATTGAAATGTTCGTACAATAAAACAATTCTACCCAATTATCTTATTGTCCGCAAGATTGACTTGTGAATAAGATTATTATATAATCGAAATGTCCGAACATTTCCACTTTTTGGAGGATTACATGCACAAAATTGCGATGATAGGTACAGGGTTGATTGGTCGCTTTTACACGATGAGTCTGCTCAACTTCCGAAGCAGGGATGAGATCAAGGTGGTCTGCGCCAGCAAGCCAGAGAGCGCGGCGAAGTTTTCCCAGGAATTTGGAATCCCCCGCTCCACTGCCGACATGGCGGAAGCCATCCGCGACCCCGAAGTGGATACTGTGATTGTCGCTTTGCCCAATTATCTGCACAAAAAAGCCGTTTTACTGGCTGCTGAGGCTGGCAAGGCGGTTTTATGTACGAAGCCGCTCGCCATCAGCGGTCCTGAAGCGCTGGAAATGCTGGAAGCGGTCGAAAAGGCTGGCGTTTTTCATGGCTATTTGGAAGACCTGGTTTACACACCCAAGACTTTGAAGGCTTTGGCTGCGGCGCAGAAAGGCGCTCTGGGCAAGGTGCTCTGGGCGCGTTCGCGTGAAACGCATGGCGGCCCCCACAGTGACTGGTTCTGGACAAAGGAACTTTCGGGCGGCGGTGCTATTGTGGACATGGGCTGTCACTGCATCGAAATTGCCCGCAACTTTATTGGAAAGGGAATTCGTCCCGCCGAAGTGACCTGCTGGGCAGATACCCAGGTGCATCCAATCGACGCGGAAGACCACGCCGTGGGGCTGGTTCGCTACGAAAACGGAGCCATCGGGCAGTTCGAGGTCAGTTGGACTTTCCGCGGCGGCATGGATTTGCGCGACGAGATTGCCGGCACCGATGGGACGGTCTGGTTGAATCACTGGCTGCGGACAGGCTTCGAGATGTTTACCGGCGTCGGTCAGGGTGGATACGTGGCCGAAAAAGCCGAAGGCGACACAGGCTGGCTTTTCCCCGTCGGCGACGAGATCGGCTCGCTCGGCTACGTCGAAATGTTCATGGACATGTTCAACTCGATGGATAAAGGCGTCTCCCCGATGGAAAACTTCTACGACGGTTATGTGGTCAACACGATTATCGATGCCTGCTACAAGGCGGCTGCCAGCAAGAAGTGGGAACCCATCGAGGTCAAGGAATGGCGTGGCGGACGGGTAAATGTGGAAAATGCGGGTTTGAAGGATTACGATGACCAGCACTACCTCATCAAGGAGGAGACAATGCCCGAAGGCAAGTTGAAGATTATTTTGAAAGACAAGAAAACGGGCAAGGTTTCTCAGGTTATCAAATAGTTGTTTTTAGAGGTCGCGACTATTTATCCGCCAATCTGCGCAAATTTTTGCTAATCAAAGACCAATTCGCGCAGATTGGCGTGGATTAGCAGATAGTTTTAGGGCGCCTTGTTCTCCTCTTCCCAGGTTTGACAAGCCAATCAAGAACTTTGTTTTCAAAAAGAACGAAGTTCTTAGTTTTTTACCCAAGTTTGTCTATTGTATCGCTAAAGCAAATCAATATAATCAAATCAATTGCGTAGTGTTCTTCGCGCAGATCCCTGCAAGTAGAAGTGACGCTCATGTGCCCAGACACCCAGGCTCGCACAACGAAGAGTTCCCGTCTCACCGCTCCGTTCGTGGTGGATTCATCCGAAGCGGAGATTTTGCGAGCATTGCGGCGGCAAGGGAAAATTTCCCGCACCGAGATTTCAAACATCACCGGCTGGTCGAAAGCCAAGTCTTCGCAGGAAATACGCAGCCTGTTGAATAAAAAATATCTGGTGGAAGTGGGAGAAGGGGCATCCCAGGGTGGACGAAGACCGCAACTCCTGAAGATCAACGACAAACTTGGATATATCGCCGCAATCGACATGGGCGCCACCAGCCTCGACACCGCGCTTGCAGAATTGAATGGTCGCATCATCCAGCGCAAGTCTGAGATAGCGGATGTCCGCGCGAAGCCCGAAGAACTCCTGGCGCGATGTATCGAACTGGTGCGCCAGATGATTCAGGAGCAGGGATGTCGGACGGACGAGATTTTGGGCATTGGCGTGGGCGTTCCGGGCCCAGTGGATTTCGCCCGAGGCGTTTTGGTTGCTCCCCCGCTCATGCCCCATTGGGAAAATTTCAGAATTCGCGATTTCATGAAGGAAGCCTTTCCTTCGGCTTATGTAGTGGTGGACAACGATGTAAACATTATGGCTTTGGGGGAACAACGAACAGGCGACGGTACAGATATAGATCACTTTATTTTTGTAAAAATTGGGACGGGGGTTGGGGCGGGGATCATATCCAACGGCAGGATTCATCGCGGGAGCGATGGCTGCGCCGGGGACATCGGTCACATCTGCGTGGACAAACAAGGCCCTATCTGTCGCTGTGGTAACAGGGGATGCCTCGAAGCCATGGCTGCGGGACCTCCCATCCTCGAAAGAGCATTGACTGCAGCCCAAAGTGGTTCGGGACCCTACCTCGTTAAGTTCTATGAAGCCAATGGTGGGACGCTGCGGCTGGAAGATGTGAACGCCGCCTGTCGCGAAGGCGACGAAGCCGCTCTGGAGATCATCCGTGCCAGCGGACAGATGGTTGGGGATGTGCTGGCGGGTCTGGTCAACTTCTTCAACCCGAGTCATATTTTTATCGGCGGTGGGATTTCCAACTTCGGCAACCATTTTCTGGTGGCGATCCGCCGCGCGGTGTTGAGACGTTCCCTTCCTCTTGCGACCACGCATCTGTCCATTAACTTCTCGCGTGCAGGTTCGGACGCAGGCATCATCGGCGCGATTGCGCTGGCGTCGAATTACCTTTTCATTGTTGAAGACGATCCACATCTCATGATCGTTTAGTTTGCAAACTTACAAAAATAGAGAATCAGAATAAAGGAGGCACCTGGCGAAAAAAGTTATACCTGTCGAGCCCGAGCAAGATTTCAAACCCTATATAATTACCAGGAGAAGAAGCAAATGAAGAATAATCTCAAGAAGTATTTGATGGTGATCGCGACCCTGATTGCCATCACGTCCATGCTGGTGGCTTGCGGCGCACCTGCGACTGAAGTGCCCGCCCCAGAAGCACCTGCCGCCACCGAGGCCCCTGCGGCTGCTCCCGCGACAGAAGCTCCGGCGGAAGCAAAAGTCTTCACGATTGGTATTTCCAATCCCTTCATCAGCAGCGAATATCGCACCCAGATGATCGATGAGTTGATTGAAGTCAACAAGGAGTACATGGACCAGGGCATCACCACCGAACTGGTGATCGAGAGCGCAGACACCGATGTCGCCGGACAGATTCAGCAGCTGCAGAACCTGATGGCGAAGAACGTGGATGCGATCCTCGTCAACCCCGGCGATGTGAACGGCCTTAACGCAACCCTCGAAGAGGCTGTTTCCAAGGGTATCCTCGTCATCTCTGTTGACCAGGAACTGAACGTCCCCGGTGTGTACAACGTCGGCATCGACCAGAAGGCTTGGGCGATGACCTCCGCCCGCTGGCTCGCTGAGAAACTCGATGGCAAGGGTGAGATCGTCCAGATCGAAGGCTTTCCCGGACACCCCGCCAACGTCGCCCGCATGGAAGGTGTTGCTGAAGTTCTGGCTGGCTATCCCGATATTAAAGTGCTTGCCACCGACACCGGCAAATGGGATGAAGCAACTGGCCAGCAAGTCATGTCCAACTTCCTTTCCGCCTATCCGACTCTGACCGGCTACTGGACACAGGACGGCATGGCCATCGGCGCTTTACAGGCTGTCATGGCTGCGAACCCTGCCAAGTGGCCTCAGGGCGTAGGCGAAGGTCGCTGCCAGTATTTGAAACTCTGGCAGGAAGCCCTGACCATGAATCCTGACTTCGATTCCATCGCGGTCGCAAATCACCCGGGCGTTTCCCCGACTGGTTTACGCATTGCCGTCAATATGCTGATGGGCAAGACGGTGGATGAGAGCAAACTCGGCGGAGCCAATGGTCTGTCGTTCGTCCTCCCGCTTGCGGCTGTCATTACCTCGAGTAATCTGGCTGATGGTCTCGCGATGTGCGAAGGCAAGCCCGATGCCTATCTGCTCGACAAGATTTTGACCGACGAAGAAGTCCAGCAGTATTTCGTCAAGGAAGCTGCCCAGACCGAGAAATTCACGGTTGGTATTTCCAATCCCTTCATCAGCAGCGAATATCGCACCCAGATGATCGATGAGTTGATCGAGGTCAACAAGGAATACATGGACAAAGGTATCGCCAATGAACTGGTGATCGAAAGCGCGGACACTGATGTTGCTGGTCAGATCCAACAGTTGCAGAACCTGATGGCGAAGAACGTGGATGCGATCCTCGTCAACCCGGGCGATGTGAATGGACTGAACGCCACCCTGCTTGAAGCCTTGAACAAGGGCATCATCGTTATCTCTGTTGACCAGGAACTGAACGTGCCCGGCGTGTATAACGTTGGCATCGACCAGAAAGCCTGGGCGATGACCTCTGCCGAATGGCTTGCCAAGAAACTCGAAGGCAAGGGCAATGTTGTGGAAATCGAAGGCTTCCCTGGACACCCAGCCAACGTTGCCCGTATGAATGGTGTTGCTGAAGTCTTTGCCCAATATCCCGATATCAAAGTGCTTGCCACCGATACCGGCAAATGGGATGAAGCAACTGGCCAGCAAGTCATGTCCAACTTCCTCGCCGCCTACCCGAACATGACCGGCTACTGGACCCAGGACGGCATGGCAATCGGCGCTCTGCAGGCTGTCATGGCTGCCAACCCCGCCAAGTGGCCCCAGGGCGTTGGCGAAGGTCGCTGCCAGTATTTGAAACTCTGGCAGGAAGCCCTGACCATGAATCCCGACTTCGACTCCATCGCTGTGGCGAACCACCCCGGCGTCTCCCCAACCGGTCTGCGCATCGCATACAATATGCTGATGGGCAAGAAAGTTGACGAGAGCAAACTCGGCGGCTCGAATGGTTTGGCGTTTGTCCTGCCCGTTGCGGCGGTCATCACCAATGAAAACCTGGAAGAAGGTCTGGCGATGTGCGAAGGCAAGCCCGACGCCTTCCTGCTCGACGACATCCTGACCGACGAAGAAGTTCAGGCGTATTTCAAGTAAGCCTTTCCGCTAATCCTTTCACTGCGAGGGACTGATTCCGTCCCTCGCAGTGACCCATTCAAGGTGATTTATGTCCCTGTCGCTTTCTGCTCAAAATGTTGTAAAACGATACGGAGGGGTTCTGGCGCTTTCTGATGGCAACCTCGACGTCCATGCCGGGGAGGTTGTGGCGTTGATTGGCGCGAACGGAAGCGGCAAAAGCACGATGAGCAAGGTGATCAACGGCGTGGTTGTCCTCGACGGCGGGCGGCTGCTTCTCGATGACAAACCCGTTCATTTCTCCTCCCCCCAAGCCGCCAAGAAGATGGGAATCGCAACCGTGTTTCAGGAGTTGAGCCTGATTCCCAAGATGACGGTTGCCGAAAATATCTGGCTGACCCGCGAGCCGCTCAACGCATTTGGGCAGGTCGACCGCAAAGTAATCAAGGAAAAAACACAGCAATTATTATCCCTGTTCGAGGGAACTTATAAAACGGATTTGCACCCGGATGACCCGGTTGCGTCCCTGCCCCCGGATGAAAAACAAATCATCGAAATTCTCAAGGCGATCAGCTTCGACCCGTGGATGGTCATTCTCGACGAAGCGACCGCCAGCCTCGACAGCCGACAGGTGAATCGTCTCTTTGAGCTGGTCAAGCGCTGGAAAGCGGACGGCAAAGCGATTGTCTTTGTCTCCCACCGCATGGAGGAAATCTTCCGCATTGCGGATAAATTCAGTGTCCTGCGAAACGGCAAGACCGTCGGCGCGGGCGAGATAAAAGACATCAACGAGAAGGAACTTGTCAAGTTGATGATCGAGAAGGAATCCATTTTCAGTTTTGCGCGCGCGGCGAAGGCTGAGGAAAAAACTGAAAAACCGATTTGTCTCGAAGTGAAAGACCTGCGGGCTGACTCCCTGCGCGGGGTCAGTTTCAGCGTGCGCGAAGGCGAACTGGTCGGCATCGGCGGCTTGCGTGGACAGGGTCAACGTGACCTGCTGCTCTCGCTGTTTGGCGACATCCCGTACTCGGGTTTGGTCAGGCTCTTCGGAAGCGAGACCAGGCTGAGGCATCCGCGCGAAGCGATGAAGAGGGGCATGGCGCTCGTGCCGGGTGATCGCGCGAAAGAAGGTCTGCTCTATATCCGCTCCATCCTCGAAAATTTCCAACTGCCCTCGTGGGCGAAGTATGGCTTCCCGCTGCGGATTGCAAAAGCGAAGAAGGACGCCAGCGACACGGGCGTGAGTTTGAATTTGAAAATGGCAAGTTTGAACGAACCGGTCAGCAGCCTTTCGGGTGGCAACGCGCAGAAGGTGGTGCTCGGTAAGTGGCTGATGCGCAAGCCGAAACTGCTTCTGCTCGACGACCCAACTAAGGGCGTGGATGTGGGCACGAAGGCTGAAATCTATGACTTGCTCACGAAACTTTGCGGTGAAGGAAAAACGATCTTGTTCTACAGCAGCGACGACGAAGAACTGGTTGGCTTGTGCGACCGCGTGCTGGTCTTGCACGATGGAGTTATCCGCAGCGAATTGACTGGTGCATCTTTGACAAAGGAAAATCTGATTGCCGCCAGCCTGGGCGTTTCCAGTGCGGGAGGTGAAGCATGAAGCGCTTGAATTGGAACTTCCTGATGTCTCGTTACCCGGCGTTCTTCCCGCTTATCTTATTGGTGCTGTCTATCGCGATCAATCTTTTCCTGCAACCGAACATGTTTGCGCTCGACACCCTGAACGGCAATATGCGCGTCTTTCTGCCGCTGATTCTGGTCGCGGTGGGACAGGCGATTGTGTTGCTTGGCGGCGGCATTGACATCTCAGTTGGCGGGATTGTCGCCATCGTGAACACCATCCTTGCTACCCGCGTTGGGTTGGACGGAACGCCCGAGAAGATGTGGCAGTTTGTGCTGCTCTCTCTTTTGGCGGGTGTGCTGGCTGGAGCAATCAACGGCTTCTTCATCGCCTATCTGCGCTTGCAGCCCATTATCACGACCTATGCCACCAGCTTCCTTTATAGCGGATTTGCGCTTTTCATTCTGCCCAACCCGGGCGGCGGCATTCCAGCAAAAGTGGCGGAACTTTATCGCAGTACCACGCCGCTTGGATTGCCACTCGCTTTTTATGTCATCGCCATTCTGCTGGGACTTTGGCTGTATGTGAGTTCCACCCGCTATGGAAAATTCCTGTTTGCGGTTGGCGGCAAGGCAGAGGCGGCTTATGAAACTGCTGTGCCTGTGACGACGATTCAATTCAGCACGTATGTGATCTCAGGTTTCATGGCGGCTTTGGCGGGGATCGCCATCACCATGTTGAGCGGCTCCGGCAGCGCGGAAATCGGCAACGCGATGACCTTGAACTCGATCACAGCCGTGGTTATTGGCGGCAACGCCATGAGCGGCGGCGTGGGCGGCGTGGCAGGGCCTATTATGGGCGCGATCACCCTCAACCTGATTCAAAACATCATCTCGTTCGCTCATATCGACACCTGGTGGGAAACACTGGTCAAGGCGACTATTATTGTGGTGGCGCTGGCTACCCCCGGTGTGGTCAATCTATTCCAAAGGAGGAGGTCATGAAGCGTTTTACCATCTCCCCCTCGATTGCCGCGCTGTTTTTGGCGGTTGTCCTCTTTCTGCTTTCGGGATTGCTGCCTAACGGATACGGAAGCGATATGGATGTTGCCAGGGCGCAGGCGTTGAATATTTTGCGGCTGTCGGTCTTTCTCGGCGTGATTGCGGCTGGACAAACCCTGGTCATCATCAGCGGCTTCGAGGGGATTGATCTTTCGGCTGGTTCCATTGTCACGTTGACCGCCATCTTCACCTATGTCATCGTCAAGGGCGAAGACGCCCGGGTATTGCCTGCTCTGCTGGTTGCTCTGCTCGTGGGCGCGTTCATCGGCTTCTTGAACGGCGCGGGTATTACCTTCTTGAAAATCTCGCCATTCGTGATGACGCTTGGTATGTCGGGTGTGGTGACCGGCGCGATTATTATCGCCAACCACGGTAACGTCAGCGGGAAGATTGCGCCCATCATGACCCGCCTGATCGCCCGTCCGCTTTCTCCAAGTTTCCCCATTCCAAACGCATTGATCATCTGGCTGGTCTTCGGCGTGCTGATGTGGTTGCTGCTCGAACGCACCACCTTTGGCAAGAACCTTTTTGCCATCGGCGTCAACCGTGTGACGGCAAAACTCTCCGGCGTGAACGTGACTGCCATGAATCTGGCTGCCTATAGTTTGGCAGGCGCGCTGGCTGGCTTCGGCGGATTTTTGGTGGTTGGGAATACCGGCGTGGTGATGATCCAACTCGGACAGCCCTTCCTCTTCCCGTCCATTGCGGCGGTGGCTGTTGGCGGGACTCTGCTTTCTGGAGGCAAGGGCAGTTACTGGGGGACAATGGCGGGCGCCATCGTGTTGACCCTCATCACCAGTCTGCTGACCACCATGCAAATGCCCGATTCCGTCCGCCGCATGGTGCTGGGCGCGACTCTATTGGTTTTGATCTCAATCTACGGTCGCCAACAATCCCTGCGGCAATAATTTTTGCAATAAGAGACTTCCGAAGTCTGAATGTAAAAAACGAAAGGAGAACTCTCATGACCAAGACACTTAAAGTTGGAACAATCGGCACTGGCTTTGTGATGGACTTGCATCATATTGCCTTCGGATGGGTGCGTGATGCGGAAGTTGTCGCCGTCTCCAGCCCGAACAATGCCCGCAAATTTGCCGATGAGCATAAGGTGGAAAAAGCCTACGGCAATTATCACGAAATGCTGAAGGACAAGGAAATCGACATCGTTGACATCGCCATCCCGAACGACCTGCATTGCGAAGCGGTTATTGCGGCGGCGAAGGCAGGGAAGCATGTCATCATCGAAAAGCCACTGTGCGTCACGCTGGAAGAAGCGGACAAGATGATCGAAGCCTGTAAAAAGGCTGGCGTCCTTTTGATGTATGCCGAGGAATTGCTGTTTGCCCCAAAATACGTCCGCGCGAAGATGCTGATCGATGAAGGCGCTGTCGGCGAGCCATTTCTTGCCAAGCAGTCGGAGGAGCATCCCGGCCCGCACATGCCCTGGTTCTGGGATGTGAACCGTTCGGGCGGCGGTGTGATGCTGGATATGGGCTGCCATTCGATCGAGTACACTCGCTGGGTGTTGGGCAAGCCCAAGGTCAAGAGCGTGACGGCTTTCATGGGGACGTATGTCCACAAGGAGAAGACCAAAGGCGAAGATCATTCGTATGCCGTCATCGAATACGAAGGAAACAAGATCGCCATGATCGAAAACAGTTGGGCAAAAGGCGGCGGTGTGGATGACCGTTGTGAAATCTACGGCAACAAGGGACACACCCGAGCCGACCTCCTGCGCGGCAGCTCCCTGCTGACGTATTCAGAGGATGGTTATGGCTATGCAGTCGAGAAGGCTGGCACGACAAAAGGTTACACCTTCACCATGTTCGAGGAAGTTTGGAACTACGGCTTCCCGCAGGAAATGCAGCACTTCGTGGACAGCGTGCTCGGCAAAGTCACCTGCATGGAAACTGGCGAAGACGGACGTGAAGTTTTGAAGATCATGTACGCCGCCTATCAATCCGCTGGCGAAGGACGCAAGATCGAATTCCCATACAATCCGCCCAAGGTCAAGAAACCCATTGACCTGTGGAAAAAATCATAAATAACATCAGAAAAGACTTCACCACAGAGCGCACTGAGTCCACAGCGAAAACTCTTAAAAAAACCTCCGTGTTCTTTGTGGTCTCTGTGGTGAAAAAGGAGAATCAATGACATTAAGCAGTAAAACCATCACCTACGAACAACTCGCAAAAGTGATCGACCATTCCCTTTTGCGTCCCGAACTCACCGAAGCGGATGTGATCGCGGGCTGTCAACTTGCGGCGAAGTATCATACTGCCACCGTCTGCGTGAAGCCCTGCCATGTCAAACTTGCTGCTGAGCAACTTAAGGATTCAGATGTCGTTGTCAGCACAGTGGTTGGCTTTCCACACGGCAGCAACCTGACCGAGATCAAGGTTGCCGAAGCCCACAAGGCCATGGATGATGGCGCGCTTGAACTCGACATGGTTTTGAATATTGGTCAACTGCGTTCAGGTAAGCATGACTACGTGCGCGAAGACATCAAGGAAGTTTGTGACGCGGCTCATGCGCGCGGCGCGAAGGTAAAAGTCATTTTTGAGAATGCCTATCTAAACGATGAAGAAAAAGTCACCGCCTGTAAACTCTGCGAGGCGGCCGGCGCGGATTGGGTCAAGACTTCGACAGGTTTCGCTCCCAGTGGAGCCACACTCGAAGACCTGCGGCTGATGCGTGCCAATGTCAGCGAGAAGGTGCAGGTCAAAGCCGCAGGCGGAGTCCGCACCCTGGCTGGAATTTTGGATGTGATCGATGCGGGCGTCACCCGCTGCGGCGCAACCGCGACAGCAGTCATCCTTGATGATTTCAAAGCGCAACAGGAAGGCAAAAAGGTCGAAGCCAAGCCCGACGCGACGCCTGGAGCTTATTAGGAGCAATCATGGCGGATAAAAAACTGACCAAACAATCCATCGGCGTCGGTGTGGCAGGCACAGGTTTTATTGGACCTGCGCACATCGAAGGTCTGCGGCGCAACGGCATTCAGGTCTTGGGTCTTGCTGAGCAGTCGAAAGAGGTAGCGCAACAAAAAGCCGCCGACCTTGGCGTCCTGCGCAGTTACGGCTCTCTTGATGAAATGCTGGCTGACCCCGACATCGACGTGGTGCATCTTGCCACGCCCAATCATTTGCATCACCCGCACGCCAAAGCCGCGCTGCTGGCTGGAAAGCATGTCGTCTGTGAAAAACCGCTGGCGATGACATCCGAGCAATCGGGTGAGCTGGTCCAACTGGCAGCGGAGAAGAAACTGGTCAACGCGGTCAACTTCAACATCCGCATGTATCCGCTGGCACAGCAGGCGCGGAGCATGGTGCAAAGCGGCGAACTGGGCGACTTGTTCATCATGCAGGGTTCTTATTTGCAGGATTGGCTGCTCTTTCCAACCGATTGGAATTGGCGGCTGGAACCCGGACTCGGCGGCACGCTGCGGGCTGTGGGCGACATCGGCTCGCACTGGCTCGACTTGCTGACCTTTATCACGGGCTTGCACGTCGAAGAAGTTTATGCCGATTTCAAGACCTTCCATCCCGTCCGAAAGAAACCTGCCAAGCCGCTCGAAACCTTCACGGGCAAAATCCTCACACCGGAAGATTACATTGACCAACCCATCAGCACCGAAGATTACGCCACTGTCCTGCTTCACTATGAAAACGGCACTCGTGGCGTGTTGACTGTCTCGCAGGTTTCGTCGGGACGCAAGAACCGCCTCTTCTATGAAATCAACGGCTCCAAGTCATCGCTGGGTTGGGATTCGGAAAGACCCAACGAGTTGTGGGTTGGTCATCGAACAGCACCCAACCAAACGTTGATGAAAGACCCGTCGCTTTTGTCGCCCGAAGCGCGTTCTGTCACATCCTATCCGGGTGGTCACAACGAAGGTTTCCCCGATACGTTCAAGCAACTCTACGGCAAGGTCTACAATTACATCCTTGCTGGCGATTTCAGCCGCACACCCGACTTCCCCACATTCGCCGATGGTCATTATGAAATGTTGCTTTGCGAAGCCATCGAACGCAGTGCGCGTGAGAAGACTTGGGTCAAAGTCAAATAGGAGGCATAAATGAAACTAGGATTTTTAACCGCAGCATTACCCGATAACACCCTCGAACAAGCCGCCAAGTGGGGCGCGGAGAGTGGTTTTCAAGCCATCGAGGTCGCCTGCTGGCCCTTCGAAAAAGCCGCCCGTCGCTATGCGGGCGTGACACACATCGATGTGACCACGCTCGACAAACCCAAAGCGAAGGAAATCCGCAAGATGCTGGATGGATACGGGCTGACGGTTTCCTCGCTGGCATATTATCCCAACCCGCTCCACCCGGAAGCGGATCATCGCGAAACGGTCATTGCCCACCTGAAGAAAGTCATCGAAGGTGCGGCGTTGTTGGAAGTCCCCGTGGTTGGAACCTTTGTCGGCAAGGATAAGAACAAGACCGTCCCACAGAACCTGGAAGACTACGCCAAAATCTGGCCCCCGATTGTGAAATTCGCCAAAGACCACGGCGTCAAGATTGCCATCGAAAACTGCCCGATGATCTTCTCCTACGATGAATGGCCCGGCGGCAATAACCTCGCCAGCACGCCTGCCATCTGGCGTAAGATGTGGGAGATCATCGCCGACGACAACTTTGGCTTGAACCTCGACCCGTCGCACCTCGTCCTGCAAATGATTGACTACGAGCGCGTGATCCGTGAGTTTGGCTCCAAGATTTTCCATGTCCACGCCAAGGATTTGCACATTGACCTCGAAGGTCTCTACAACAACGGCGTGCTTTCGCAGGGTATGGGCTGGCAGATTCCGCGCCTGCCCGGTCTCGGTGACATGGATTGGCGCAAGTTCTTCGCCGCTCTCACCGCCGCCCGCTACGATTACGTTGTCAGCATCGAGCACGAAGACCGCGTCTTCGAGGGTGACGAGGAATTGGTGAAGCGCGGCTTCTATCTGTCGCGTGATGTGCTGAAACCGTATATTCATTAGTTCATCATTACGTGCTTCGACCTCGCTCAGCACGGTTTACGAAAAGCCCTTTGACTACGCTCAGGGCGAAGTCCATCTCACCCCTCTCTCACCTGTTGGGAAGGGGTGAATTTATAAAGGTTCATTTATGAAAAAATATATCGGTTGCGATCTCGGTGGAACCAATCTCCGCGTTGCCATTGTCGATGTGGAAAATACCTCGGTCTTATATCAGATGAGCATCCCCACCCTTGCCCGCGAAGGTCACGACGCCGTCATGTGGCGCATGGGTAATCTTTTTCTGCAAGTCATTGAATCGGCGGGGTTGAAAAAAGAAGACATTGGTGGTGTCGGCATCGGTGTCCCCGGCGTGTTGGATTTGGAAAAGGGCGAAACGCTCTTTCTTCCCAACCTACCGGGCACCTGGCCGCATGTTCCCTTGCAGGATACAATCACAAAGTTAACTGGACTGCCAACTTCCATTCTCAATGACGTCCGCTCGATCACTTACGGGGAATGGCGCTTCGGCGCTGGACAAGGCGTCGATACGGTAGCTGTCTTTGCCATCGGCACCGGTGTCGGCGGTGGACTGGTAATCAACGGTCAGCTTCACCTTGGAATTGGCGGCACAGGTGGAGAGATTGGTCACTCCACCATCGACTTCAACGGGCCTCGCTGCGGTTGTGGAAATTATGGCTGTCTCGAAGCGTATGCCTCCGCCCCTGCAATTTCTGCCATGGGCATGAAAGCCGTCTCACAGGGACTGACCACCCGCATCAGCGAACTCTGTGAGTATGACTTAAACCGCATTACCCCGGAGTTGATCGCGAAGGCGGCTTTGGATGGCGATGAAATTGCAAAGGATATTTATGAAAGGGCGGGGCTTTACATCGGCATCGCGGCGGCAAACATGTGTGTGGCGCTTGGGCCGCGCCGCATCATCATCGCCGGTGGTGTGTCGCGGGCAGGCGACCTGTTGCTTGAACCCATCCGCCGCACTGTGAATGAGCGGGTGACCGTCATGCCGGTTGACCAGGTTGAGGTTGTCCAATCGCAACTTGGAGATAATGCGGGCGTCATCGGTGTCGCCTGCTGGGTGGCAAAAAACTCATGAACCAATATATTCAAGACATCCTTTCACAGCCCGCAGCCTTGCGCGACGCGCTGAATAACTATTCGACTTCCGCGCTGGAGAAAATCAAGCTCTCCGATTTTGATCGCATCATCATCAGCGGGATGGGGTCATCCTACAACGCGGCATATCCCGCTTTTATCGAACTTTCAAAGCACCCCGTTCCTGTTCAACTGGTCAACGCGGCGGAGTTGCTTCACTCTTTTATGGGGACGATTACTCCCCGCACCCTACTTTGGCTGAACTCACAATCGGGACGCAGCGCCGAGCCTGTACGCCTGCTCGAGAAACTCTCCCAGCCCCCAGCCTGTTTGCTGACATGCGTCAACGATGTAGCCAGCCCGATGGCTGAACGTGCCAACATCTGCATTCCCATTCATGCGGGCAAAGAAGATATCGTCAGCACAAAGACGTACACCAACATGATGGCTATAAATTTGCTCACAGCGGTTCAACTTGCTGGTGAAGACCCTGGCGCCGTAATTTCAGAAATGCGTGCGGCAGCGGATGCGATGGAATCCTGGCTTGCAGATTGGGAGGCCCGCGTGCGCGAATTGAATTCCATGCTGGGCGATTTCAATGAACTCTTCCTAATCGGGCGCGGCGCTTCGATGAGTACCGTCTGGAACGGACCGCTCAACAACAAAGAGGCTGCCAAGTTTTCATTCGAGGGGATGCACGCCGCAGACTTCCGCCACGGTCCGCTTGAGATTGTGTCCAAAGGATTCGTTGCGATGATTCTGGCAGGGGCAGATCAAACGTCAGCGTTGAACTGTGAGCTTGCGCGGGAAATCATCTCCTACGGCGGACGAGTCATCTGGTTGGATTCCTCCCCTGACGCGGAACTCTCCACGCTCTTGCTGCCGAAGACCAGCGAGTTGAGCTGTCCGTTGGTTGAAATTTTGCCCTTGCAATTGCTGACGCTGGTTATGTCCAACCGCAAAGGGTTGCAGGCGGGACAGTTCCGCTATTTGAAAAAGGTAACTTTAAGGGAATAACAAAACGGACATAGCCACAGAAAAAGGTCAAAGCCTGATGAGGGCAGGAATAAATCAACTCAATTTGTCGGCGCCTGCCCATCATTTGAGACTATCGTGTACAACCATCACATTTTCAACTCATACCTGAAACCGTATCTGTCCGGCAGGGTATAAGTCTGGTATACGAGTATATATTTCGCAGAAGAACGTAGGCGGCACGTAGGCGGCAGATCTTGAGACTAGCGGCTATGAGTAGCCGTGCCGTAATAGATAGCATACCAAAACAGGATACGCTCTCAACGTGTATCCTGTTTTGGTATTAAATAAAGTCGTTCAGAGATTGTCATGTGCATGAAAGGGATTATCGATTCCTCTGGCGATCCAATCAATTTATCCTCAATTGAGCAGTTCAAGAACATTCAAAAACCAGATAGATTTAGCGTAGATATATACATCGGGATGATGTGGCAATTTTGCCAGCTGCAGGCTGAAGGTCAGAGTTTGATGCGAGCGGCGACATTGTGCTGTGCATGAGTCAACTCAATTTGTCGGCGCGCGCCTATCACCGCACGCGAAGCGCGAAACTGGCGCAGACAATTGCAGATTTGGCGGGAAGTGAGGAAATTCAATCCACACATGTAGCGGAGACATTGCAATATCGTCCGAAGTTATTGATGGGGTAACGAAGAAAGACGGCGTTGACATAAGAGTAAAAAAGTAGAAGATGTTTTCTTTATTCTGTCTAATTCCCGAGACTACTTTTGGAGACTTCCATGTAAAACAATTGGGGGGTTGTTCCAATTAAGGTAGCTTATCGTTATCGTTATTTCATCTCCAGTGAACGTCATCCATGCTTCGCTTCTTATAAAATCACCAAAGATAATATAGTCCAGGTAAAGTCTGTCAGTTCCCGCCCACTGACCTCTTAGTCCAATGGGTCTGCTGTTGGGGGAATTGGTAAGACGGTAACGGTTATCCAAACCAATCTTGAGTTTGGGTGAGCCTGATATTGTCAGAGTCGCTTCATCCAAACCCGGCTCAAAGTGAAACGTCATATCAGACCAACCCAAGAAATTTGGTTCGAGTTTGTATGTTTTGTCAGTGATATTCAAGGCTTTATCAGGTAGGGCAGGAACAGGCTGCTTTGATCCGGCAGCCGTTTGAATAAACGTTTCCAGCTCTACACCTGCCTCCGGATTTGAGGGAAGAGCACTCTCAGAACAGACAGATGGAACAATATAGTCGTTGATGAGGTTTAGGAGAATACCTTCTTCGCCTACCTCCACTGCCCCTGTAAAAACAATCACCATGTTCTCCCGGGGAAGAACGAATAATTCCTGCCCGCCCCTGCCCAGGTACCCGTAATATTTTTGCTCCGGAAAAATGGACCAGAAATAACCAAATCTCCGGTCAAGCCCGCCCACATATTCATCTTCGCCAATATATGCCTGTTCTTTCGTTGACTTATCTACCCATTGAGATGAGACGATCTGTCTTCCATCCCACCTGCCTTTGTTTAGGTAGAGGTAGCCATATTCTGCCAGTTCGCGCGGCGTCAGATACAAGCCAGTGATCCCATTCGTAATCCCTTGGGGATCTGCCGCCCAATCCTTCACGGTGATCTGCGGGATTCCAAGAGGTGCAAAAAGATTTTGATTCGCATAGGTTCTTGAGTCCATACCGGTTTCTTTTTGTAAAATAGCAGAGATAAGATGGGAGGTGCCACTACAATAAATCCATTTTTTGCCGGCTTTCGACGACATGGGCAAATCCAAAAAGTATTGAACCCAATCACCAGCCTGATCCATTCCACCCAGGGCGACTACATCTTCACAATCAAGACCTGGGGTCATCGAAAGCAAGTTGCCAAGGGTGATCGACTTTTTATCTTTGTCCATATTTTGGATGACCCGGTCAGGGAAAAAATCAACAAGCTTCTGCCTTGTATTTTTAACCTCGCTACGGTCTATGGCAATGCCGAGCAGAGTTCCCGTCACGGTTTTTACGATCGACTCTATTGAATGCCTGTCGTTCGGACCATACGGATGCCAGTAAGCCTCCATGACCAGGAAGCCGTTTCGGACGATCAATAGACTGTGTAGATCAATGTTGTTATCCTCAACGTATTCAAACATGCGAACCAGCTCAGCCGAATCCATTCCCTGTTCTTCAGGCAGGGTGCTTCTCCAACCCTGTGTTGGCCAGTATGCCGGCTGGAGTTCTTCACCCGAAGGTCTGGAACATGTAGTCATGCCTCCAAGCAAGAATGCCACGATAAGTAACATGTTTAACGTGTACAGACGATTGTTCATGCCTGTTCCTTTCGCTGAAATGCTGCATGAATTCCACTGTGCAGGGACCTACCAAGCGGCCTTCTTTTGTTTCTGACCTCGACCTTTCTTCTGGTTACGCAAATCCTTCGATCCCAACCTTCTAACTGATACCAATATTAGATTAAGATCTCGAATCTTTGCCAGTAAACCATGGAGGGCCGGCTGATCTGCAATCGGACCAATGATGAGGGTACAATCCTGTCCCGTCTCACCATTTTTCTGGTGTTTTAGAGTCATTCCTTCGAACCATTGTCCCCAATGGTCGTCAAGAAGCCCTTTGATCTTGATCTCGTATATCCCGCCATCATTTTGAGAGGATGATTGATCGGATTTTGAATGGTTTTTCTTTTTGTTTTCCATCAAAATTATCTCCATTTTGTCTGCACTCAGTTTAGCATGCCCACAATAAATTATCGCTACAAAACATTTCAATCCTTTCCTGACAACAGTTTTAGCTCATTGTCGCGTTTACTGGGACAGCAAGCCACGACCACAAACACTGCATGAGCCGCGCCGCCGGTAGTAGTAGCCCAGCGTTGCCACCGCAAGCGCTACACCCCAGACCGGGAACAGCAAGGTAGGACCGAGCTGGATGGTTATTTCCCAGATGAGCCTGATCCCCTCTACCCCAATAGCCGCCAAATTATCGGCCATCTGATCTAAGCCGGACCATATCCCGATGCCTCCCACGATCAGTAGCACCGATGCGAGCGAGGCCGGGACCGCTGCCAAGGCGATGGGGACGCGGCGTCCAGCTAGGCCGATCATCCAGCGTGGGAAGACCTCACCCCAGCGCTGCACCAAGCCAAGCATCAGGAAGGCTCCCATCAGGATGAAGTTCCCCAGAAAGAGCGCTCCCCTTACCCAATTGCCACTCTCTTGACCGACATGAAATTGCTTCTCGCCCATCCCCAGCGGGAATCCCAGCGCCCAAGCGTAACGAGTGAGGGCGTAGCAAACCGGAACCACCATCGCCACATACACGGCGATCCGGCCCCAGCGCGCGGCCTGTTCCGGACTCGTCCACCCCTCCGGGCCATCTCGGCGACCGCAATACAGGCAGGCATCCCCGCTCCGGCGGGCGTAGCAGACGGTGGCACCCAGCCAGAGGAACCCGCCGAGAAGACACAGCAATTGGTGGATCGTCGCCCATTGAGACCAAGACTCCAATATTTTCTCGCCAACCTCCACGCCAGTGAAGAGACTGAGGAGGGCATAAGGGGTATAACCAAGCTTGATCAGCAGGTCGAGGGAGGTCATAAGCAAGAGGAGGATTCCGGCGAGCAGTGTTCCGGCAGTTATGAAAAGAGATCGGAGCGCCCTGCTTCGCGACCCACGCAGCATCGCCGTTCCCACCGCCGCCGCAGGGATTCCTGCCATCATCACGACGATCCAAGCAATATCCGGTCCGAACCGTCCAAGCAGTGGTCCCCAACTGTCAGACATGGTTGGGAACCCGCGTCCACTCATCACCCAGTAAACGCCCAGCGCAGTGTAGGCTAGTGACCACGCAACCGCAGCATAGGGCGCCCAACGCTGCCAGTCGAGAATCCATCCACTACGGGCGGGAACGACGCTGTCCATCCCACTCTCTTTTCTTAAGAGGATTTTGTTCATGATTTCTCCTGTTATGACATAGCCAAAATTTTATCCATTAGAATGTCGGAGCATTTGCCGTCACCTTTCTGGACATGTTCGTGGAGCAAAGTAAACCACCCATCACTTTTGGCGTTATTTCACCTGCGAAAGGGCTGTCAAGAGCAGAACTAGAATGCCAGTAGTTGCCATGCCGTTGACGTATAAACGAAAGCGGTCGAATGCCTGGTTTGATCCATTTTTCGACGATAACATGGGACCAACACGAAGGATTGCATTGAACCAAAAACCTGCAACGATCATCCCCACGATCAAGAAATGTTTTACCAACATCAGGATGCACCAAAGGTTGCCAAAATTCCCGATGCCTAGATAATTTGGATCAATGATCGTGAGATGAATCCCGGTGATCATGAAAACGAGCAGTGCGACATACATCCAAAGCCGGCTGCGCTTTGAGAGCTCGCTAAGAATCACACCAACTGGAATATCAGGCTTGTCTTTTATTGCAGGTAGATATATCAGGGTGAGTAGTACAAAGTGCCCAATGAAGACAACTGTTGCCAGGGCATGAAGCCAGGTGGATAAAGGGGTCAAAATTTCTAACATGTTTGCTTTCCTTTCTATTTTTGCAGTGTAAGGGTAGACTGGGATTCAAATCGAGAGCTCACTATAAGTTGTGGTGTGTGAAGTGCCAACCCGGAGATAAAAGTAAGCACAAATACCAGCCCGGCGGAAATCAGAAATACAACCTGCGGGCCTGCAAACGGAGAAATCAATACAACCGACGCCGGACCAAGCAGACTTCCGATCGAACCGACAGTGCTTTTGAGTCCCATGCTACGTGCTTTGTATTCGGGTGGAGTAATATCGAGGATATAGGCGCTCAAAGCTGGATCATAGAGGGCGTTTCCCAGCCCAGCCAGGATGAAACTCATTACGATCCATGTCACATTGTGGAAAATGGCCAGTCCAATAAACTGGGCAGAGAAAAGCATCAAGCCCAACGCCAATACGGGTTTACGCCCCACACGATCACTCAATTGGCCAAGGGCAAATTCGCCGAACATCAAGGCCGCTCCATATGTGCTCATGGCTAACCCCAATTGGGATGAGGTCCAGCCCAGATCATCGTAGGCATAGAACATTAATTTCGGTTCGATGAACGCCCAGGCGAACATCACCCCGAAGCTGATCAACATCAGCAGAAAAAATGTCGATGGGGAGGACAGGGTTTGAAATCCGCTCTTCAATGATGAACGGGAACGATCAAGATGGGTATCTTTATATGTCTCAGGGATCAGGAATACGGCAAGAAGCAACGCGCCAACCGTCATCACTATTGCTGCGGCGAATGGCACCACATAACCGAAATGGTCATATAGCAGGCCGCCCAATATGGGACCGGCAATCCACCCCACGGATGCGCCTCCATTGAGAATGCCAATCCATTGTGCACGCCGATCCTCCAAAGCCAGGTCGCCGACGCTGCCGGTAATGGCGGGAATCAGTCCAGCAGTAAAGACTCCTGCCAGTCCACGAAGCACAATCAACAGCCAGGTTGAAGTCGCGAACAGGTATCCGCTGAATGCCACGATATAAGCCGCGAGCGAAAGCAGGATGATGGGGCGGCGTCCGATGCGATCAGCGAGCGTTCCGATGAATGGTGCAGCGACGGTGCTGGTGAGAGCATAGGCCATGGCGCTGATTCCGAGGGCTTCCACCCCGGCGCCAAAACTCTCAAAGCGGCGGGCAAACAGCGGCAGTATCATCACAAAGCCGGTCATTTGCAATGCCATGCAAAGTGCCAGGGCAACTAAAATACCAGGAGATTTCCGGTCAATTTTTGTGCTCATTTATCGATCCTTCTTTTTGCTCGAATTATTTGTGCTCATCATAAAACATGTCCGTAACGAAATCGTTACGGACATGTTAAATGGAGCTCGTGTTCAATTATCAAGCGGGAGTGGAGGTCTCCAACAGTTGGTCTACATAGTTTTTTAATTGAGGAGTCAATTTTGACCTTCTCAACTGCCTGAGGAGTTTAGAAATAGGTTTGCCCTCATCCAGGAAAATTCGAATGTACCCCTCAGGTTCTGCCAGGAAGAGAGAATACAGTAGATCTGCCTTTGCATTTTCTATATCACCTTGACGCAGATATGCCAGACAACGGAGAATACGCAACTCGATTGCCACGCCCAATAGTCCGCGTTCCTCCGCGGTGGCAAGATAAGGCGTCATCTGGGCAATGGTTTCACTAGGCTTTCCCCTGGTCACCAATACCCTGAACGCGGCGAGATTTGCCGCTTCCTTTGCCTGCCCTCGATCCTCATCAGTCAGAATCACTGCTTTGTCAGCACATTGTGCTGCCTCATTCAAAGAACCCTGCTGAAGTAGAGCTCTTACTCGTAGCGCGAGTAACTCCGCTATAGCCAACGGAGGTGGAACTTCGCCAAGTGCAGCTTCGGCCTCCTGAACGGCCTTTAATGCCCCGCTCGTATCCCCACGTGCCAATCGCAGGCGGACCAGCGCCGGGGCAGCATTCCTCACCCCTTCAAGGCGCCCGCTCCACTTCCCCTGCTCGATTCCCTGAACAAGGTATTCCTCGGCAGACCCTATCTCATTTTGTTCCACCAGCACCTCACTCAACGCCACGTGCAATATACCAGCTGCGGGCAGGCATGACATTCCATTTTCTTCAGTGAAACGTAGCGCATCCCGACAGGCCTCATCCGCCGCCCGCAGGCGTCCCAGCAAGAGAAGAGGCTTGATCAGCAGGTAAGTTGCCGCCAAACCGGTGGCGCTTTTTCCAAGGCGACTCCAACGGATGGACTCAGTATAGGCATCAACCGCTTTTTGGAGGTGGCCCGCACCGTTATATGCTGTTGCCAGCGCCAAATAAGTGGGTGAGCGAACCTGGACGCTTGCCTGGGACAATGGATTCACAGATAACAATTGGATGGCACGCTCGGCATGTGCGATGGCAGTTTCATGCTCGGCATGATAACGAGCCACGAACGAGCGCAAGGCTGCAATTTCGGCAGGTAATAAAGTATAGGCCTCATCGTCCGCAATGGCCACTTTTGGCACAACCGACTCACCATATATGCGTTCCGCATCCACAAGGTGCGCCTCGATCGCACTGATCTGGCCCTTGAGCCAAAGCACCCAGCAACAGGTAATGCTGAGCGGTGCACTGTTCCTGATGACGTTCTCCGGTAGAGCATTCAGCCAGGACCAAACTGTTTCGATCTCACCATTTTTTACAATGGCTCCCCAATATTTCGCAACCACCTCTCCTGCTCGCGCATAGTCCCTGGCGGCGAGAGCATAGCCCACCGCATCAGCCACCTGCCCATCCTGCTCACACCATTCGGCAGCTCGTGAAAACAACTGGATGGTTCGTTCCGGGGCTGACTGTTGGAGTCGTGATCGCAACAAATCAGCAAAGAGGTGATGGTAGCGATACCATTGTTTGTGGTCGTCGAGAGGAATGAGGAATAGGTTGTTCCTTTCCAGATTTTCAAGGATCGTCTGCCCACTTTCCCCTGATTTCTTCCACTCATCGGTCATCAGCGCGTCACATAAGGGACCGCTAAGCTTCTCCAGAATGGATGTCTCCAGCAGGAAGGTCTGAATGTGGGCAGGTTGTCGCTTCAGCACCTCCTCCACCAGGTAATCCAGTACATAGCGGTGACTGCCTGAAAATGCACGGATGAACTCGCTGGCATCCTCCCTTCCTTGCATGGAGAGAGCTGCCATCTTCAGTCCCACCACCCAGCCTTCGGTACGCAGCCCCAGGTTTTCTATATCCATTGCTGAAAGATCAAGCCGCATGATGGCATTCAAGAACTCGGTTGCTTCTTGGGGAGTGAAGCGCAGATCCTGTGTGCGCAGTTCCAACATCTGGTCGTGTGCACGCAACCGTCCCAACTGCAGCGGCGGATCGGCCCGGGTGGAGATTACCAGATGCATGTTGGAAGGAATGTGATCCAGCAGGTAAGACATTGCCTCATGCACGGCGTGTTCCGTGATGAACTGGTAATCGTCCAGCACCAACGCATATGGCTCAGCCAGCCTGCCGAGATCGTTCATCAGGGATGCCAGAATGATATGGGAAGGCACCAACTGCAGGGATTGCATGATCTGCCTGGCTTCGGTCCCGACACTTTCATGGATACTTTCGAGGGCGGAAACCAGATAAGAAAGGAAACGATACGGGTCGTTATCACCTCCATCCAGTGAAAGCCAGGCAACTGGTAATGACGTTTGCGCGATCCACTCTGCCAGCAATGTCGTCTTGCCAAAGCCGGCGGGTGCCGAGATGATGGTCAACGCACGCTTTTCCGCCTCATCCAAACGTTCAATTAGGAGTGAGCGTATCACTCTGGAGAGAGGTAGAGCGGGAAGATACAGTTTTGTCTTTAGGAGGGGAAATGATGATGTCGAGCGTTCAGGGGATGGCATAGCTGGTGTTGTTTCATCTCTTCCCCGTATCTGCTCATACAACCGACGCGTTTCCATCTCCGGTTCCTGCCCCATCTGCTCCTTGAGTGAACGGGCCAATTCCTCATATTGACGAAGAGCAGCATTACGCTGACCGGAACGGGCGTACAAGTCCATCAAAACGCGGGAGGCAGGCTCGTTCAAACGATCCAGGGCGACCCAGCGTCGGGCACAGGCAATTGCCTGATCCCATTGACCCTGTTCCGAGTGAACAGCAGAGAGACATTAGACCTCTTGCATAAGTGTGCCATAATAGGCACATGAGATACGAAACCGTACAAGTGCTCAAAGATGAAGAATTCAAGCGGTCAACAGGCGTTCAGCGAAAGACTTTTGAACAGATGCTCCAGGTTGTCGAGACGGGT
>JACRBJ010000035.1 GCA_016234555.1 Chloroflexota bacterium | reverse complement strand
TGTATTTGTGATTGCAGTGCATGCAACGATATCGTTGCGAACCTGCATTTGTTGTTCCCGCTTTATTCTGGCGGGTAGTTTCTTGGCAATATGGACATGTCATCATGATGCTATTTTAGCCCATTCTTTTGGACACTCCCGCGCACGGACAAGGTTGAACAAATTCGACTTATAATAACTCAGCCATATCCAGCACGTCAGCGTTTCTATCCATAATAAAAGGAGCGGAATATGAAAAAAGGTTTCAGAAGCACAAAGTATCTTAATGTGTTCCTTGGCATTATTGGTGGCGGGCTTGTTTTCTATGTTCTATTCGTTCTAGGTTACAACATTCTAGCTATGATAATTTATAGGGCATTAGAGTCGGGGGTTGAAACTCCAAAAATATGCGCCTCGAATGAATTAAATCAATCCAGCGAACAAACAACACCCCCCGCTCCATTTACGAAAAACCCCCAGGGTTTGGAACTGGTGGGACACATCGGTGGCTCCGTTCAATCTGTTTTTACAACTGGGTCGTATGCTTACGTCAGCATTGGACCGGAAATAGCTGTTTTAGACATTTCCAACCCCTCACACCCTAAACGAGTGGGGTACATTGTGTTGCCCGATAAAGCAACGGATATTTACGTTGAAGATCATTATGCCTATGCGGCTGTCGGGAAACGGGGGATAAGAATAATAGATGTTTCAAATCCCGCTGCCCCGTTTGAAGTGGGCGCTTATAGTACGCCAGTTCCAGTTTATAAGGTGATCGTTTCCAAGGGATATGCTTATCTTCCTTTATCTGCATGTAACGGCGGAGGATCTGTGCAACCCGAAAAATGCGCTGGCGCCTTACAAATCGTAGATGTCTCGAATCCAACTGCTCCAGTTCAAGTTGGCTGCCATGAAACCCCTGGATTACCCATAAGCGTGGCTGTTGATGGAAATTATGCCTATATTTCCAATACTGGTCACGACAGAGGGTCCGCGAACTTGCTAACAATGGATATATCAGATCCAACCATGGCAAGTGAAATAAACATATATGACACGACCCATGTCGGAAAGTTAGCGGTTGCAGACAATTACACATATGTTGCAACTGGATATGACGGTAAGTTTCAAGTCCTGGACGTCTCCAACCGAATGTCTCCAGCAGAGATCAGCCTTTACGATTCAGGGAAGGCAATTCATGATTTTGCCGTGCTAGACAAATATGTCTATCTGAATGTTGAAGATATAGGCATACAAGTTTTAGATATTTCGAATTCCACCCAACCATTATTAGTAAGTACTTACGCCATAGACAATGAAATTAAAGACATCTCTTTCGTTGAGGGCTATGTAGTTATTGTCACTGGAAATAATGAACTACAAATAATTGATGTAACTAATCCTTTTCTTCCTATTCAAACTGGATCTTATGAAAGCCCAAAATCATTTACCAAATTAGAGGCAACTAATAGTCTCATTTATGCCGCAACAGCAGATAATGAGTTAAGAGTGATTGACGCCTCAAATCCAAATCTTCCTTTTGAAAGTGGGCAGTATAAACTCCCAGAAGTTGTTATGAAACAAGCAAAAGAAAACGATACAGTCTCATATATAAGTGATTTAGAAATTGAAGGAAATCAAGCCTATCTGGCTATTCAAGACGTAGGTATTCAAACAATAGATATATCCAATCCATTTACCCCAGTTGATTCCAATTTCTATTTTTTAACCAATGGAATCAATGATATGGAAATACACAACAATTCTGCTTACATCTCCACAGGATCAAATGGCATTGAATTCACGAACAACCTACTTGATGATTATCTTACCGAGATCAGTTCATATAATATTCCATACGATGTTAAGGACATAGCAGTAGGGGATAAATATGTTTATATGTTAGTAAAAAATGGGCTTCTGACTGTGGAAAAGGACAATTTTACTGAGGTCGATTTTTATGAACTTGACCTTTATTATCTCAACAGGTTGATAACAGACGGTAAATATATTTATATCGCCAGTGATGGAATAATGATTATCGAACTTTTAGATAACGGTATACCGAATAAAGGAAGCCTTACAACGATTCTAAAAGAAACTCTCATAGAGGACATAGTAGTAGAGGATGATTATCTCTATGCCGCGGTTCGCAGCCTCGATGATCTGCAGGTGATTAATATCTCCAACCCACTACAACCCGTAATTGAGGGTTCCTATACATCAAAGGGAACTGTAATTGGTTTAGAAAAAAAGGGAAATTATGTTTATTTGGGATCTCAGTATGAAGGTATAAAGATTATCGATGTCTCAAATCCAAAGGCGCCATTGGAAGTTGGTTCTTATGCTTATGATAAATCGACACCAGCTAGAAGTTTAGCGATGGTCGATCATTATATTTATTTCGCTACTGGGCCTAATGGATTGCAAATTATAGATGTAGCTAATCCAACGATGCCGATTGAAATACACTCGTTAGACAAATTGAGGTTTGTTGAAAAAATAACCATAGTTGATAATTACGCCTATGTATCACTCGATTATTACGATCTATTAATTATGGATATTACCAAACCATACCAACCATTAATAGTGAAAGAGTATGAAAATATTATATGGAAAGAAGTCATAGCCGCACATGGCAATTATGCCTATTTAGTTGGGGTCGATGGGGGGTTGTGGAAAGTAGACATCAATATACCAAGTGAAATAAAAAACATCTATAAAATATCAAACGATCCTGAAAAACCTCAAGGAATCACAGGCATTGATGTACGCGAATCTTATATCTATGTTGTGGCTGGGCGTGATGGTTTAAGAATAGTAGACATCTCGGAAACTGCTAATGAAGTGGGTGTTTATCAAGAAGCAGGAATAAACGCTCATGATGTCGCAGTTTCTGGGAATCTAGCTTATATCGCCAATGGTGGTTTGTTGGTGGTGGATGTCTCGAATCCCAGCAAACCCGTCAAGATTGGCTCTTATGAACTACCAATAGCTACTTGGGGGATGGCTGTGGACGGGGAATATATTTATATTGCTTCTGGAACTGATGGAATTTTCATCTTTCACTATACGGCTCATCCTTGAAACGGTTTGAGAAGTGTGCCCGAAGGCGGGAAGGGTCACGCCCAATTGCCTATACGCAAACAAGGTTAGTCAAATTCTAGAAAAGGTACTGTCAAGTTTTAAAAGATGTCAGTACATGTTGGAAAAGATGACAGCACATTTTTAAGAAAATGCGGGGAGACTTCTAAATGTTTTCCAGAAGACTTTTCGATGTTTTTCCCCGCAAAACACGGCAAAAACACGCCCAAAAAAAGACCTCCGAGGGCAAAAGCCCTCGAAGGTCTAATCATCATCCACCAAGAACGGGAGGGGTCACGGCTTCACATACACCTTGTAATCCAAAACGTAATCACCCAGTTCGTAATCGACAGCGCCGTCGTTGATTTTGGACGTGAACGTGGCGGTGGTGACGATGTGATGCTCGCCCGGAGTCCAGTCACTGAGCGAGGTGTAGACGAGGCGGCAGGTCTGTCCGCCGGTTTCGAGTTCGTAGGTGGCGAACTCGCCAGCGGGGACTTCCCTCTCGTCCAGCGTGAATTTGAGTTGGATGTTCTCGAAATTTTTGGCAAGCGTGTCCGCGTCTTTCGAGCACCAGACGTACGCCCAAACCACGGTTTCAGATTTAGTCAACGGGACGGAGTAGGTCGCGATGCCGGGCTGGGCAAAGGTCGAGGTTTCGTAACTCTCGCGGGCGAGGTCTTCGAGGAAGGCGGCGCCCGAACTGAATGCGGCTTCGGCGTCGGCGGCGGTGGCGACTTTGGGAGCAGCACTCGGTGTCACGCCCGCGCCGAGGGGCTGGAGCACGGTGTCAATGCCAGCCTGCAAGACCACGTCATCGGCGGAGAGAGCGGTCGTCGCGTCCACGGGGACTTTCAGCGTGGGCGGCACGCCCTGTCCTTCGAGGAAGATGCTTCCGTCGGGCAGGGTGAAACGTCCTGTTGGCACGGTCACGCTGAAACCTTCGGGCAGGTTGAAACTGCCGCGCGCGGTTTCCGCTTCCACGCCGGCGGTTGGGAATTGCCCGACGACGATCATCCCCGGCACCTGGCTGAACCCGTATGATTCAATTTCGCACGCGCTGAAACAGGCGGGTCCCACCAGCAAAACCATCTTGTCGAAACGGTACTGGCTTTGGTTGGGATACACTTTTTCCCGCAGCCCTTCAGGCTCGAACTCCCCGGTCTTCTCGCTGAAATATTCCAACTGTCCCATCAAAATTTCCTGGTCGGTGAGGAAGCCCGCCAGCCCAAGCGGAGCGCCGCCGCTGTTATAGCGCATGTCGATGACGATGCCCGCAACGTTCCCTTCGAATTGCTTCAATGCCCGCTCGAAGAGGCGGATGACCAGATTCAGGTCGTCGTAGTTGCTGTTGATGCGAATGTAGCCCACCGAAACGTTGCCGGCAGGAATGGTCTTCGAGTCCACGGGCAGCAGCGAGTTGGTGCTCACGCCAAAGTAGAGTGAGGTGCGGCTGAAACTCTGGCGTTCCTCGACGGCGGTCAGGGTCACTTCCTCTGGAATTCCATCGAGGTTGATGAACTTGACCTTCGCCTCCGTCCCCGGTTGGGCGGTCAAAAGGTAGCGGGCTTGCTGGTAGCGGATGGCGAAATCGGAGGATTGATTCGAATAGGACTGGGCCTGGGCAATGGCTTCGGCGATGGGCTGACCGTTGAACTCGGTGACTTCCGCTCCGGGCTGAATCCCAGCCGTCTGGGCGGGACCACCTTCGAGCGTGTAAATCACCAGCGCCCGCCCGTCGTCCAACTCACGGATGGCGAATCCATATCCGCCAGAAACCGCAGTCGCAAAATCCTGATCGGCATAATTGCCGCCATCCACGCTGACGTGTCCATCTTTGAATGCCCGGGTGAAATCGCGCAGGGCAAGATAGAAAGCATTGGCATCCTTGTCTTTTTCAGCTTTTTCCACGCGCGGCTTGAGTTCGGCGTAGAGCGCGTCCCAATCGGGAGCCTTGCCCTCGATATCGGTGAAGGCATATTCCTTGCGAATGACCTCGAACATTTTGTCGAAGGCTTCGGTGTAGGACATCGCCGAGTAATCCTTGACGGCAATATCCTGCGGCTCGTAGAGAACCAACTGCGGGTTGGCTTCCTGCATGACGGTGAACGGGTCTGAATCCAAATCCAGGATCGAGTAGCCAGCGGGCATCGCGCCGACGGGATCATCCGCCGTGAAGAGCAGACCGTCCGCGCCGAAGCCTGTCGGGAACTGCTGGCTGGCATCGGGCGACCAGACAATGAGTTTGCCACCGATGACTTCGTCCTTGTTCTCGCTGTCGGTCTTGACCGAAGTCAGGTACGAGGGCCAGCCGCGGGAGCGGTCATCGCCCTCGGAGAAGGGTCCGCCGGACATGTTGGGCGAATATCCGACCGCGAAAATCTGCACGCCCGTATCCGCCTTGCCGTTATTGTCCACGTCGTTGAACTCGCCTTCGGGTTGGGCGGGCAAATCCAGTTCGAAGGTCCCGCTGAGGGTTTCGGGGTCGAAGGTCATGAAGCCAAGGGTTTGCGAATCGACGGGCAATTCCCATTCCAGATCGCGGACGACGAAGCCGTGCATGTCGATCAGCGCGACGGCGTTTTCGACGTAATAGGTGGCAAGCACAAAATCGTTCGTGACTTCGTAGGTACCGGTAATTTCATGCGGCTGGACGCCTGTCGCTGCCGGTGGCTGCGGGGTTCGTGTCAGGGTCTGACGACAGGCGGTCAGCAGAAGGCTCGTCAAAAGTAAAAGTGAGAAGAAACGCGTGATGCTGGTTTTCATATTTTTCCTTTGAATATTGAAATATACCGCACTCGGTCACAAATTGCGCTTTTTTAGAGGACGGAAAGCGCAATTTGTGACCGTGGGTATTATATCCATCAGCGAGCTGATGGACTCCAGATATCAATAACGTCCATTATAATTTGCCGCATGACTGATTGGAACATTCAACTCAAAACTGAATTCGAAAGAGCGCGGCAGGCGCGGGTGGAAAAGAACGAGGGGAAGGCTCGCGTGTGCGCCCGTCGGGCGGCTGGAATTGCGGCGCGGGCGTATCTCACCCGCAAGGGGATTCAAGTCCCGAACATGAGCGCTTATGATTTGCTGAACCTGTTGCGCGAAAATCTGGAACTTCCCCCGGATATGCACCTGACTGCCGAGCACTTGACGATGCGAGTCAATGAGGAGTTTGGACTCCCCTTCGACGCCGACCTCGTCGCCGAAGCGCGGGTTCTGTGCGACTGGTTGATGAATGAAAATTAAGACCTGACGGGTTTCCACGCAGCCACGATTAATCAGAGCGATTCTGATTCACCAAAATCCTGGCTTGTGGAGGTCAAATTAAAACCCGTCAGGTCTGAGTGTATTGTTATCCCCTGCGCCCGGCGAAATAATAAAAGGCGCGGGCGACGGTAATCAGCAACAACATTCCCAAAATCACGCCGGCAAAGACGAGGAACATTTTGTTCCAGTCTGAGAGACTGGCGGTGATTCTCTCACGGTTTGGCATCTGAATCCGTTTACTCAGACGCTGGACAATTTCCCTCGGAGGCGCAACTGGCTTCAAAGTCCCTGCGAGGTGCGCTTCGAGGAATTGGATGTCTGCTTCGGGGTTGCGAGTTGAACTACGTTTGGTCATACATACCTTTACATACATCGTCCCGATACTCCCTGGCGCTGCCCGCCAGGAGTGTTGGGACGTTTCGTTACAGGGTTGATTATTCAGCGGGATACAGCACCAAGCCGACCGTGCCGGGTCCAAAATTGATGGCAAGCGAAATCGAAAGGTCGGTCATCACCACGTCCTTGACGTTGAACCGGCTTTTTGCCTGTTCCATCAACGTCTTGCAGGATTCGAGGTCGCGGGCATGGACCACGCCAAGATGAATGGACTTGTCGCCGACCAGTTCCTTCCCAAGCGAAATGACGCGTTCCAAAGCGGGCTTGCGGGTGCGAACCTTCTCCACCATGTTGACCAGCCCGTTTTGCAGCAGGGCAATCGGCTTGACATTCAGCACCGAAGCCAGCGCCGCCGAGAACGCGCCCACCCGTCCGCTGCGACGCGCATATTCCAATGTGTCCAGCGTAAGGATGATGTGCACCCGGTCACGGACAGATTCGAGGTAGCGCAAAATTTCATCCACGCTTTTCCCGGCGCGCTCCATCTGACGGGCGGCGCGACACATGAAGCCGACACCAAGCGATCCGCCAAGCGAGTCAAAAGTGATGACGTTGTATGTCCCTTTTAATTCCTGTGCAGCCGCAACCGCAGAAGCGTACGTTCCGGAGAGCTTGCTGGTGATGTGGATGGAAAGGATGGTGTCACCGGGCTGGAAGTTCTTCTTGTAAAATTCCACGAATTGATGCGGTGACGGTTGTGAAGTCTTTGGGAAGGGATGCGATTTGTCGTCCACCATCTTGTAGAATTCACCCATCGTCAACTCTTCATCCTGAATGAAGGTCTTCTCGCCAAAATGAACGTTGATGGGGATTCTCTTGATGGCGTATTCGCTCATCCATTCCTGGGGGACATCCACCGCGCCGTCGGTCACAATTCCTAACATGGTTTACTCTCCTTCTAAATTAAGGTTTTGATCTTCCAGCTGGTCACGAAGAGCCAGCAGGGTGCGATGATACAGGCTTTTTACAGCTCCCTCGCTCCTGCCCATGATCGCGCCAATCTCCGCGTTGGACAAGTCCTCGACGAATTTCAGGATCAGCAGGTTTTGCCTTTCGGGTGGCAGGGTGCGGATCATCTTCAACAACGATTCCTGTTCCTGTGACCTGACCAGGTTCTTCTCCGGGTGGTCGCCTTTGGTCGGCAGGATGGGAATGTCATCCAGCGGAATCTCCTGCTTGCGGCTGCGGTCACGGTGCCAGTTGGCAACCAGGTTGTGTGCGATGCGATACAACCAGGCGGAAAACGGTACGCCGCGATCGGTGTAATTCACCACATGCTTCATCGCACGCTGGAATACACGCGCAGTCAGGTCTTCGGCGTCGTGCGTATTTCCCGTTCGGTAGTACACATAGTTGAATATGCGTTCCACATAACGCTCATACAATTGACCGAAGGCGTCGCGGTCTCCCTGTGAGGCGCGGGCAAGAATTTCCTCTTCGTTGTATTCGAGTTCCGGCAAGAGTTAAACCTTACCGGCGGAGTTGACATAGAAAACACCGCCGGATTTGAGAAGTTACACTGAGTATAACGCGAATCGGACTCCAACGACTCCTGTCGTTCGCAAAGCGAGTCAAAAGTCAGAGACTTTTAACTCCAGATGTCAAATATAAAACATTTGTGCTACAATTGAAGCATCCCCAAGGAGAACCATGTCATCGAACGTCATTCGCGTCGTGGGCGCGCGCGTCCACAATCTGAAAAACATCACCGTCGAAATCCCGCGTGACAAGTTTGTGGTCATCACCGGTTTATCGGGATCGGGCAAATCGTCGCTCGCATTCGACACCATCTTCGCCGAAGGTCAACGCCGCTACGTGGAATCGCTCTCGGCGTATGCGCGGCAGTTCATCGGTCAAATGGACAAGCCCGATGTGGATTACATCGACGGGCTGTCACCCGCCGTCAGCATCGACCAGAAATCCACCAGCCACAATCCCCGCTCGACGGTTGGCACCGTCACCGAAATCTACGACTACATGCGTCTGCTGTTTGCGCGCGCGGGCATCCCGCACTGCCCAGTTTGCGGACGTGAGGTGGTCAAGCAGTCGGCGCAGGAGATCGTGGACAAGGTAGCCAAACTTCCCGAAGGCTCGCGCATCCTAATCCTTGCTCCGCTTGTCCGCGCCCGCAAGGGGACGTATCAAGCCGTCTTCGAGGAGATTCGCAAGGCGGGCTTCACCCGCGTCCGCGTGGATGGGAATGTCCACTCGCTTGATGATGAGATCGAACTCGACCGCTACAAACAGCACACCATCGAAGCCGTCGTTGACCGTCTGGTCATTTCGCACGAAGGTGAAAAAGAGGAACGCAAAGCTGCGCAGACCCG
Organism: Chloroflexota bacterium; assembly: GCA_016234555.1. Taxonomy (GTDB): domain Bacteria; phylum Chloroflexota; class Anaerolineae; order Anaerolineales; family Villigracilaceae; genus Villigracilis. The sequence continues at coordinate 62,622 of JACRBJ010000035.1, read as the reverse complement.
CCTGACCGATTCGATTGAAACCGCGCTCAAGTTCGGCGAAGGCTACTTGACCATCAGTCTGGTGGACAAAGGTGAAGATCAAAACTTCTCCGAACATCTTGCTTGTCCGGAGCACGGCGTGAGCATCTCGGAAGTGGAGCCGCGCACGTTTTCGTTCAACACGCCGCAAGGCGCCTGCCCCGATTGTCAGGGACTTGGCTCCAAACTGGAGATCGACCCGGAGCGAATCATCCCCGACCCGGAGCGGAGTCTGAACGAGGGAGCGATTGCCAGCCTTGAGTGGAGCGGTCCCAAAGAGGAGGGCGGCTACTACTGGCAGAGTCTCGAAGCCGCGGCGCGACATTTCAAGGTCGATTTGGATAAGCCAGTCAAAGACCTTAGTGAGGAACAACTCAGAATCGTTTTGTATGGCACGGGCGAAAAGCAAATCCCGATGGTCTACAGAAACACGAACGGCAACGAGTTCAAGATGACTCGCGCCTTCGAGGGCGTAATCACCAATCTGGAGCGCCGCTACCGCGAGACAAACTCCGAGTATATCCGCGAGAAGGTCTCGGAGTTCATGTCTGACCGTCCCTGCCCCACCTGTCAGGGCAAGCGGCTCAATCCTGCCGCGCTGGCTGTGACTGTGGACGGGATCAACATCGTCGAAGCCAACTCCTGGCCCGTGTCCACTACTTTGGAGTGGGCGAAAAAATTGGCTGGCAAGAACTCGCCGCTGACCACAAAACAGAAGACAATTGCCGAAAGAGTTATCAAAGAGATTCATGAACGACTGAACTTTTTGGTCAACGTTGGCTTGAATTATTTGACGCTGAACCGTTCCGCGACCACGTTGTCAGGCGGAGAGGCACAGCGCATTCGTCTGGCGACTCAGGTTGGGTCGCGGCTGGTGGGCGTGTTGTACGTGTTGGACGAGCCTTCGATTGGCTTGCATCCGCGCGATAACTCACGCCTGCTGGAAACGCTCAAAGGGCTGCGCGATTTGGGCAATACTGTGCTGGTCGTCGAACACGACGATGAAACCATCCGCGAGGCAGACTGGGTGATCGACCTCGGTCCCGCCGCTGGCGAACACGGCGGACAGGTCATCGCGGAAGGCACTCCCAAGCAGATTTTGGCACACCCAAAGTCGTTGACTGGACTCTACCTCTCGGGCAGGAAGCAGGTCGAAGTCCCGAAGAAGCGGCGCGAAGGGAACGGCAAGTCGTTGAAAATCGTCAACGCAAGGGCAAACAACCTAAAGGGAATCGATGTCAACATCCCGCTGGGAAAGATGGTTTGCATCACCGGCGTTTCGGGGTCGGGCAAGTCCACCTTGATGAGCGACATTCTGTATAACGAACTTGCCTCCCGTTTGATGGGTGCGCACACGCACGGCGGCGATCATGAAACAATCGAGGGTATCGAACACCTCGACAAGATCATCAACATCGACCAGTCGCCGATTGGGCGTACGCCGCGCTCGAACCCCGGTACCTACACCGGCCTGTTCGACGAAATCCGCAAGTTGTTTGCCGAACTGCCAGAAAGCAAGGTGCGCGGCTACAAGCCCGGTCGTTTCTCCTTCAACGTGCACGGCGGGCGCTGCGAAGCCTGCCAGGGACAGGGTGAACTGCGAATCGAAATGCAGTTCCTTCCCGACGTGTACGTGCCGTGCGATGTGTGTCACGGCAAGCGCTTCAACCGCGAGACACTGCAGGTGATGTTCCGCGACAAGTATTCGATTGCCGACGTGCTGGACATGACCGTTGACCACGCCCTTGCCGAGTTCAAGAACTATCCGCCGATGCACAGTAAGTTGAAACTGTTGCAGGAGGTTGGACTGGGCTACGTAAGAGTTGGTCAGCCCGCGACGACTCTTTCGGGCGGTGAAGCCCAGCGCGTGAAGCTCTCGAAGGAACTCTCGCGCCGCGCAACGGGTCGCACGCTCTACGTTTTGGACGAACCCTCCGTCGGCTTGCATGCGGCGGATGTCCACAAGTTGATCGAGGTGCTGCAACGGCTGGTCAGCGCGGGGAACTCGGTCCTCATCATCGAGCACAACCTCGACATCATCAAGATTGCCGACTGGTTGATCGACCTCGGTCCCGAAGGCGGCGACGGTGGCGGTGAGTTGATCGCCGAAGGCACACCCGAACAGGTGATGAAGGTCAAAGAATCCTGCACGGGGAAGTACTTGAAGGCGCACATGGGCAGGTAAAAAAGGGAAACAAGCAGACAGGTACACAGGTAAAAGAGTAAACAGGTATACGGGTCAAAAACCTGTGTACCTGTTTACTTGTATACGCATTTTGCTTTTTCAGGTAGAATTATTTTCACATTGCGTTGCATGGGAAAGAACTTTGGAAAACACGCCATGTAAAAAGGAAAACAAAATGAACAGACCTCCGATTTCATCCTCTCCATCGAGCAGTATCAACTCCTTCCGCAGGCGCAGGAAGCGCGGCGGAGCCAACATTCTCCTCATCGTTGCAGGCTTGCTTGTTCTAGGCGGCGTAATCTCTTTAATTGTGTGGCTCTCAAGCCCGGGCAAACCCATCGGCAAACTCCTCGCTACAGACACTCCCACGCCAACGATAACCTACACCCCGACCAGCACTTCCACGCCGACATCCACGTCAACCGCCACGGAAACGCCGACGGTTACACCAACCGCCACTTTCTCGACGCCGTTCAATTACACCGTACAGGAAGGTGACTATCTGGAACTCATTGCGCAAAACTACAACCTCGGCGACGACGGCGTTCAGCTCATTCTATTTCTTAACCCATACGGCGGTATAAACGAAAGTACAGGGTTCCCAATCGGCATAGACCCACAGACGCAAAACATTTTGCCCGGACAGGTTATTCTGTTGCCCAACCCCGGCATGGAATTGCCAACCGCCACGCCCATCCCGTCCGATCTATCACGCGGAACCAAAGTGGAATACGTCATCCAGGCTGGAGATTCGCTCGGCGGAATCGCGGCCCTATTCAACAGCACCATTGACGACATCATAAAAGAGAACGACATCACAGACCCGAACGCAATCAAGGTCGGTGACTTAATTCTGGTTCCGGTCAACATGGTGACGCCGACTGCAACACGTCCCCCGACAAGCACGCCCGACCCCAACGCCGGAACCCCCACGTGGACACCGGTCAACGCCCCGGCTGCCACCAACACCCCGTAAAGTTTCTTCGCCGATACACTGGACAAATAAGTCGCCCCCATGTAAAATACGGCGCTGTTAAAAGAAAGTCTTTTTTGGAGAAAAACCTTGGCTAACATTAAATCGCAAATCAAACGCAATCGTCAGAACGACAAAAAACGCCTGCATAACCGCGTCTTCCGGGGCGCAGCCCGCACCGCGGTCACCGCCGCCCGCAATGCCATGAGCGAGAACGAACCCGAAACAAAGGAAACAGTCTTGAGCGCGATCAGCGCGCTCGATAAAGCCGCTGAAAAGGGCGTGATCCACAAGAACAATGCCTCCCGTCGCAAGGGTCGCTTGATGAAGCGCCTTGCTGCATTTCTTGCCGCCCCGCCCGTGGCTGAAGACGCCGACAAAAAGAAGAAAGCCGCCAAGTAAGCGGAGTTCAACCATACAACGGGAACGCCATCCAAGCGGCGCTCCCGTTTTTTTGTTACCCATCCCACCCGCCTCGACTATAATCAGCCCATCCACAGGATTGCTTCGCTTATGTTTACACAAGAACAACAACTCATCGAAGAAAAGATAAAAGCCTACTGCGAAGCCAGTGACATCGCCCTGGCTGAACTCAAATGGCAGCCCATTCCCTTTTCTGGTGAATGGGGCTTTGCCACCTCCTTCTTTCAGACTGCCGCAAACGAGGCTCGCGCAGGCAGGGGGACGGGGAAACCTGTCCCTCAACGGGCGCAGGAGATGGCGGAGCAGGTCAAGGCGCAGATCGGGGCTGTGGATGGCATCAGTCACATCGAAGCGGTCAAAGGCTATCTCAACGTCTACTTCAAGACGTCCGATTACGCCTCCCGTGTTGTGGATGAGGTGTTGAGCAAGGGCGCGGAATTCGGTCGCGGCGAGGCAAAATCCGAGACCGTGATGGTCGAGTATGCCCAGCCAAACACGCATCACTCCTTCCACATCGGACATGCCCGCAATACGATTTTGGGAGAGGTGCTGGCGAGACTGGTGGAATTTGCTGGCTACAAGACGATCCGCGCTTCGTACCCCGGCGACCTCGGACTGGGCGTCATCACCGTGATGTGGATTTACGATAAGTTTTACAAAGGGCATGAACCTGTAGGTGTGCATGAGCGCGGACAGTGGCTGGCAAAACTCTACGTGGAAGCCACAGCCTTGCTCGAAAAGCAGGAAAACGAAACGCCCGAACAAGCCGCCCAGCGCGAAGCGTATGACGCCGAACGGCGCGAAATGTATCGCAAATGGGATGCGGGCGATAAATCCGTGCGTGAGTTGTGGCGCGAAACCCGCGAGTGGAGTTTGGAAGAACTGCGCGATATTCTAGACATTCTAAATGTAAAAATAGATGTGTGGTTCTATGAAAGCGAAGTAGATGAACCATCCAAAGTAATTATCGATGAGCTCATTCAGAAAAACATCGCGGATGATGAGCGTCCAAATGGCGGCGCGGTCATTGTAAAAATTGATGAGAAGCTCGGACTAACAAAAGAAAAATATCGCACCGCGGTTGTTTTACGTAGTGATGGCACGTCACTTTATCTGACAAAAGACCTTGCGTTAGCCAAAGTTAAATTTGAACAATATAAAGTAGACCGCTCGATTTACGTGGTGGATTTCCGCCAAAGCCTGCACTTTGAACAGGTATTCAAGATTTTAGAAATGTGGGGTTTTCCACAGGCGTCAAATTGTCGCCACCTCTCATATGGCTATGTAACCTTGCCAGAAGGCGCCATGTCAGCACGCCGTGGAACCGTAGCATTGTTTAAAGATGTTTACGATGAAGCCGTCAAACGTGTGCTTTCTGTAGAAACAGAAAAAAGCGGAGACGTTCCCGTTGAAGAGCGCGAGAAGATCGCTTCACAGATTGGATTGGGCGCATTGGTTTACTCACTGCTTTCGGTGGATAACAACAAACATATTGTCTTTGATATCAACGAGGCGCTCTCCTTTGACGGCAGGACGGGACCCTACATCCAGAACGCTTACGTGCGGGCGAACTCCATTTTGAAGAAGGTCAAGGCTGGAAGCGAGGCTTCCTTCGATTATGAATTGACCAAACATGAAACCGAACTGGTTGAATTGATCTCCCGCTTCCCGCAATCCGTTCAACAGGCGGCTGATGAATACCGTCCGCTGGTGATGGCGGCATACGCCTACGATCTGGCGAACACCTTCCACTCCTTCTATCACGCAGTGAACGTACTGCAGACGGAAAACGAAAAAATCAGAAACGCGCGCCTGCGGCTGGTGATGGCGGCGAAGCAAACCATCCAAAATGCGCTGCGACTGCTGGACATTCAAACGCCAGAGGTCATGTAAAAAACGGGCTAAACGTCCATGCACGTTTAGCCCGTTTTATTTATAATATCAGATGCTGTACTGGGTAAAAACGACATGGCTCAAATCCAAAGTGGAGTTGTGTCGGACACTGTCCTCAGTGCGGCTAAAAATAGGAGCGTAATATGCCTATCAAAACCATCATCATGGGGGCGGCGGGACGTGACTTCCACAACTTCAACACATTCTATCGCGGCAACAAGGACTACGAGGTCGTGGCATTCACTGCAACTCAAATTCCCGACATCGAAGGGCGCGTGTACCCGAAGGAACTCGCAGGCGACCTGTACCCGAAGGGCATCCCGATCCGCGCCGAAGAGGAACTGCTGACCCTGATCAAGAAGCATGGCGTCGAGCAGGTTGTGTTCGCCTACAGCGATGTGCCGCATGAAACTGTCATGCGCAAGGCATCCATTGTCATGGCGGCTGGCGCGGACTTCCGCATGATGGGAACGAAATACACGCAGGTTAAATCCACCAAACCTGTCGTGTCGGTCTGTGCCGTTCGGACGGGATCAGGCAAGAGCCAGACCACCCGCCGCGTGTCGCTCATTTTGCGCGACCTCGGTTACAAAGTCGCGGCGATTCGCCATCCCATGCCCTACGGCAATCTGGTCAAGCAGGAGGTCCAGCGCTTCGCCGATTACAAGGACCTCGTCAAGCATGACTGCACCATCGAAGAGCGCGAGGAATACGAACCGCACATCGACAACGGCGTGATCGTCTATGCCGGTGTGGATTACGAAAAGATCGTGCGCGCGGCCGAAAAGGAAGTGGACATCATTTTGTGGGATGGCGGCAACAACGACTTCCCGTTCTATGTCCCCGACCTGCAAATTGTGGTGGCTGACCCGCACCGCCCCGGTCACGAGTCGACCTATCACCCCGGCGAAACCAACGTCCGCATGGCGGATGTGTTCGTCATCAACAAGGTGGATACCGCCGACGCAGATAATGTGATCCAGTTGCGCGAGTCGCTCCGCCAGCTGAACCCGAAGGCGATCCAGATCGAAGCCGCCTCCCCGCTCTTTGTGGATGATCCCGCCGCGATTCAAGGCAAGCGCGTCCTGGTCGTGGAAGATGGTCCGACCCTCACGCACGGCGAAATGGCTTACGGCGCTGGCTACATCGCCGCCCGCCGCTTCGGCGCGAAGGAAATCGTCGACCCGCGCCCGTTCGCAGTCAAATCGATTGCCGCAACCTACGCCAAATATCCAAAGACGGGACCCATCCTCCCAGCGATGGGCTACGGCGCAGCGCAGACCAAAGACCTTGAGACCACCATCAACAAATCCGATGTGGATTTGGTCATCATCGGCACGCCGATTGACCTGACCCGCGTGCTCAAGATCAGAAAGCCATTCCAGCGTGTGCGCTACGAATTGCAGGAAATCGGTCAGCCGACCTTGCAGGATATTCTGACGAAGAAGTTTGGGAAGAAGAAGTAGAAGATCAGAAAATCAAAAACAATAAGTGATGGTCAGCATGGGGGAACCATCACTTATTGTTTTCCTGCCGGAATTATTCAGTCGGCATGAGTGGGGGATGATTCTTCAACACCTTGCTCCTAGTTTACAGGGGGTTTTTCGTACGTCCAAGTACTGTATAATCCAAAAACAAATGCCTGCGCAAACCAACCTGTCGTTCATGATTATCTTTAAAAGACTTTATAAACCATGCCTGTTTCCCAGTCATTCTTCACACCCCTGTTTTTGATTGCCGCGTTTATCGCAGTCACTGCGGGAACTCTCTTCTTTATCCGCTTTCAGACAAAACTTACCGGTTGGGCGGGGGTCTTTTCCCTGGCAATGGCGCTTGACCTGACCTGCTATTATCTGACATTAAACAGCGCAACACCCGATGCAATGCAATTCTGGCTCCGCATCCTGGTCGTGATATATCTGTTCCTGTCGATTGCCTGGTTGTTTTTTGTCATTATGTTCACCGGTCATACCCGCTGGATAAACCCGCGCAATATCATTATCGTCGGGGGTTTTCCAATGCTGCTGGCGGGGATTTTTCTGCTGACCCTGCCCAAAGTGGATCCGGTTTGGATGAACACCATCGGGTCTGTGACAGGGTGGATCAGGGGAGCCGGGCTGCCTGGATACCTCTTCGCATTCTATTTATTTGGGATTGACTTTATCTCCGCGGGCTTGTTGATCCGCATGATTTCGAACAACCATCCGTATTTTAGAAACCTGGCGTTGTTCCTGTGCGTCGGCACGTTGATGGTTATTGTGGCGGGTTTTTTGGAATTGGGCGGCAGCAATCCTTTTGCACCGGTTTCAATTGTGCAGTTGTTTAAAATCATTCACAGCATCATGGCTTTTATCGGCGTTTTCATGTTTCGCGGCGGGCACGTTTTACCCGTGGCGCGCGATGCGGCGTTCAAGCACATCCAGGACGGGATGCTGGTGCTTGACCGCAACGACAACATCGTGGACCTGAATCCCGCCGCCATCCAAATCATTGGTCAGGATGAGGAGACTGTCATCGGCAAGCCGATTGCCCAGGTCTGGCAGCGGGGAACCGGCCTTTTGGCGGAACATTCAGATATCGGCACAAGCGGGCGCGAACATACACTGCCAGTTAACGGGGTCGAGCAAACCTTCGATGTCATGGTTTCACCAGTGCTGGATTCCAATCGGGAGGGAATCGGACGGGTGATTTTGCTGCGTAACATCACCCGCCGCGAGCAGATGGGAAAGGCGCTTCAGGAACGCACGCGGGAATTAACACGCACCAACAAACTTGTGACGGCGCTATCCAGCATAGCCGCGCATCTGGGCAGCGCCCCCGACATGGATTTGGGATTCGATATTCTTGGATCTGAATTGCACAAACTTGGCTTGAACTGTGCTGTCGCAACGATTGACGAGTCGCAGGAAGCGGCAGTTATACGGTACGTCTCCTTTAATCCCGTCGTGTTAAGGAAGATGGAAAAAATAACAGGTGTCTCCCTCAGGAGCCATGTCATTTCAAAGCAGTATTGGCCCGGTGAGCGGGTTTTCACAGAAAACGCGCCAATCTGGTATTCAAAGCCGCGGGAAATCATCAGTCGCATGTTTCCTTCTTTTCCAGAAGCCATTGCCGATCAGGCATGGAAGCTTACAGGGATTTCCTCCGAAGGTCAGATCTGCATCATGCCATTACGGGTCGAGGATAGGGTGATTGGGGCAATGCCAATTTGGGGCGCTGACCTACGTCCATCCGATAGCCCGGTTTTGGCGATATTTGCCAGTCAGGTGGCTGGCATCCTGCAAAATGCCTTTGCCTACGAACGCGAACTTGAACGGGCGAACGAACTGGCTCGCTCGAACTCCATTATCCTGGCGCTTTCAAAAGTGGCATCACAACTTGAAAACTCATCCGATTCCAATGTGATTTTCGAGACTGTTGGAACCGAACTCAAAAAAATGGGACTGGATAGCGCGATTACGGTTCTCGACGACAAAAAGCAATACCTCCAAATTAGATACCTTCCGGTGCACCAGGGCGCCGTCCGCTGGATAGAAAAAATGTCGGGATATCGTCTGAGTGAAATACCCCTTCCTCGTCACCTTTGGCCCACAACCAAGGCAATCGATGAAAAAATCACTTATTGGGACGTGATGAAATCCACTTTCAACGTGCTTCCCAATATCCCGGAAGGATTGCAAAAAGCCGCGATGAAAATGGCTGGAATCAATCTGGACGACCCTGTTTGTTACCTGCCGATTGCCACCGAAGACGAAGTGATCGGAGTGCTTGCCGTTTGGGGGGCAAAGTTAAACAAAAACGATGTACCTGCGTTGAGCATCCTCGCAAACCAGGTTGCCGCTGCCATTCGAAATTCCAATCTATTCGAAGCGGAAGCCCGCCGGGCACGGGAACTGGATATTCTGCTAAAGGCATCAGAAGCCACCTCGTCGTCCCTGGACCCCGATACCGTACTGCTAACCCTCGCCACCCAATTACTCGAACTAAGCGGCTACGAAAGCTGTTACATCTCCGAATGGGACCGGGAGGCGAATCTGATCTATGGTCGCGTTGAACATTCCAGGATATTGTGGGCGGAAGAAAAACGGGACGCCTACTCGTTAAGCGACTATCCCCAAACCAGGCAAGTCCTGCTGACGGGCAAGCCAATCATCCTGCAAGGTGATTTCAAAGCCGAGGAGAGGCAATGGATGGAGCAATTGGGAAGGGCGGCGGTTATGATTCTTCCACTTTATGCGGAGGAGGAAGAGGTTATTGGGCTGGTCGAAATCGCCATGTCAGGCGATAATAAATTGTTCACCTTGAAGAGTCTGCAAAAATGCGAGGAGGTTATCCTGAATGCCGCGCCGTCGCTGCTCGAACCGTTGCCAGCCAATGACGCCAAAGACCTGTTTGTACTTGAGGAAAAACTGCTGCGTGTCAGCGGGGGCGATATATGCTCCTTTTCGGAATGGGACAGACCCCGAAACAGGGTCATCACGTATGTCGTAGCCTCGGATCAAATTTCGGCGATGGGACAGAGTCGCGGCATGAATCCCGAAAAGGATGCAGCCTGGAAGCTGGCTCTTCAGGAGGGGAAGACAAGTGTCTGGATGCACTCGGAAGGAAATGAAAGAATTGAAGTGACGGGCAATGGAACGGTTACGGTGGAGGTCGAAGCGCTGATTTTATTTCCCCTGGAAAAGGGGGACGAGCGCATTGGTTTGATCGAGTTATACGACTTCAACCACAAGACCCAAGTTTCGCCTGAACAGCTTGCCCTGATGCGCGCCATTGCGGATAAAGCCGGCTTTTGGATCGAAAATGCGCGCCTGCTTCAGCAAACACAAAAAAGGCTTGAGGAGCAGACCGAATTGCTGCACGAAAAAGAGGTCCTGCTGAAGGAAATCCACCACCGCGTCAAGAACAACTTGCAGATTATCTCCAGCCTGCTCAACCTGCAAGCCAACCGTGTCTCGGACGTCCAGGCGATACAGACCTTGCGTGACAGCCAATCGCGTGTCCGCTCGATGTCTCTCATCCATGAAAAGCTTTATCAGTCACAGAGCCTGGCGAAAATCGATTTTGGCGAGTATGTCCAAAGTCTGGCGAATGACCTGTTTCGCTCATATCGGCAGAACTTTTCCGGGATTCAACTGGATGTTCGAGCCGACAAGGTTCTTCTGGAACTCGATCAAGCCATCCCCTGCGGCTTGATTCTCAATGAGCTGATTACGAACGCATTGAAATACGCTTATGCTGACGGAAGAAATGGTACGATTAAGGTGGAATTGCGCGCCAACCCCGAAAATACCGTCACTCTGCGGGTCGCGGACGATGGGATGGGCATGCCAGCCGACTTCGACGTATTCAACGCAAAATCACTTGGATTGCAACTGATTGCCAGCCTGGTTACGCAGTTGGACGGAAAATTGGAACTGGGAAACTCACGCGGAACCGATTATTTGGTTTCATTTTCGTGTTAGTTTCTGGAGAGAATATGTCGAAGGCAAGAGTGTTGATCGTTGAGGACGAAAGTATCATCGCCCTGGATATTCGCAACAGCCTGGAGGGACTTGGGTATCAGGTGGCGGGACAGGCGGATCGTGGAGAGGATGCCATCAAAAAGGCGGGGGAGTTGCGTCCCAACCTGATTCTGATGGACATCAAACTCAAAGGTGAAATGGATGGGATCGAGACGGCGGGGCAAATCCGAAAGCTGTTCGACCTGCCCGTGATCTTTTTGACGGCTTTTGCCGATCAATCGACCCTCGAACGCGCTCGCCAGGCTGAACCGTATGGATACATTCTCAAACCTTTCGAAGATTATGAACTGGCAATCGCCATCGAAATAGGTCTTTACAAACACGGCATGGAAAAAAAGCTGCGGGAAAGCGAAGAGCGTTACGACCTTGCAGTGCGCGGCGCAAATGACGGCTTGTGGGATTGGAACCTAAAGAACAATGAGGTTTACTTTTCCCCGCGCTGGAAAGCCATGCTGGGCATCAAGGAAGGGGAATTCGGCAACAGCCCGGACGAATGGATCAACCGCATACACCCGGAAGACCGGGATCGGTTCAACGAAAATTTCCTTCTTCACATAAAGGGAAACACGCCCCACTTCGAGCACGAGTACCGAATAAGGCATGCAAGCGGCGGCTATATGTGGGTCCTTGCCCGTGGGCTGGCTGTCTGCGATATGGAAGGAAAGGCTTACCGCATTGCGGGTTCGCAGACGGACCTCACAGCCCGAAAAATGATCGAAGAGCGGCTGGCTTTTAGCGCCCTCCACGATGGATTAACCGGTCTCCCCAATCGGGAATTGTTCATGGACCGTCTCAAGCAGCGGATCGAGATTGCAAAACGGCATCCGGAGAGTCTTTTCGCGGTTTTGTTTTTGGATATCGACCGCTTCAAAGTGGTCAACGACAGCCTTGGACATGCCGTGGGAGACCAGCTCCTGGTCGGCACCGCAAGACGCCTGCAATTATGCCTGCGACCGGAAGACACGGTTGCCCGCTTGAGCGGCGACGAGTTTGCCGTTCTACTGAATGACATAGGAGACGTGAGTGACACCATTCGAGTGGCGGAAAGATTTCAGGCAAAGATGAGGGAAACCACGGTGCTGGTGGAGGTGAACAGGTCCTCGACCGCAAGCATTGGCATAGTCCTTTACACCAACAAATATATACAACCTCAGGATATGCTCCGCGACGCCGACACAGCCATGTATAGAGCCAAGGCATTGGGTGGGGGGCGCTATCAGATATTTGACGCGACCATGCACACGCAGGCGCTCAGCCTGCTGCAATTGGAAGCCGATATGAAGCGCGCGGTAAAGAACGAGGAATGGTTGGTTTATTACCAGCCCGTCGTTTCGGTGGCTAACGGTAAAATTAGCGGTGTGGAAGCCCTCATCCGCTGGAACCATCCGGAACGGGGCATCATCTCCCCGCTCGATTTTATCCCCCAAGCTGAGGATATTGGACTTATCATACCAATCGGCGAATTCGTGTTACGCACAGCCTGTCTGCAAGCCAAAGCCTGGCGCGAAGCCGGGTTCCCGAAGTTATGGGTCTCCGTCAATCTATCGGGACGTCAATTTCAGGACCAGAATCTGGTCGCCAAGATCAGCCAAATCCTAAGGGAAACCGGACTGCCCAGTCAGGGACTGCGGCTGGAAGTAACCGAAAGCGTTGCGATGCAGGATATCCAATATGGCATTAAGGTGTTAAAAGATTTGAACAAACTGGGCGTGCATGTCTCGCTCGACGATTTTGGAAATGGCTATTCATCCCTCAGCTATCTGAAACAATTCTCACTCAATGTCCTTAAAATCGACCAGTCCTTCATCCAGGATATCCTGGTCAATAAGAACAGCGAGGCCATCACCATGGCGATCATCGCGATGGCTCGCTCGCTGGGACTGGAAGTGGTGGCGGAGGGCGTCGAAAAGGAGGAACAGCTCGCCTTCCTGAAATCAAAATACTGCGACGAGGTGCAGGGTTTTCTATTTAGCAAGCCGCTCCCTGCAAAGGAACTGACCAGTTTTCTGAACAAGCCCTTCACTTTCACAACCAGGCGTAACACTCCCTGATTCGAAAATTCCCGGTTCAATTTCATCCCAGCCGCGTAATACGGCGCACAGGAATGCTATAATCCCAGCGGTACTTGCTCAATTTACAAACTGTTTGAATACCCCGCGTATTTACAGAATAAACCAATAAAAAGGAACTTTTGAATGACAACCCTCGCTCCCACTCTTTATGCCCGCACCTTTCCGCGCATGGCAGGCTGGCTCCGCGACCTGATGCTGGTTTCGGCCGGCGCATTATTCGTCTCGATCCTCGCGCAGGTGAAGATTCCGCTGCCTTTCACCCCCGTCCCCCTGACCGGGCAGACCTTTGCCGTCCTGCTCGTTGCAGCGGCTCTCGGCTCGAAGCGTGGCGCGGCTTCGATGGCTCTATATATCGCCCTTGGAGCGTTTGGACTTCCCGTCTTTGCAGGCGGCGCGGCTGGACTGGCGTACCTCAGCGGCGCGACTCTCGGCTACCTGATTGGATTCGTGCTTGCGACGTATATCATCGGTCTGCTTGCTGAACGCGGACTCGAGCGAAGTTTCCGCACATCCCTCCTCCCATTTTTAGTCGGTACGATTGTCATCTACGCCTGCGGCATCGCATGGCTGACGGTCCTCCTCGGCAGTTTTGGCAAAGCTGTCACAGCGGGCCTCGTCCCCTTCATCGTTGGCGACATCATCAAGCTGGTCGCCGCCGCGCTGGCACTTCCCGCCGCATGGAAGTTGGCGAAGTAGGAACCACAGAGGCTGTCACCCTGAAGGTGGCAGCCTTTTTATCAGGCAACATTCATAACCCGCATCAACACCCTTCGCCGGTGCGGACGGGAACGATGCTCGAAAACGTAAATTCCCTGCCAGGTTCCCAGCGAGAGGTCGCCGTCATCCAGGGGAATGGTCACGCTGACATCAGTCAGCATCGAGCGGATATGGGAGGTGGCATCGTCAGGACCTTCCAGGTCGTGGGTGTACCAGTTGTCCCGTTCCGAAACAAGACGCTCCATGAAGGTCTCCAAATCGGCGCGGGCGGTCGGGTCCCAGTTTTCACTGAGAATGAGTGAGGCGCTGGTATGCTGCAAGAAAAGAAAACACATGCCTTCACGCACATCCCATTCCCGTAGTTGGGCGCGGACAAGTTCCGTAATGTCGTGCAAGCCCTTGCCACGGGTGGAAATTTCAAGAGTGGTTTTATGCCAGTTCATAATGGGAAATTATAGCAGTCGTTTGCTATAATAAATGAGCAGCCCGCGCCGAAAATATCCCCCTGCCCATATGTCAAATCGTCAAGGAGTAAGGCTTTGTACTCGAAGTTGAAACGGTGGTTTTCCCTCAAGGATACGTATGAGCAGGAGGAAGACCGTCGTTTGGCACGCATCGTATTGACCATGGTCATGGCTTTCATGGCGGTGAGTCTGACCGTCATGTTCCTGGACCTGGCGTGGGGGGATGGCAGACTGGTAATCTATTTACTTACAGGTGTCACCCTGCAAATTTTTCCCCTTGCGATATTGTTCACAGGGAGATTGCACGCCAGCAATTATACGGCAACCGTAATATACATCGGGATCACCACCTTTCTTGCAACCACGGGACAGGGAATTCATGACTACATCGTCATGACATACCCCGCGATCATCATGTTTGCAGGATTGGTCAACCAAAGGCGCGGCCTGATCGTCTCCACCCTGCTGAGCCTGGCATCTGTCATCTGGCTTGTCGTCGGCGAAACGAACGGTTGGTTCGTTGTCCAGGAGGCATTTGTTCCAAACTGGCTGGATGCGGTGGCTGCCTGCTTCCTAATCATCCTTGCAACGACAGCGGTTCACCTGCTGGTATCCAACCTGGAGTATGGACTCGCACAAATTTGGCGGGAACTCGCCGAGCGGCAGCGCGCCGAGGAGGAACTGCGCAAAAGTCACGAGAATTTTCAGAGATATTTCAACATGGGTACAGTCGGCATGGCGGTAACATCGCCGCAAAAAGACTGGATCGAGGTGAATGACCGCCTGTGTGAAATGCTCGGTTATCCCAAGGAGGAATTGACCAAATCAACCTGGGCTGAAATAACCCACCCGGATGACCTGGACCGCAACCTAAAGCTGTTCAACCAGATGACGAACGGTGAAATCGACTCGTTCCAAATGGACAAGCGTTACATCCGCAAGGATGGGACTGTGGTGTACACAACCCTGTTTGCCACCTGCCATCGAAACCCGGACGGAACGGTCAATCATCTCCTTACATCCATCATCGACATTACCGAACGCAAGCTGGCGGAACAATCCCTTTATGAGGCGCAATCCCGCCTGCATTTGCTGGGCGACAACCTTGAAGAGGCGGCGCTATATGTGTACTCTCGCGATACCAGCGGACAGCCTCATTTCGGATACCTGAGCGCCGGCATGGAGAAGCTGACGGGAATCACAAAAGAGGAGGCGCTTCAAGACGCTTCGAAACTGCATGCCACCATCCTGCCGGAATATCTTCCGGAACTGATCAAGCAGGAAGTGCAATCCCGGGAAACTCTTCAAAGTTTTGAAATGGAAATCCGCCAAAAACACGCTGTTTCCGGCGAGATTCATTGGGCATTGTTGCGCTCCACGCCGCGCCGAAGACCGGACGGATCGACAGTCTGGTATGGCGTTCAGATCGATATTACCGGGAGAAAACGAAACGAGAAACTGCTCGAGGAGGCAAACGAACTGTTGCGCGTCCATTTACTGGAGATCGAACAGTTGCACGAGGAACTGCGCGAGCAAGCCATCCGCGACCCGCTTACGGGGTTGCACAACCGCCGCTACATGCAGGATGTATTCAAACAGGAATTTTCAAGAGCCAGACGCGAGAATTACCCGGTCAGTGTGATCATGCTGGATTTGGATGAACTCAAATCGCTTAACGATACCCATGGTCATCATATTGGAGATCAGGCGCTCCAATCCCTTGCATTTCACCTGCAAAGCATGACCCGCAAGGAGGATATTGTCTGTCGCTACGGCGGGGACGAATTTATCGTCATCCTGGGGAAAACCTTTCCAAAGGATGCCGCAAAACGCGTGGGGGAATGGCGCGAAGCGCTGAACAAACATCCCCTGGAAGCCGAAAGTGGAGATATTGTTCGAGTCAAATTCACGGCGGGGATTGCCAGCTTCCCCATGCACGGGACATCCATGGAGGAAGTCGTCAACTACGCAGACGTTGCCCTGTACCGTGCAAAGGCAAGGGGACGGGATTGCACCAATGTGTTCGAAAGCGACAGAAGCGGGGAATGATTCCCAATCACATGATATATCCCCATTGAGACAAATGAACGCCGAGCCGGGCGGCTTTTCTATAGATGCTTTTTCACCTTCCACAACCCGCTGTCTTCGCCATAACGCAGGATAAAGTAACTCGCAAGCAATGCCAGCCCAGCCACCATGTAGCCTGCGGGATACGCAGCCACGGCGATGAAGTCCAAAACATTCTGTGCCACAGTCGGGATATAGTCATATCCGCCCAGCCAGTAAAACGTCTCGATGCCGTCCGCCATCGCAAAGAGAATCAATCCCCACCAGGGCCGGCTCCATTGTCCGCGCCCAAAGAGGAAGGAAAGCCAGATGGCGGTCCCACCCTCTGTCAGGTCGAAAACAGGATAGAGCACGGTAATAAACAAAATGATCCAGTCATATCCCTCTCCCAGCCCGGCTTTTTCCGCCAGGTTGGTCAGTCCAGCCGCAATCAGCAACGCAACCGCCACAATCCCCAGATACAGACGCCGTTGTCTTTTATTTTTTCCGCCGTACACCGACCTGACCTGATAATAAAGCGAAAGCCCGAGGAAAATATATCCGCTTAGCCAAAACAGGTCAACCACCCTGAAATCAGGGTAGGTCCCATCCCAGTAAATTGCGTCGTAAATCATCCCGCTGACTTCGCCAGCCACCCAGAGCCATAACCCAATTGCAAACGCCTGCCAGATGCGATAGGGAATCTCGCCTTTTTCAAACTGACCCGCGCACAATGTTCCCGCCGTCGCCGCAATCACCGCGGGGATCAGGACAAGGACATCAACAAGATTGTTGTTCCAAAAGGGAGACAAAACTTCGGACAGGGGTTGGGCGTAATAAGCCCAGACAATAAGAATCAATAGAATTACAAAAGCCACTGCCACACCCCAGATTACCTGTAAAGGCGGGACTTTAAATTTCGAATTGCTTGGATTCTGTGTCATATTCATTCCGAAAATGCAGCAGGGACCAGGCGCTGGGATTGCAGCACAACGCGCTCATCGGGGTGGACCTGCTGAAAGGTTTCAGTCAACAGCTTTTGGGTCAGGGTATTGCCGATCACAAAATTCATCTGCGCGCCCATGGTCATGAACAGGGAGCGATAGGCGTGCGCCGCATCCATCAGGTATGGGAAGAAATGTGAATCCAGCATGTCTCCTCCGTCAAGCACGATATGCCAGCGCCAGGGTTGAATCTGCCGGTTCAATTCGCGGTTCATCACCTGCAAGAGCTTTTGCCCCACCATCTCCTGGTATCGGCTCAATATTTCATGGCTCCAGTGCATGGCGCCCTGCCTTAATGCCGCATACTGATAAGCCTGCGCGGAAGCATGATGGGAATAGGTAATGGCAGTCCACATGGGGTTTTCTGAACTCCCCAACGAGGGGAAGCTGTTGACAAACCCCTGGGGCGTCGAAAAGATCAAATCCGACGGTTGGGATTCACCCTGCCAGTAAAGCACAAACCCATGCGAGTTTTCGGATTTGATTTCCATCAATCCGCTCCAGCGCTCCCGCTTCCACTGACTGGACTGTTTCTTCCAGTCTTCTGCGTCGGAGAACGATAACTTATCTTCCGTTTGTGATTCGAGCGCCAGCGCCAACAGCCGCCCGGCAACGTCGGGAAGGTGGATCGCCTCCGGCTGTGGGTCATTCAAGGACGAAAACTCTGCCAGCGACATCGACCTGCCGCCGTTCTCTTCGAGCAAATACGCCAGGCCCGGTTCCCCATTGACGAAGAGCAGCACCGCAGATTGATTACCAAAATGCTTCTCGATCAACCCGGTTGCATTGGCGCCACGAAAATAAACCTCCGCGTTTACCGGGGATTTTTCAAGTGGAATGTCCTCAATCTGGCGAAAGAAGTGTTTCATTGACGGGTTGAATGTTATGAAGGAAACAATGGCTTATAAAATTGTACTTGATTTTCGACCTTTTCAACCATTACAGTTTTTTGACGGACGTTGAAGCCCGACCAAGTCTGCTACCTCAAACCCGCGAACAGGTCCTTTTCGATTTGCCTGCCGCCGTTAACCAAACTGAATACGCGATAGAACGTCCCCTGCATGGCAAGGACGGACGCAGCCGCATCTTCGGGCATCTCCGTCAGCGCGCCCAGGGTCGGCAACTGGCTTTGATGACATTGAATGGCGCGCCAGGCAGTGTGGCAATATTCAGCCATCTCGATACGCGTGGTGACCATCCAATCCTTCCAGGGAACTTCGCCGCGTATCTGGTCATCCACCTGAAAGGACATGTCTCCCATGAAAGGCGCAATAAGGTTGATGAAGCTTTCGGCGTCCACCATGTAGTAAAGTTTCGAGACGCGATGCGTGGGCAGGTTTTCCGCATCGCGATAATTCGAGTCCGCAGCGCAAACGAGGGCGGCGGATGTGAACTGCCCGATGGCGATGTGATCGGGATGCCCGTAATTCCCGTCGGGCGGAAAAGTCACCACAACCTGCGGTTTGATTCGGCGGACGTGAGCGGAGATCCTGCCGACAGCTTCGGCGTGATTCGCCTGGTCCACTTCGCCGTCGATGTAGCCCAGAAAATGCAGTCCCGTGATGCCAAGCTCCCTGGCGGCGTTTTCCATCTCGCGGGTGCGGATGTGGCTGACTCCGCTCAAACCTGGATTCTGCTCCTCGGGACCGAACCAACCCCGCTCGCCGCGCGAAGCGCAGACCAGGTGCGTCTCCACTCCCTCGGCGGAATATTTCGCCAGCGTCCCGCCCATTCCCATTGATTCGTCGTCGGGATGAGCAAACACAACGAGAAGTTTCAAAGGCTCCATCACGTCTCCTTATCAGAAGACCCTAAAGATTCCAAGGAACCTTTAGGGTCTCACATCGTAGTGGCGACTTTAGTCGCGTTTTACCCGAACGACTGAAGTCGTTACTACATTTTCATGATCTACTTTATCTTTGCGCGATCTTTTGAAGGGCTTCGGGCGTCAGATTAAATGCCTTCGACAAGCCCGCGACGTAACGCGCCCCTTTGGGCTTGATCCGCCACAAGCCAAAATCCGCCAGATTGAACAAAGGCTCGGACTGGGGGAACCGTTCGATGTATAAGGCTTTTACAGGGGCATAACCTGGCTCGCCGTTTTCCATAAACTCGGCGGCGGCGCGAATGGACAATCGCGCCAGGCTCTGCGGGTCCGCCCGCCCGTCATCGGCTTCAGCGATCAGCAGGCTTACCTGCTTGTTCTTCTGCATATCGACCGTATGCTGCGCGAGGCGGCTGACATGCACATAATATGCCGAGAAATCCTTCGCGGGGACAAACGTCACCATGGAAACGCGCGGGGCTTCATCCCGTATCGTGCCAAGCGCGGCAATGCGCACGTTGGAGAGAATATTGATAAGGAGTTTTTCTGAATGGGCATCCATTTTTATCCACCTGCCGGGGGGTTATCCAGGCGGACGCCATGTCCGCGCACGGAGTCAATATATTGATGTGTCGGGTCCAGCGAGGCAAGACGGTCGCGCAGGCGGCGGATGAGCGCGTCCAAAGCCTGGTCGGACACTCCAGCCATTTGTTCCTCGCCCCACACTGCCGATACGAGATTGCTGCGGCTGATGACCTGTCCCTGATTTTCGTACAACATCCACAGCAGTTTGTATTGCTGAGCTGACAGGGGCGGCACAACCTGCTGCTGGTTGACCCAGACCTGGTGGGACTTTTGATCCATCAACAAACGCCCCGAACGGATGCCGCCTTCGGCGAGCGGCATGGTGGCGTCGGAAGTGAGGAACAGGAACTGCTGCGCCAGCGCAACACCCAACACATCGCCGTCCTGCAACATGATGGGCGTCGCCAGTTCGGTCCCGTTGTGGTTGGTTCCATTCTTGCTGCCCAAATCCTCAATAGTCACGCCTTCGGGTGTGGGCGTGATACGGGCGTGGAAACGCGAGACTTGACGATCCTGCACATTGATCTCACAAGTGGGATCACGACCGATCATCAATGTGCGGCTCAAAGACCACCGCTGTCCCTTGAGCGGTCCTTCCTGCGCGATGAGTATGGGAAATTCCTCTTCATGTTTCATAAATTGCCTCGGATAATCATGATAAAGACGCTTATAATATAGCAGAAAAGTGGAATTCTGTGCATACTTGTTTGAACGTCGCAAGGAGTTTGAAACACGCGTCCAAAAGCATCGAGTGATACACGCCGAAAATATCATCCGATCAAAACCGACACACGAACAGAATCCACACGCAAGACAGCAGTACCAATTAAGGAGAAGAGGTGCCCCATCCGCTAAAGAAAGGGGACGCGCTGCGCAGCCGCTACAAGATCCGTGAACAAATCGGACAAGGCGGCACGGGCAGTATTTACCTTGCAGACGACACCCGACTGCAGGGCAGGCTGTGCGCCATCAAGGAAGTCGAGCACAACCGCGCGCTCCCAACCCAATTCATCGAACAGGCACGCGAACAATTCTTTCGCGAGGCTTCTGTTCTTGCGCGCCTCGACCATCCCAACCTGCCCAAAGTGTCGGACTTCTTCTCCGAGGGTCCGCGTGACTACCTGGTGATGGACTATGTGCCTGGCATGGACCTGCGCGAACGGATGCTGGAAGCGCGCCGCAATAAAACCTTCCTGCCCGAAAAGGAGGTATTGCGCTGGGCGGCGCAATTGACGGATGCGCTGGACTACCTGCACCAGCAGAACCCTCCCATCATCCACCGCGATATCAAACCCAGCAACCTGAAAATCACTCCCAGCGGCTTGATCAAGCTGGTGGATTTCGGTCTAGTGAAGATCCTCGCCCCCAACGAAGTGACCATCACCATCATTCAGGGACAGGGAACCGCGCTTTACACTCCGCTCGAGCAATACGGCGGCGATGACTCGCACACGGATGTCCGCGCCGACATCTTTTCCTTTGGCGCAACCCTCTATCACCTGTTGACCAACGAGCCGCCCGCCGAGGCGCGCAAACGATTCTTGGATACGCGGAACCTGACTCCGCCGCGGGACATCAATCCCAGCATCGGCGCCCGCGTCGAAAAAGCCGTCCTTTGGGCGATGTCGCTTCATCCCGATGACCGCCCCCAGAGCATCCTCGAATTCCGCGAAGCCCTGTTTGGCACACAGGAAATTCCCGACCGAGTCGATTTCAAGAGACCCGGATTGACCTCCGCCTTCTCGCTGCTCCCGCAGGAACGCATGGTCGGTTATGCGGCGCTGGCATTGTTCCTGATTGGCTTGTTCGCGACAATGGCAAGATAGAAACTTCGGAAACCCGACGGATTTCCGAAGTTTTTGTTTAGGTGGGATTTTCCGCCTTTTCGATCATCCTGCAAAACGAGCAGAGACCGGGCGCGGACGTCGGTTGTCCGCATTTGAGGCAGGGATGTAATTGAGACTGCCCGGCGCTCTTCTCCACGAACAAATTCCCGTTGTTCTTCGCTTCCAGAAAACTCAGGTAAAAGATCAGCTTCGTGCCGGGTCTTGCGGTTTCCAGTTGATTCAACGCCTCCTTGTGGAAGATGGACTGTGATCCATCCGCAAAGGGACATTCCTCATAAATGTATTCGATGCCGCGCGCGATGGCATAGGCGGTCATCTCGCGCTCGTAGAAACGGCAAAGCGGTTTGACCTTCCGCGCCAGCCCGTCGGTGCCCGGCAAGACGGGACCCTGTCGCAAAATATAGTCGCCCACCCACTTCAAGGTATTGCCAAACAACACGGCAGCTTCATCGTCCAGGTTGTGACCGGTGGCAAGCACATCGTAGCCGAAGTCGCGCGCAATGCGGTTCATCTCGTGCCGCTTGGCAAGTCCGCATACGGCACAGGGACGACCATGTCCGCGATAACTGATGTCAGCCAGCACGGGGATGGATTTGCCGTACTCCTTTTCGATGTCCACAACATGCAACTTCAAATTATGCTCGCTTGCAAATTTCTCCGTCAGCCTTTGGGACTCGTGCGAGTAACTGATGCCTGCATCGATGCCCAAGCCAAGATACAAGCCGTCAGCCTGATATCCAAGCCGTGCGAGAATGTCCCACAGCGAGAGCGAGTCCTTGCCGCCCGAAACCGCCACGAGGATTTTCTCGTCGCGGGTGAACATCCCGTACTTTTTGATGAAGCGTTCCGTCTGTTCGGGAATCCATTCGAGGTAATGTTCGGCGCACAACGCCAGTTTGTGCTGACGCATATGGATGACGGCTTTCTGGTCACATCTGCGGCAATTCATAATTTTCATCCGTAAGTGACAGTCACCTTAAAGGTGACTGTCACTTCTTGAACCACCCGAAATCACGGCGACCAGCTTGACTTCGTCGCCGGGGCGCAGAATCTCGTCGTCGGTGATCATCACGCCGTCGCGGACGGCAATCACCGATTCGGGGACGATATTGCATTTCTTCAAGGCATGAAGCAGGGACATGCCCGCCTTTACCTCGTACACTTTGCCACGCAAAATCAACTTCGCAACCATAAATCTCCTTGACCGCATTTTATCATGCAGACGCTCACTGGTGATTACCCACAAGCCCATCGTGCGTCATTTGAAACCACAGGTCAAATGCATTTTGCCGCGAACTTCACCAATTTTCACGAATTGGTTTAAAAATCCGCGCACATCCGCGTAATTCGCGGCTGGGACTGTATTTTCTTCTCTGGAGTTGGCGAGTACAAAAGATGTGGATAATCACCAGGATGCTCATCCTTGACATTCCCCCTCCCTTGTCTTAGCATAGCGTCATGAAAATCGGAATGATGCTGGATAGTTACAAGCCTTACGTCAGCGGGATCACAAACCACGTTGAGATTAACAAGCGGCATCTGGAACTGGCAGGGCATGAGGTTTTCGTCTTCACCTTCGGCGAACTGGAATACAAGGATGACGACCCGCATGTAATCCAAAGCAAGGGCGTGCCGCTGGCTGATTCGGGATTCTATCTATCCCTGCGATATTCAACCGCCGCGAAAAAGCTCCTGAAAAGCATGGATATCGTCCATGTTCATCACCCATTTCTGAGCGGACGCCTTGCCCTGCGCTACTGTCGCCCGGCGCAAATTCCCATCGTATTCACCAACCACACCCGTTACGACCTGTACGCACAAGCCTACCTGCCCATGATGCCGCATGAAATCAGCGAGGGACTGCTGCAAGCCTACATGCCGTCCTTCTGTGAAGCAGTTGACCTTGTGATTGCGCCATCGGCAGGGATGGAAAAGGTGCTGCGCCGTCTCAATGTAAGCACAAATGTGGCTGTCATCCCCAACGGCGTGGATTTGAAAAGCTTCCACGACGCAAAGCCGTTTTCGCGCGCCGAGCTTGGTTACACGGCAGACGATGTCCTGCTGGTCTATTCGGGACGTCTCGCCCCTGAAAAGAACCTGCCCTTCCTGTTGCACGCCTTTGCGGGCGTGGCGCAAGCCCTGCCCAACGCACATCTCCTGCTGCTCGGAAGCGGCATCCAGCAATTCGAGGAGGAAATCCGCACGCTCGCCGCCGAGTTGGAGCTTGGGGAGCGCATCCGCTTTCTGGGCAGGATCAACTATCCCGAGCTTCCCGCCTACCTTGCCATGTGCGACGCTTTCGTCACGGCATCCATCACCGAGGTTCATCCGCTTTCGGTCATCGAAGCCATGGGAGCGGGCCTGCCGGTCATGGGCATTCATTCCGTCGGCGTGGGCGATACGGTACGGGATGAGGAAACGGGACTGCTCGCCACACACGACCTGCCCGCCTTCACCGCCAAACTCACCCGCCTTTGCCTGGACCCTAACCTGCGTGCCCAAATGAGCGAATCGGCGCGGAAGGAATCGTCCATCTATTCCATCGAACGCGCCACCGCGCTGATGCTGGATCACTATGAAAGAACCAGGAGCGAATACAAACCGCGCAAGGGCGACTGGTCCATCCACCTGAAGAAACTGTTGGAAGAATTCGACCAATGACGCGGTACAGGAAGGAAGTCGGCGACTGGGGCGAAGGGATTGCCGCGGACTGGCTGGCTGAACATGGCTATGAGGTCATCGCGCGCAACGTCCGCACGCCGTATGGGGAAATCGACATCGTCGCGCGGCTGGGTGACGTGACCCTCTTCGTCGAAGTCAAGACCCGAACCTCAGCCAGCATGGGACTGCCCGAAATCTCCGTCACCCCGCGCAAACAACAGCACATGCTTGCCGCCGCCGAACACTACGCCGCAGAATATGAAATCGACCACTGGCAGATCGACGTCATATCGGTGGAAGGTAAACCAGGCGCAAAGCCCGTGGTCACGCATTTCGAGAATATCATTCAATAGACACGACAACTCTCAGGTGGGCATTGACGGTGAAAGCTGTTTCCTGCTTTTGCCCCTTTTGGGAGGGGCAACCTGTCCCGCTGACAGGATTGCCTGATTCCCTTCGCCTACCGCGATGATGCTATTAATGACATCCCGCGCTTGTATTTTGTAGATGATTGTTCTTGTCCCAGATTTGAGCGAGGAGAGTTTGACGGGCTTCTCATAGTAAATCATGAAATGCCTGTGGATCATGAAGTATTCAACGTCGCCACTGAACTCTACCTTGGGAATGTACTTCCTGACAACATCAGAAATGGCATCGAGCAGCACCCTGCCGGGCAGGATCTCGATCCAGTCTTCGAGATCCCTTGCTGAGATTTCCAAATCGTGTTCCTGCTCGCATTTGGTTTCGATCGGCAGGAGCACAGACCAGTTGTCCTCCCTGTCGTTCGCGCACGCCAATGACCACATCCCATGATCCTCCAACACGTGGAAGAATTTCCCCTTGCAAATCGGACAGGTAAGATAACCATCCAACGTACAGCCTTCGTTCCGACAGACCACCCTGAATTGTACGTGGACCAGGTCTCTCAGGTCCCTGGCAATTTCAAGCGGGGAGCGTTCCAACATCCCGCTGCCGGGCTTCTTCTTTAGGTCCAACAGCAGCGCCAGCAGGTTTGTGATCACTTCCCGTTGAATGGCAGTGTATCCGCTCAACTCCCTGATGGTGGTAAATTTTCTGGTCTTGATGTACCTGGAGGGTTCCTTTGCGAAATCACTGATTTTTCCTATGAGCTCGGAAAGGCGGTTCAATGCCCAGTCCCTGAACTGGCTTGCGGTCAGTTTGCCGGCAAGGCTCATTTCCCCGTAATCGAATCCGATGGTCAGGATGCGACTCTTCTCGATCCCTTTTATCTTAATTTTGTAACGCGCGCTGGATACCTCGGGGTATTCCTGCTCCCAATGGTTGTAATCCTTGTCGTAAAGGTGATCATCTGTGAAGGACACCTGTTGAAACCTGTCCGGGCCCGGGTTTGGGTCATGCAATTTGCTCGAACAGCAGACGGCTCCAGTCAACAGGAACGGCAGGGCGTTCTTCAACTCCTTGGTGATCGTCAGGCTGACCATGTGCAAGCCCGCCGCTTCGGAAATGGCGTCGTCAAGGATGTGGAGGATGGAGCGGTCGTGCGCCTGGATGACCACATAGCCCTGATCCCTGTTGATCCAGAAAAAGCCATAAACAGTCTCATAAATGGAGATGGGATTCTCGTGGTCGTCGATCAGTTCCACCCGTTTTTGGAAGTGATAGGTCCCTTCGATGATCTCCAACATCGTCCCGTCTTTTGATTCCTTTTCGTCTCCCGTTTCACCCTCCGCCTTGGGCTGATGCTGGAACACGATCAAGTCCTCCACTTCGAGCTTTTTCACGCGGGGTAATTTTTTGGGAACGGACTGGTTATAGTCTGCGATTTTCTCCCGCAGGGTGGCTTGTATGTCTTTTGCTTTTTTTCGTTCCACGCCTTCCGGCTTGAACAGGTAGATAAAAAAGGACGGATTTGTGCCATAGCGGTATTCCTCGAACAAATCGACGAGTTTTTTCCTGTCGATCTCCGGGCACTTTCCAATGACCCGTACCAGTTCCTCGCGGTTCAGCCTCTCGATGGTCTTTTGGGGATTGCTGATCGCCCTTCTTCCAAGCGCCTGTTTCATGCGGGAAACCATCGAGTTCTCCATCCTCCCTTTATCGAGAAAAGTCAATAGCTCAGCCCGCAACGCAAGGACCGGTATATGGTTCAAGTAGAAGGCTTTGTTGGGTTTTTTGTTCATTTCTTCCTCCGACTGACTTTCCGTCCGAGACACGAAGATTTCCCCCCGCAGTTCAACGCACGCTCCCTTGACCTGAATAAAGTTTACATCGGATTCGAGGCACATTCAATCCCCCTCGTGCGTCGAATTGGACTTTTCCTCTCCCAATTTCCCCAAGCGGAATCCCTCTCGGCTCACGGTGACTTTTGCACAAGCTGTCGAATCCTCCGCCACTGCCAGATGATGACCGCCGCCATCAGGAGGGTCACGATGGGCCAGATGATGACAAAGACCCAGACGTTGATCTCCTTGTACGTGATTCCCAATATCCCCGCCCAATACACCAGAACATTTACACACCAGTCGAAAACCTGATCCATCATTTTTATGCCTCCGTTTGGTTGTGAATTAGGCTTGTTCGGGGGCCAAGCCCCCGAACAAGCAAAGCGACGGTGTGGATTTTATAGCGAGAGGACTTTCAAAGTCTCTCCCAGACTCTCAAACGTTGAATCGGACTTTTCTTCTCCCAATTTTCACACTAATTTCCTACTGACTCCCATTTCCCTTGCATATAGAATTTCGGTAAAGCAGGGGGATATGGATGTCCTCCTGTAGAGCCGATCTCGAAAGGAGAACAAAATGGCGAAAATTGTGCAAGCAGTCAATCAGTACGGACCTAGGCTTGAACTCAAGCCCACAGCACAACTCGACAAGTTAGCCGAGTGGATGGCGATGCGGACGGGAGTGAACAAGTCCGAAGTGATGTCGGTCTATCAGGAATCCAGCGAGGCGATCCTGTGGTTCTGCAGGAGCGGACAGCCTGTGAAGATTCCCGGCGTGGGCACGTTTACGCCAAGCATCAACCGCGAGGGTGAAATTCTGATCAACTTCCGCGCCGATATGGCGCTCAAGAACGGCATCAACACCCCCTCGGTGTATGACGGCGAGATCACCAACCGCGAAAACATCGGCTTGACGAACGCCCAGTACAAGGAAATGTGGGATGCCGAGCATCCCACAGACCTGCTGGTCATTCCCGCGGAAGAAGAAGAGTAGACCTTTCCCAGTTTGACTGGGTGAAATTTCGATTTGACTGGGTCAAAATAAAATTTGACCCAGTCAATTTTTTATTTGCTCAGGTCAAATTTTGGCCTGAGCAGGGGAAAATTCGATAAAAAAGACGCAAATTGCCATATTAAATGCAAAACGCGCAAAAGAACCTCAAAAACATTGCAAATTTGTTAGTTTAGTACTAAAATAAATTAATTATTTCTTAGCAACCAGGCGGGAGACGCAAGCAGAAGAACACTCCCCCTACAACAACTTATTACATCATAAATGGTTATAACGAACGCGCATTAGCAAATAAGAAAGAATAATGTCAAGCTAATGACAAGGGCGGAGGATAAATATGATTGAGGCTTATATGACAACAGAACTTAATCCAAAATCTGCTCAAATAATATTGGCGTGGTTAGCCAAAATATCTAAGATCACAGAAGTCGAACAACTACTAAATGTAGTTGTCGACGAACTTCCTGGAATTGTAGGCGCAAAAGGGTGTTGGGTCTATTTACTTCCAAGTCTCGTTCCTGAGTACCACAACTCTTTGGTGGATGGAAATGGCAATGATATCGAAGAAGGAGATCTTGAGAATGATTTCATCGTTTTAGCCGCAACGAATCGGGAGTCGAAGAAAAACCTGGTTGGAAAAGCTTATTTTTCAGATGGAGAAGGTGTTGCCGGTTGGGTTTTTAGACAACAACAAACCTTGCGATTGGACGACGTCACCAATCAGCTTGAAATTGCAAAATGGAGTGGTTTATACTGGAATGATAAATATAATGATGGCGCTGAATTCTATTCGAGCAGTGATGAAAAGCGGCCGATTCTTGTTATTCCACTTATCGATATCTCACCTATCGGAATTCTTAAGTTTCATGCGAGCATTAACAAAGAGCCCTTCTCAGCAGTTGACGAACAAATCGCAATTGTAGTAGCCCAGATCATTTCTGCTGTAATTCGAAGCACATCTACTATTAACGAGCAAGAGCAAATCATCCTAAAATTAATAGAAATCAGCAACAAAAAAGACATGGATGAACTTGCCTCTGCGGTTACAGCAGGATTAAAGAGAATACTCAAATGCTCAGAAACACAATTGTATTTACGGCGAGCGGATGGGAAAAAAATAAAATTGATCGCCAAAAATGGCTCGATTGTCAAAGCAACAGATGCTATTGAATACGCAAGAGGCCAATGTCTTGTAGGTTGGGTTTTTAAGAATAGGATGGCTTTGTCGATTCAAGACATACGCCATTATATGAACGGGAAAGAATTAAGCGACGAAGAATTAGCTACAATTACAGGAACTGAAACCTATGACGATGATGATAAATACATAAAATACGAAGGTCTCATTAAAATCGACCCTGTAACATCGCGACTAAAGGGTCCCATTTCCTTTCTTGCAGTTCCTGTGATTTCAAAAGATGGCGAATTAGAAGGTGTACTGTGTGCATATTCTAATAATTCAAAAAACTCCCCACCCTTAATAGGCAAACGGCAACAACAGCTTTTATCCTCTTTTGCCAGTACAACAGCATTATCTCTTGAAAATCACCTAAAGAAAGAGCTTGGGGCTTTACTTATTAGCCTTGGAATAATCACCGACGCAGAAAAATTATTCTCATATGTTACAGAAAAAATCCCGTCACTAGTTATGTCCTCCGGATGTTCTATATTCAAAATGGCCATAAAACCCGGGGAACAACACTACAGGCTTGAATTAGTAAGCACAAGTAGACCAGGCCTCAAGAAAAGCGACGGCAAACCGTACGACATCGTTTACTCCATTGGGGAAGGAAAAACTGGTTTCTGTGCCGATACACACTCGACTATAATGTTTAACCATTTTGGAAGTAATAAAAGGGCAGTCCAGAGTCAGAAAGATGAAATTGAAAGAATTCAAACAACAGATCCAGACGACTTAGTTGAAACCCTTAAGGATAACAGCGGAAATATCGTAGGGTTTATGCAAGCTCGAAAGGGCAAAAAGCTTCGCATGGACTACAGAGCTAATCTCAGACTTTTGGCAAAAAGTTCAATCTTTGACACTTTTGGACTTCCATCAAAAAAATTGGAACCCTATATTAATTCTATTGAGAAAAGTTGGTCATATATTGCCGTGCCGATTAAAAAGTCTGATCAATTATATGGGGTAATTACAGTTGCCCGACCTGCGCCCAACACCCCATTTTCAACTGACGATGTTGAATTATTAGAATCAATAGCAGGACGACTTGCATCTGCAATGGAATCTATCAAAATTGAGCAAGAACGTCAACGAATGTTGATTAACATAGCGCATGAAATTAATACTCCATTGATAGGTATTTCAGCAGACTCATTGATTATTAGGGATGAATTGCCGCAAGACTCAGAGCTGTATTTTGTAGCCAAACGAAACGCAAATATTGTTTCGGGTCTGAAGATGCAAACAAAAACCCTTATGAGAGTTCTATCAGAGAAAAAATATCAGGTTAAGTTTTCAGAGCACAGCATATTTCGTCCTCTCAAAACCGCATGTGAAGTTTCCGAAAGCGAAGCCTTCCATAAAGGCTGCGAAATCAAAGGACCAACAACTTACGACAAAGAGAGTTTCCCAAAAATTGAAATGGTGCTAGACGAATTGACTATTGCCTTTAATAACCTAATACAAAATGCAGTGAAATATTCTTTCCGCCCTCCCGCAGGTAATGAAAAGAATCGTTATGTTTTTGTTGCTGGTCGCTGGAGCAAAGATTCAAACTACTACATGGTATATATTCAAAATTATGGAGTAAGCATCACCAAGGAAGAAATTGAAAATCGATTGA
This sequence comes from Chloroflexota bacterium, assembly GCA_016234555.1. Lineage (GTDB taxonomy): Bacteria > Chloroflexota > Anaerolineae > Anaerolineales > Villigracilaceae > Villigracilis. The sequence goes on along the minus strand of JACRBJ010000035.1, from coordinate 32,365 downwards.
TATACAGACCTTTTTATCGGGGAGAAAAAGCCACAGATCGATACCGAACTGGGTCAGGTGTCGGCCTGACCTATGCCAGAGATGTAATTGAGGACATGCATCATGGATCCATTACAGTTAGCAGTGAACATCAAGGAGGAGACGCATACCTCACTACTTTTATTGTCCGACTTCCAGTAAAGCAACCAAAAAATTAAATGGAGGCAAAAGTGAATAAAAGAATACTATGGATTGATGATGACTTTGAAACTATCCAAGGTTTGTTTTTTTATGTTAAGAAAGAAGGTTTTTTGATTGACTCCGCTATTTCCGCCCACGAAGGATACAACAGAGCTCTCAACTGGCAGAAATACGATTTGATCGTCGTGGACTTAATCCTGCCGATTTCAAATCAGTCAGACAGCATCCCACTAATTGTTCGAAACTGGAAATCTGATAATGAAAATGGCGATGTTGGAATCAACTTGATCAAGTGGATGATCAGTGAACAAAAGGTTGGGTGTCCCGTAGCTATTCTCTCCATAGTTCCTGACCCTATTTTGACATACAACATCACGCACCTAAACATTGCCGGGCAACTCCAGAAAGAAAGCTTAACCCCTACCACTCTCAAAGAGCAAATTTTCGAAATCTTGAAGATCCAACAGGACCAATAAAATTCGGGAGTGAACATGATACAATTTTTATTAATTGGAGTAATGTTTTTTACAGGACTTGGTGTTTACTATGTCCTAAAAACCAAGGTTGTCGAGCCCTTGTTATTATTAATGATTAATGGACTCTTTGAGAATTTATACTTGAAGTACATACAAAATAGCGTTAAATCTTTCTTCACCCTGCAAGCTGAACCAAATCCCGATAGCGCCTGGAATCAAGTTGCATATGCAAAAATTTATGAGATTGGGCTTAGAAGCGTTGAGACAGGAAAAAAAATTCAAAATATTTCATATCTAAGAAATATGTCATTGGAACCAGCATTAATAGATGAACTAATAGAAATAATTCCCGACCAGAACGACCGAAATGTACAAATAAAACTTCTCGGTTTTATACAGGATGCCCTAAAAAAGATAAGTTCACAAGGAACTAAAAACTCACCCCAAAAAACAAAGAACTCACTTTCACCACGAGTTACTGTCGAAAATTGGGCCGGAGCGTTTTCTGCTTGGCTTACAGGCACATTTCTTGCTCTCTATATTTGGTTTACACTTGACAACTATGATATTTATAACATCATAGTTATTGGCGTGTTTCTTTGCGTTTTTATGAGTTGGCCTATTATTAAATTAGCTGTCAGCGGGTTCGCCAAACTGAGCTCGGTTTGGGTTGTTATCACGACAGTTTTATTGATTTTAGGAGTAAGATCTTTAATTTTTCATTCCGAGGTGAATAAAGTAACATTAGATTTAAAACAGTACGGCTACCCCGGAGATACTATAATCATTAGACATCCCACTTGGTTGACTGTAAAAGATATTGATTCGTGTGACCCACGCAGATCAATAGCAACACAAATAGTAAGTCAAAATTCTTTGACATTAGAGTTTGATTATGACAGAAATTATATTCTTATGAAGAATGATTCGTGTCATGCAGCATATCCACAATTCACATCTAACAGCTTTGAACTTTTTGCTGCCCCATTAGGACGAAAATCTTTAGAACAACAATCCTACACAAAAATTACTCCTATGCTCATTGATGGAACAAAAAAAATTCCCCTCGACGAATTGATCATGAACATTAGGATGGAACACCCATTTTGGGACCACTTATTCGAACTCGTAGGTGCGGTTACTGGTAGTTATGGCGTGTTAGCTGTTGTTAAATGGTTGGTTGAGCGAAAAAAATCAAGTTGAGACAATAATGAATTTGTGGTTTCAACAAGTGCACGCAAGAAGTGTACTAACAATCTTTTCCTACCTAGTCCAACGCCTCTATCCTCCTCCCTTTGTGACCCGTCATCGTCTCTGTCATGCACAAGGAATTATAAATCGCTTCCTCTGTGGCTTTGATGACTGCTTGAAATAACGGGGGCATCTGCACATTTGGTACTTCGGGGTCTCACACCATTATAGGCACTCACCCCGCCAGCATCTTCTCATGATATAGAAACTCCCTCAGCACCTCGGGGACGATCCAGGCGTATTCTTCGCGCAGGGAGCCTTCGAGCCGCGAGATGGTCTGATGCCATGCAAGCGCCTTGACAATGGATGCCACGGGCTTTGAAAGGCGGTAGGCGGTCAACAGTGCGCCTTTCGACGCGAATTTCCGCCAGGGTTCCAGATAACGGTCCAACAAGGCGGACATTTCAGGGGTAAAGGAATAATCTTCCAGTTCGAGGGCGATCTCGATGCTCACAAAAAATGTCCGCAGTGACGTGAACGGGTGGGTCACGCTGGCGTCGCCCCAATCGAAGAAGGTGACACGTCCGTCTTTGAGCAGGATGTTTCCGTCATGGAAGTCTCCGTGGTTGAGCGATTCGGGAATCCCAAAGGCGGCGAGGTCGGCGCAGATCTGTCCGAAGCGCGGCGTCAGGTCTTGCAATTGCTGGAAGTCGCTGGAGGTCAGCCCCTTCTCCTGATCGATCATCAGGCTGGCTTCGTCCGCGAGTAATGTCTTGTAAAGCGCAGGCAGGGCTGCAAGGCGATGGTCGGGAATCCCCAAGGCTAAAATCTCTGAGACGTGTTCTGCAAGCCCGATCTGTAATTTGGCGAATTCCACGATGACGGGTTTCCACGGCTTGATGTCCTGCGTCGGGCGGATGGAGGCTCGTAGTTGTTCGCCGCCGTCACGCATCAGCATCCAGCCGCGGACGGTGTCCACTGCAATGAGTTTCGGCATCCAATCGGGATACCAGTCCGCCAGCATCTGGGTCAACGCCGACTCGTAAACCGTCTCTGGCGCGGTGGCTTTGAAGAATAACGCGCCCTCACTGGACGGAACACGCATCACAGTTGACCATGCGTAGGCGTGATTTTGTTCGATCTCACCTGTGATCTGAATGGAATTTCGTTTCGCTTCCGCGCGGATCCAATCGTGGGCTTGTCTCTGCCAATCGGGGTCATGCCAGCGAAGTTTTGGTTCACTTGTCATGTTTATGATTCCTTCTTTATTCTCTTTCTTTCACGGCAGCCTGCCGACAATTGTGCTCACAAACCGGGTTTCCCTGTCTTCATCATACTGATATGATACGCCAGTGCCGGTAATTTCCATGATCGTATCGCCTTTAACGATCATTGCCATAAAAATCTCCCCGATTTGCGTGTCATCATTTGGTCCGCCCCATTGATATATATCCGCCCCAAGGGCAAAATATTCAGTGACTAGCGGGGTTTCCTTCATCAAATTTTGCATACTTTCAGTTAATCCCCGGGCAGACTCCGCATCCAATTTAACACCAAGGGTCAGGTTCATATTATCGTCGAGAAAGCTGCAAGTTGAATACGACGTTCCTTCCTCCCTGTGTAATTCATTGATTGGTTTGGGCGGATTGGGAAAAAGTTCCGCGACTTCATCCATTGTAACGAGGTTGCAGGCATTAAATACAATCGTTTCCCTGGGAAGCCTCCCCGCAAGCGCCTTGACGAATAAAGTTTCTCTCGGCGCATGATATTGATATGATTTGCCCGAGCCTATGATTTTGACAGCAGTGTTGTCTTTGATAATAATTGCGGCAAAAATAACTCCAACATGGGTATATCCATTTGGCGCAGATGCCTGATAAATATTCGCCCCTGAAGCTGAGAATTGTACAAACAATGGTACTTGCTTCATATTTAGCAGGTCTTCGGTCAACGAGTCGATAAAATCCGGGCTCGACGCGATGGAAATGGAAAGTCTCATTTCATCATTTTCATAAAGGCACCTGGAAATTGTGTATCCACTTTCCTTTTTCAACTCATTAGTGGGCATGGGTGGATTTGGGAAAAGCGCTGCGACCTCCCCAGTTTGAACCAGTGTGCACGCATTTAATATATCTGCCGTGTAGGCTCCCATGTCTGTGGGAAACGCTGGAATTTGGGTGCGCGAAGGAAGAGGTGTGCGGATTTTTGTTGGACGAATCGTGGGCGTTGGCTGTGAAATGAACGGCGACTCAAGCGTCTTTGGGCTTGGTTCACTAATCGGCGTGTTGGAGGGGGCTGGAAAGAGAACACGACATGCCAGTGTTATTATGACTCCCGTCATCAAAAAGAATAATTTTATTCCTGTGCCAGACCGTTGCGACATAATAGCCTCCCGGTTCTTTCATTCAGAAATATTCCGCGCGCAATTGACTGCTGAGAATACGAAAGCTCATTACACAATTGTAACCCTATCATCGTCTCTGCCATGCACAAGACATTGTAGATCGCTAGTCCTGCCCCGCCTTCCAATCCCTGTACTTGTTCAAATCCTGCTCGATCAACAGCAGGCAGGCGCTGAGGACCGCCACGTCGTCCACTTGACCGATAATCGGCAGGACGTCAGGGACAATATCGAGCGGATTGAAGACATAAATCAAGGTGAAGACAGCTGACGAAAGGATGCCGTAGGGAATCTGGCGGTATGATTTCGACCAGTAATCCTTGACCAGCGAGATGAGCAGTTTGCCGTCCACGATGAAGCGCGCCAGCGGACCCCTTGCGCTGAACTTTTTCTGAATCTCCTCCGACCTGCTGACCACAATCGCGACATCCTTCTCTGTGACCTTCTGCGTCCCTTCCTCCAGAACCGCCTTGCCTTGTTTGTTCAACATGCCGTACCTCCTTTTGAATGAAAGCAAACCAATTATGTAATACCCACGGTCATAAATTGCGCATTCCGCCCTCTAAAAAAGCGCAATTTATGACCGAGTGCGGTATAGCTTCGAGCGGATGACCTTCGCGAGGCGTTCCATGCCAACGGGAATCTTCTCCGGCATCACCCCGCCAAAGCTGACCCTCATGCAGTTATCCCGGACGGGTTGTCCCTCCACAAAGAACTCCCTGCCCGGCATGTAAGCCACCTTCTGCGCCACAGCATCGCCAAGCATTGCCGTCGTATCGACCTGCCCCGGCAGTTCCACCCAGGTAAATAATCCGCCGTCGGGGTAGACGTATTTGACTCCCTCCGGCAGCATGGACTGGATGCAGTCCATCATCACATTCCGTCGCTCGCGGTGGATGTCGCAAATCATCTTGAGGTGCGGCTCGAACAGCCCACGGTTGAAGAACTCCGCGCACAGGATTTGGGTCAGGACATTGGTGTGGGAATTGGTGGCTGTCTTGGCGTCGTAAATCTTCCTGACGATTTCCTCGTCCGCGAAGGCATATCCCAGCCGCGAGCCGGGCGAGAAAATCTTGGAAAAGCTGTTGACGAAGACCGTGTTGCCCGTCTCGTCGAAATACTTGACCGGGGGCAGCCTGTCCCCGCTGTATCGCATTTCACAGTAGGGGTCATCCTCCAGGATGACAATGTCGTACTGGCTGCCGAGTTCCGCCAGCGCCTTCCTGCGCTCCAGGCTCATGGTCCGCCCGGAAGGATTCTGGAAGGTGGGGATGACGTAGATCATCTTCGGCGAATATTGCCTGATCTTCGCCTCCACATCCTCAATGACCAGCCCGTGGTCGTCCGTCTCGCAGGCGATGCATCGGGCTTCGAACATTTTGAAAATTTGCACCGTATGGACGAAGGTCGGGGATTCCACCAGGACGACGTCCCCCGGCTCCAGATACAACTGGCTGACCAGATTCATGCTCTCGATGCCACCCGCCACGATGATGACATTCTCCAGCCCCGCCTTCAGCCCCATGGGAGTCAACAGCCTGTCGATGACCGCCTGCCGCAGGTCCGGGATGCCGATGGGGTTGCCATATTGGAGGGCTTGCACGCCCCGCTTTTCCCGCGTAAGGACCTCGTCCGCAATCTCGTGGACGATCTCCACCGGCAATGCTTCGCGAGCCGGCGCTCCCCCACCAAAGGAAATGGTTTCGGGGTCGGTCATTGATTCGAATAAATAGCGGACAACGTCCGCCGTGGCTTGCATGTAATCAATTCGTTTTGCAAACTTTGCCATGAAAATTCTCCTTGTTTAGCCTGACCATGCTTTCAACATTTCACGCACCGAGCGCCGCATCTCGATGGAAAAGTCCGCGCCGAATTTGTTGACGTAGGCAGCCTGACCGATATTTTCGATGCCTTCCATCGCCCTGCCTTTTGGCAACTGACGACTGGCAAACATCTCATCGAAGTCGCTCCCACCGAGACGGCGATACTTGTTCTCGAAGACGATGAACTTCTCGTCGAAGCGCGAGGTCAACTCACGGTCCTTTTGCTGTTGGGTCGGATATCCAAAAACGACCATGCCAATGGGAAAGACGTAGGGCGGCAGGTCGAGCAGGTCCCTGTGGGTTTCGTACTGCTCCATGATGTCACCGATGTAACAGGAGCCAAGCCCGAACGACTCGGCGGCGATGACAGCATTCTGCGCGGCGATCATCGCGTCGCAACAGGCGAGGAAAAGGTCCGACTCTGACGGCTTTTCGAGCGCCAGTCCACGCCGGGCACAAAGTTCCTCCACACCAGAAGCGAGGAAATAATCATACCAGCGCTGATAGTCTGCGAGAAAAACCCAGACCATCGGCGCGCGTGCGATGAACGGCTGATGGTCACAGGTCACGGCGAGCTTATCCTTGACCTGCTGGTCGGTGATATCCAGAATCGAATACAGCATCAAATTTCCCGCCGTGGGCGCGCGTAACGTGGCTTTGAGAATCTCCGCCCGCACCTCCGCGCTGACCTTCCGCTCTTCATACGCGCGGACCGACCTACGCTTCATCAACACTTCCATGACCTGGTTCATTGGATACTCCTGCTTGTAGAATGGTCCAATTCTACCGAAGAATTGTCGCCCCGCGCCCCAACCGACAAAAAAGGGACAGCCTGACGGTTGTCCCTCGGAATGGATTTTTTAATGCTTTTTAAGAGCGAATGAATTTTCCCTGCCATCTCCAATTTCGAAATTGGGCTTTGTGTATCGCCCGCAGCCCGGCCGGTTCAGGGTAGATGCTGACGATTTCTGCCTGCAAGCGGGCTGCCACCTCGGTTCCCCATGAAGGGTCTTTTGTCGTCTTTGAAAGGGTAACGGGGTATGGCTTGTCGTCAATTGCAAGCCGCGCCAAGCCCGATGCTGCATGGACGACCATTTTCACCCGATGCCAGTTTGTGTCGAAAGGCAGAGAGCCACCCGCGACCCAGTGACCCGCGTCGCCATCCGCCTCCCAAAGGTTTATACTGCCGTCCCCCCACGGGTTTACAATCCATTGAAATGCAATACCGTAATCAAGGCGGGTACCGGGTCCATCCCAGACGAAAAGTCCGCCTTCGATGGTTTCTCCATTCAATTCGGCTGCCTCGTCAGCCATGGGTATATATGGCAACCTGAAGAGATAGGAGCAGCTATGCAGATAGTTCAATGAATTGGCATTGATCCTTCTTTTATAGGCAATGGCATGAGCCATGATGATGCGACGATTGATGTTGGCGCGCAGTTCGCTGTAAGCTCTTTCATGAATCATCTCGATGTCGGTCATATCGACAGGAGGTTCTCCCGGGCGGTTGTACAATGCATCCCCCAGCGTCAACTCCCAACCCTTCAAATTCCTGCCACTCAAGTTGATGCCCGGACTGGCTGACGCAGCTTCAATATCCGCAATGACCTGGCTGCCGCCCCATATGCCCCCAAGTAACACCGGCGGAGTCAGTTTGAGAAAGTCACGGCGGGATAATGCACTCCTATCTGTGCAGGGCGTTTCCGTCTTCAAAGGCTTTGTATTTTCCGACATTTTGACCTCCTTATCAAAAGGGAATTCCAACCATTTCAATTCAAGTCAAACTAACAAGAAGACAACCGTTAAATATCCTCCAAGGTCAGTTAAAATCATACAAACAACAAAACCACTATCACTATACTCTGTTTACAGTTTTTTTCAAGCCCCATCCATAATAAGACTTCGGAAATCCCAAAGATTTCCGAAGTCTGCACTTTCCGCTTATTCACTCTTCGTCTTCGACAACTTGATGACCACATCTGTCGGCAGGGCGAGTTTGGCTTCGATCTCCACCGCCTTGATGATACCCACCGGCACGGGACAGGCGGCGTGGGTGCAGAATTTATGTCCCGCCTCGTGGATCGTCGGCATGGCGCGCTTGAACGAAATCTCCTGATACGGATTAACCGCAGTCAACGCCTCGCCCATTTTCTGAATGGCGTTGCACTCGCTGATGATGTGAAGTTTGCACACCTTCCCGTCCATCGTCGCTTCGACCGTGGTGTTGAATCCGCAATTGCCTGCAAAGATTTCCGCTGTTGACATGTATATACTCCTAAAGAAATATTACCCGCGCCACAATGCTCCCACCGTTGAGAATTTCGGCGGGAGCATTGTCGAATTTATGCACTTGTGTCTTTTTCTCCCAAATCCACCTTGCGAGACGTATAGCCCTCATAGTCCGGGACAAGGCGGTCGTATTCACCATCCATCAGCGGGGACGAGATCATGAAGTCCGCCGAGGCGCGGTTACAGGCAATGGGAATGTTCCATACAACCGCCATGCGTAACAACGCCTTGACGTCGGGATCGTGCGGCTGTGGTTCCAGCGGGTCCCAGAAAAAGATGAGAAAGTCTATCTTGTTGTCGACGATCTTTGCGCCGATCTGCTGGTCACCTCCCAGCGGTCCGCTTCTGAGCTTGACAATCTTGAAACCAAGTTCCTGCTCCAATATCTTTCCTGTCGTGCCTGTTGCAAATACCTGGTGATGCGCCAGCAGATCACGGTTGAATTTCGCCCATTCCACCAGGTCGCGTTTTTTGTTATCGTGCGCCACGAGGGCGATCTTCTTGTCGTGTTCCATTGGAACTTTTTTGTGCGTCATGAATATTGCTCCTTTTTGTAACGTTAAACTCATATGGATTATAGCATCTTGAAAGCATCCTCATGCAACAATTTGAGATAAAATCCATAAGTACTATATCAAAAGCCGTATCTCCAAAACATTAAAAATAAACAAGGAGCAAAAAATGACCAACCTCCTCAACGAAGCCCAATCACACTTTCCCTACACCCAGGCCCTGCGCCGTGACTTTCACATGCACCCCGAACTTGGATTTACAGAAATCCGCACGGGGGGCATCGTGGCAAAGGAACTCGAAGCGCTCGGTATCGAAGTGACCAAGGGCGTCGGCAAGACGGGCGTGGTGGGATTGCTCGAAGGAGGGAAACCCGGTCCCACCCTGCTCCTGCGCTTTGACATGGACGCCCTGCCCATCACTGAAGATACAGGCGCGGAATATGCCTCCCAAAATCCAGGCATCATGCACGCCTGCGGACACGACGGTCACACCGCCATCGGGCTGACCGTTGCAAAAATTTTGAACGCCCACAAAAGCGAACTGGCTGGCACGATCAAGTTCTGTTTCCAGCCTTCCGAGGAGGGAACCAACGGCGAGGGATTCGGCGGCGCTGAAATGATGATGAAGGACGGCGTGCTGGAAAATCCCAAAGTGGACCTGACCCTCTCCCTTCACCTGTGGAACGAAAAACCGCTTGGCTGGGTGCACGTCGCCCAGGGTCCCGTCATGGCGGGCGCGGAGGAATTCAAGGTCAAGATCATCGGCAAGGGCGGACACGGAGCCTTGCCGGAGACAACCGTCGACCCCGTGGTGTGTGCGGTGCAAATTGTCTCGGCGGCGCAGACCATCGTCTCGCGCAACGTCGCCCCGATCGAAACCGCCGTCGTCAGCTTCACGATTATCAACGGCGGCACGGCGTTCAATGTCATCCCGCAGGAGGTGACCATGGAAGGCACCATCCGCACCTTCGAGCCGCGAGTCAGGGCAAGGGTTATCCAACGGTTTGAGGAAATCATCAAAGGCGTGGCGTCCGCGATGGGCTGTCAGACTGAGGTCAACGTCAAACGCCTCACGCCCGCGCTGATCAATGCGGACGATGTCGCCGCAAGGGTGCAGGAAACCGCCCGCCGCGTCCTGCCCGATGCGCTGCACGACAACACACCCTACCTGACAATGGGCGCCGAGGACATGGCGTTCATGCAGGAAAAGGTGGACGGCTGTTATTTTTTCATCGGCTCGAACAACGCGGAGAGACATCTCGATTACAGTCATCATCATCCCAAATTCGACTTCGACGAACAGGCGTTGATTAGCGGAGCGGCGCTGATGTCCGCCGCCGCAATGGACATTTTGAAATAACATGAAACGCAAACAAAATCTGGTAATCGCGATTGTCTTGTCTACGGCGGCGGGATTTCTTGCCCTGCAAAATGTTTCCGCGCCCGCGCCTGATCCTGTTACCCAGACTCCGGTGGTGGGGACAGCCGCCACGGAGCCACCTATCACCGAAGCCCCCATTGGGACCTGCGCCTACGTTTGGGCCTACCACGATGCGCCCGAACTGACGGAAAAGCTGGATGCCGCGGTCAAAGCCATCGACTCCGCTGCCAGCGGACGGGCGCAATTCTTCGGCGAAGATTGCGTCTATGCGGACGGGCATTCCACTTTCGGCGCGATGGAAACGGATTTCTACGTCCGCATGCCAGCCGACGACCTGACAAATCAGGAATCCTTCGGAAACTGGATGGCGCAGGTCATGCCAATCGTTGTCGGGATTCCCCGCGATGAAGTCAAGGGGAATTACGGCTTTGTGGAATTCTGGTTCGAGAAAAACGATGCGGAACATGTCATCGTCCGCGTGCCGATTCAAACATACATCGACGAAGCGCTGGGTAAAAGGGGAATGGAATTGTTCAATTTGTTTTACGTGGCTCCATAGGCAACAATCATCCCGTTTGCGTATAATTCGGAGGGCAGTTTTTGCCAGGCGGCAGGAACTGCCCTTTTTATTTTGGGAAGGATATTTATCGTGTTTGTCATGTGACCAAAAATAATCCGCTTGCGGGTAAAATCGGTTTAGCAAAATTACCACAAGGAAGGCTGTCATGTCAAAATACGTTGCCGCGATAGACCAGGGAACGACCAGCACCCGTTTTATCATCTTCGACCACGGTGGAAATATTGTCGCCGCTGACCAGAAGGAACATGAGCAAATTTACCCCAAGCCAGGCTGGGTGGAACACGATCCGCTGGAGATTTGGGAACGGACTCAGGAAGTGATGAAGGGGGCATTGGGAAAAGCAAGTCGTCAGTCTTCAGTAGCCAGTGATCAGATTGCGGCGATTGGCATCACCAATCAGCGCGAGACAACGGTGGTGTGGGACAAATCCACGGGCAAGCCAGTCTACAACGCGATTGTGTGGCAGGATACCCGCACCGACGTTATCTGCAATGAACTGGCAAAAGACGGCGGACAGGATCGCCTGCGCGACAAGACGGGTCTGCCGCTGGCGACTTATTTTTCGGGTCCCAAGATCAAATGGATTCTCGACAACGTGGATGGCGTCCGCGCGCGGGCGGAAAAGGGCGAGCTGGCTTTCGGCAACATGGATAGTTGGGTCATCTGGAACCTGACGGGGAAGCACGTCACCGACGTGACCAATGCCTCGCGCACGCTGTTGATGAACCTGCGGACACTGGACTGGGACGATGACCTGTTGAAACTGCTCGATATTCCGCGCGCGATGATGCCTGAAATTAAATCATCTTCTGAAATCTACGGGACGGCGAAAACGATTTTGGGTGGTGTCCCCGTCTCCGGTGATTTGGGCGACCAGCAGGCGGCGTTATTCGGTCAGACCTGTTTCAGCGCGGGCGAAGCCAAGAACACCTATGGGACGGGCTGTTTCATGTTGATGAACATGGGCGAGATTCCCGTACCGTCGAAGTCTGGCTTGCTGACTACGCTTGGCTACAAGATTGGCAACCAGAAAGCGGTTTATGCTCTCGAAGGTTCGATTGCGATCACGGGCGCGTTGGTTCAATGGCTACGCGACAATTTGCAGATTATCCAAAAGTCCTCCGATGTCGAAACGCTGGCGCAGACCGTGGAAGACAGCGGCGGGATTTACTTCGTCCCCGCGTTTTCCGGCTTGTACGCCCCGTACTGGAAGTCCGATGCGCGCGGCGCGATTGTCGGCATGACGCGCTATGTGAACAAGGCACACATTGCGCGCGCCGCGCTCGAAGCCACCGCCTACCAAACCCGCGAAGTGCTGGATGCGATGGAAAGCGATTCGGGCGTCCAACTCAAGGCACTGAAAGTGGACGGCGGCATGGTCTTCAATGAGTTGCTGATGCAGTTCCAGTCCGATATTTTGGATGTGCCGGTTGTACGCCCCAAAGTGGCGGAGACCACCGCCTTGGGCGCGGCATACGCGGCTGGACTCGCCGTCGGTTTCTGGAAGGATTACGACGAACTCCGCGCCAACTGGGGCAGGGATAAGGAGTGGAAACCGAAAATGGATTCCGCCCTGCGCGAAAAATCCTACGCGGGCTGGAAGAAGGCAGTCACCCGCACGTTTGATTGGGTTGAGTAGTTCTTTGCCGCGAATTACGCGGATTTGCACGAATGGCTTTTGAATAATTCGCGCTAATCGGCGAAATTCTCAGCAAGATTTTTGGAAATATGGAGAACCATGACAGAGTTGCTTTATAAGCAGTTATCCTTTGCCGTCATCGGCGCCGCGATGGAAGTGCATACTGTCCTTGGGTCTGGTTTTCTTGAAGCGATCTATCAAGCCGCGCTTGAAAAAGAATTATCACTTCGTGGAATTCCGTTTACACGCAAGGTGAAGTTGCCTGTGTCATATAAAGGCGACTTGATAGGAGAGTACGAAGCCGATTTGGTGGCGGATGAAAAAATCATCGTGGAACTAAAAGCAATTTCCAAACTCAACTCCGCTCACGAGGCGCAAGCCATTCACTATCTGACGGCAACCGGCTTGCAGCTTGCCCTCCTCATTAATTTTGGCGCAAACTCTTTGGAATACAGGCGCGTTATTAAATCTGAAAACAAAAAAACAATCCGCGATAATTCGTGAAATTCGCGGCAAATAATTCTATACGGATGAAAAAAAAATGAACCGCAATGAAATTTTATCTGCACTAAAAACAAACCCCGAAATTTCCGTGCTGATCGTTGGCGCGGGGATTAACGGCATCGGCACTTTTCGTGACCTGACCCTCAACGGCGTGGATGCCCTGCTCATCGACCGCGCGGACTTTTGTTCGGGCGCGAGCGCGGCATCCTCGCACATGGCGCACGGCGGCATCCGCTATCTGGAAAACGGCGAGTTCCGACTTGTCCGCGAGGCGGTGCGCGAGCGCAACCGCATGATCCAAAACGCGCCGCACATCGTCAGCCCGCTGCCGACGACCATTCCCATGTTCAAACATTTTTCAGGGTTGTTCAATGCGCCGCTCAAGTTTTTGGGGATGCTCACCAAGCCTTCGGAGCGCGGTTCGGTCATCATTAAACTTGGCTTGATGATGTACGATGCCTACACTGGCAAGACCCGCACCGTCCCGCGCCACCAGTTCATGATGAAAGCCGAGTCGTTGAAACACTGGCCCAGGTTGAATCCGAACATTGTCACGACCGCCGTCTATTACGACGGTTTGATTTCCAACCCAGAACGCCTCGCGCTGGAAGTTGCCATGGACGCCGAAGCCGAAAGCCCCAACGCGCGGATGCTGAACTACGTTAGCCTGGCGGGTGCTGAAAAGGATTCGGTCACGCTGAAGGATGAGTTGACCGGCGAGACCTACACCGTCCGCCCGAAATTGCTCATCAACGCGGCTGGACCGTGGATCGACACGGCGAACAGGAAAATGGGTTTTTCCACCCGCTACATCGCCGGAACCAAAGGCTCGCACGTGGTCGTGGATCATCCCGAACTGCTCGCGGCGACCGACTCGAATGAATTCTTTTTTGAGAACAAAGACGGGCGCATCATGTGGATCTGTCCACTATACGACCGCGTGCTGATCGGCACATCGGATATCAAGATCGAAGACCCCGACGATGTCTACTGCACCGACGAGGAAGTGGAGTACTTCCTCGAACTGGTCACGCAGGTTTTCCCGTCCATCAAGGTCGGCAGGGAGCATATCGTTTTCCACTTCACGGGTGTCCGTCCGCTGGGAAGTAGCGGCGAGGCGAAGACCACCGCGCAGTACAGTCGCGACCATCACATCGAGGTTTTGAGCAACGAGCAGACAAAGTTGTCCTTCCCCGTCTATTCACTCGTCGGCGGCAAGTGGACTTCCTTCCGCGCATTCTCCGAACAGGTGACAGACAAGGCGCTGGCGTTCCTCGGCAAGACTCGCCAAAAGGAGACGACCAATTTGCCAATTGGCGGCGGGCGCGGCTACGTCACCGACCCAGCCGGGCAAAAACGTCAGGTGGAGAAAATTTCCAAGGAAACAGGAATCAGCCCGGAGCGGGCACAGGTCTTGTATTCCCGCTACGGGACGCGCGCCGAAGCCGTCATCCAATTCATCCAGCAGGAAACCGATTCCCCGCTCAAATCCCTGCCCGATTACACCCGCCGCGAGATCGCCTTCCTCGTCCAGCGCGAAAAAGCCATGCGCCTCGAAGACGTCCTCCTGCGCCGCACCATGCTCGCCATGCTCGGACGCCTCTCGAAGGAATCCGTTCAGGAACTTGGAGATATCTTTGGCGATTGCATGGGCTGGGATGCCAAACAGAAGAATGCCGAGGTGGTGTCTGCAATCGAGCTGCTCAAGAACAATCATGGGGTCAACCTGTAACCTAACACTGTTCTGAAACAGGAACTTTCCAAAACCAAGATTCGTCTTACAATTACGACATTGGAGAAAAACCCTAAAGGTCTATACGACCTTTAGGGTTTCATGGTTGAATTTTTCTGGAGGCAGGTCAAAATGGAAAACAAAAAACTTCTGGGCGCGCTCGGCATTCTTGGTGTCATCATCGTCGCGGTCGTCGTTGCGGCAGGACTTTTCATCAGCAACAAAGCCGCTACTCCCTCGATCAAACCGCAGCCGGCGGGTCCGCGCGTGATTGGGCAGGTTCCAGCGGAAGGCGAACGGCTGGATGCTTCGCGATCCGATTCGATTCAGATTCAATTCGACAGCGAAATGGATGTGGATAAGACGGGCAGCTCGTTCTCGATTTCTGCCAACGGGGGAACTGTCTCTGGTCAACTGACCTGGGACGACGCCCGAACCTTGACCTTCACCCCCGACTCGCCGCTGGAGCCCGGCACGGTCTACACGGCGACCATCACCGAAGCCACATCGAAAGACGGCGTCCCCGCAGACGACACCATCAAGCTGGAATTCAAGACGTTGGAGACCCTCGCCGTGGCACAGGTCTTCCCCGCCGCAGACACGCCCGAAGTGGACTTGAACACCAGCATCACGGTCATCTTCAACCACCCCGTCGTCCCGTTGACCATCGTCGAGGAACAGGACAAACTTCCGCAGCCGTTGAAGTTCAAGCCCGAAGTCAAAGGCAAGGGCGAATGGGTCAACTCGTCGGTGTATGTCTTTCAGCCAGATGAAATCCTGTTGAGCGGGACCAGCTATCAGGTCAGCGTGGAGAAGGGTCTCAAAGACACGCTCGGCAACGCGTTGGATAAATCCCACAGCTGGCAGTTCAGCACCCGCGCGCCGTCCATTTATAATTTTGCCTTGAAGGATGGGGTGCAAAATCCAACGTACGAAGTGACGGGCACGCCGCTCGACCAGACGTTCATCGTGACCTTCCTCCAGCCGATGGACCAGCAAAGCGTTGAAACAGCCACAAGTATCGTCAACCGCGAGACAAAACAACCCACGCCGTTGAAGTTCACTTGGGACGACGAGTCCACGAGCGTGACCATCAAGCCAAAGGAAAAGCTCAAGATTGCCAGCTTCTACGACCTGATCCTCGCGGAAAGCGCGGCGGCGAAGGACGGCGGCACCCTGAGCGAAGGGCTGAAGGTGCAACTTGCCACCGTGCCTTTCCCAGCGGTGAAAGAGGTTTACCCGCCAGCCAACGCGGACGGCGGATACCACTCGTCCATCACCATCACCTTTGTCTCGCCGATGGACTTCGACAGCCTGAAAGGACGGGTGAAGATTTCGCCGTCTGCCGCTCCCGAAGCGGAATGGTATTACAACACCTACGGCAACACGCTGACCATCGGCGGGTTGGAGCCTGCCGCCAACTACGTGGTGCGGCTTCTGCCCGGCATGGTTGACCCCTACGGCAACACCATCAAGGATGAATTTTCATACACGTTCTACAACGGCGATTATTCACCCTACACGCGGCTCGCCCTGCCGTGGACTCCGCTAGTGTACCGCGCAAAGGGAGCGCAGGACGTTTACTTCGAGCATTTGAACGTGGAAGAAGCGTCGGTTTCCGTTTACCCAATCACGTCCAAGGAATTTTACAAACTCACTTCCAATGAAATTTCGCTGACGGCATTTGCGCCCAACACAAAGGCAATCCGCGAGTGGGAGTTTGGCAAAAGCAAACAGCGAAACATCCTGAAGAGCGAACACCTCGATCTGGCACAGGATGGCAAACCGCTCGAAGCGGGCTTCTATTTCATCGGGACGAAGGCACAGCCGTTTAATTACGACACCAACTTCTATCAGGGTTATGTCTTCGTCGTGGCAACGGACAACCTCACCTTCAAAGCGACTTCAACCGAAGGACTTGCCTGGCTGACCGATCTCGAAAGCGGCGTGCCGCAGAAGGATGTCCAGGTCAAGTTTTACAATGAAAAATTTGCTGAAATCGGCAAGGCAGTCACTGACAAGGATGGGCTGGCATACGCTGAAGATATTAAGTCGGCAAATTATGCGCTCGCCGAAAGCGACGGTCACTTTGCCTTCACTGCCCTGTACTGGGGCAGCGACGTTTCCTCCTACGATTTCGGCATTTACCAAAACTATTACAGCGGAACGGAAAGACTGTACGCATACCTCTACACCGACAGACCCATCTACCGCCCAAATCAGGAAGTCTTCTTCAAGGGCATCCTGCGAAACAATGACGACCTGCATTACAGCCTGCCCGACCAGGCAAAAGTGCACCTGGTGGTGGAGCAATGGGGCAACAAGATTTTCGCAGAAGATGTGACGGTCAACAAGCAGGGTAGTTTCAGCGGAAGCGTGACGCTTGGGCAGGATGTGTCGCTTGGGTATTACACCATTTATGTGTACCGCACTTCAAACCCCGACGAGTCGCCGATCAGCTCGGTGAGCTTCAACGTGGCGGAATACAAGAAGCCTGAATTTGAGGTCAGTGTCGCGCCCGACAAGGAAGCCATCCTCGCAGGCGGCTCGGTCAACTTTGGGCTGGATGCCGAATATTACTCTGGCGGAATTCTCAAGAACGCGCGTACCAGTTGGTTCATCGAATCTTCGACCTTTTATTTCACGCCCTCGTCCAAGTACAGCCAGTTCAGCTTCATGGACTGGGACCGCGACATGTATTGGGAATCAAACCAAAGCGCGAACAACAAGACCGTGGATGAAGGCGAAGGCGTGACCGACCAAAACGGTCATCTCAACGTACAGCAAACCTTTGGCGGAAGCGAAAACAAGATCAGCCAGCAGATGCGGTTTTACGCCAACGTGACCGACGTGGCGGGCAACACCGTCAGCGGCGGAACCAGCGTGGTCGTGCATCAAAGCGAATACTATGCGGGTATCCGCTCGGATAAATATATCGGCAAGCAGGGCGAGGCGCAGCCGTTCAGCGTGGTCGTCCTCGATTGGGATTCCAAGCCCGTAGCGGGGAAAAAGGTGACAGTGGACTTTGTCGAGCGGCAATGGTTCAGCGTTCAGGAGGAAGACAAGCAGGGTCAGTTGAAATGGGTCACGACGGTCAAGGAAATCCCCGCAGGGAAACAGGAAGCAACCACAGGCGCGGACGGAACCGCCCAAGTGGAATTCACGCCGCCCAACGGCGGAGTCTTCAAGGCGCTGGTCACGGTCAGGGATTCAAAGGGGAACACGCACCAGTCATCGACCTACATCTGGGTCGCCAGCCCAGGACAGATTTCATGGCGGCAGACCAACGACCGCGCCTTTAGCCTGATTGCCGACAAGGACATGTACGAGCCTGGCGACACGGCTGAAATCCTCATCGCCCAGCCGTTCACCGAAAAGGTGTACGCGCTCATCACCTACGAACGCGGACATATTTACAAACAGGAAGTGGTGCAGCTCGAAGGCAACAGCACGATTTACAAATTGCCAATCACCGACGAGATGGCGCCGATTGCCTACATCTCTGTCACCGTCATCAGCGGCGCGGAACAATCAGGGAAACCCGATTTCAAGATCGGCATGACGAAGATCAACATCGACACGAAGCAGAAGACTCTCGATGTCTCGGTCACAGCGGACAAGGACCTGACGGGTCCCGGCGACGAGGTCACGTACACCATCGAGACGAAGGATATCGACGGCAAGCCCGTCTCGGCGGATGTTTCCATCGCGGTGGTGGATAAAGCCGTGCTGGCGCTTGCGCCGTCCAACACCAGACCGCTGCTCGCCAGTTTCTATTCCATCCAATCATTGAGCGTGTCCACCGCGCTGGGCATTGTCTCCAGCGCCGACGATTACAACGAAAACTATCGCGCCACCATGCCCGACGGTCTCGCCGCGGGCGGCGGTGGCGGCGGCGAGCCTGGGGTCATCACCGTGCGCCAGAACTTCAAGGACACGGCAATCTTCAAGGCGGAACTCACCACCGACGAAGACGGCAAGGCGCAGGTCAAAGTGGAAATGCCTGAAAACCTGACCACCTGGGTCTCGGACGTGCGCGCCGTCACCGCAGACAGCCGCGTGGGCGAAGCGACCAACGAAGTGGTCAGCACCAAGCCGCTCTTTGTCCAACTGCAAACGCCGCGCTTCTTCGTCGTCGGTGACCAGGCAACTGTCGGCGCGACGGTTTTCAACAATTCGGAGGAAAATCTCAAAGTGAACGTCTCGCTCGACGCGGAAGGTGTTGCGCTGAAATCCGAAGCGAAGCAAACCGTCGAGGTCGAAGGCAGGCAGCAGGCGTACGTCACCTGGGATGTGGTCATCAACAACGACGCCGAACGCGTGGACATGACCGCCACCGCCACCAGCGGAAAATTCACCGACGCCAGCAAGCCCGCAGTTGGAACCCTCTCCGGGCAGGGCATCCCAGTTCTCCGCTACACTGCCGTCGAAGCCGTCGGCACATCGGGCATGATCTCGTCTGCTGATTCGGTCACCGAAAATATCCAACTGCCGACCTCGTTCGATTTCGAGGACGCAAGCCTGTCCATCGAAGTTGCGCCTTCACTGGCGACCTCGCTTGAGTCCAGCTTCACCTATCTTGAGCAATACCCCTACTATTGTCTGGAGCAAACGGTCTCGCGCTTCCTGCCAAACGTCATCACCACCCGCGCATTGAAAGCCGCCGGCAAGCCCACGCCACTGGAAGGCGACCTCGACGCGCAAGTCAGCGCGGCGCTGCAAAAAATCTATTCCACGCAATTGTATGACGGCGGCTGGAGCTGGTGGGGCAACGACGAAAGCAACGCGCAAATGACGGCGTATGTGGTCTATGGTCTGCTCGAAGCCAAAGAGTCGGGCTACGAAGTTTCTCAAAGCGTGCTGGATAATGGCATCGCCTACCTGAAGGATAACCTCCCCGACCTCAAACGCAACGATGCTTCGTGGAAATACAACCGCCACGCCTTCATGCTGTACGTTTTGGCGCGCGCAAACGAACTAGGCGCGGGACAGGTCAACTTCATCTTCGAACATCGCGCATCGCTGGATCAATTCGGGAAAGCCTATCTCGCACAGGCAATGCACATGCTGGGGGACGGGCGAGAGTCCACACTGATGTCTGACCTTGTTTCGTCAGCTATTCTCTCCTCTTCGGGCGCGCACTGGGAGGAGACCAGCCACGACTACTGGAACTGGAACACTGACACGCGCACCACCGCGATTGTGTTGAACGCTTTCGTGCAGATCGACCCACAGAACCCGATCACGGTGAACGCTGTCCGCTGGCTGATGGCGCACCGCGACGGCGGTCACTGGTACTCGACCCAGGAAACCACCTGGTCTTTGATTGCGCTCACCAACTGGCTGGTTGAGTCGAAGGAATTCGAGACCGATTACAAATATGCCGTCGGCTTGAACGATGAGATGTTACAGAAAGGTCAGGCAAACGCCGACAACCTGAGCGAGGCCCTCAAACTACAGGTGGAACTCGAAGACCTGTTGAAAGATCAAGTCAACGCCCTCGTCTTCTCGCGCGGAAATGGCACGGGCAACCTGTATTACACCGCCTATCTCAACGCCACCCTGCCTGTGGAGGAAGTCCAGCCGCTGGATCAGGGTATGAGCCTTTCACGCGAGTACTTCACGCTGGATGACCCGAAGAAGCCCATCACGGAGATCGAACGCGGTGAGCTGGTGCGTGTCCGCCTGACGGTGGTTGTGCCTGACTCGGTGCATTACGTGGTCGTCGAAGACCCGCTCCCCGCCGGTCTGGAAGCGCTGGACGCCTCCCTCGCCACCGACACGGTTGTCCCGTCCTCGTACACCGTGCAGGATTACAAGGAGCGCGGCTGGGGCTGGTGGTATTTCAGTCACATCGAACTGCGCGACGAGAAAGTTGTCCTCTCCACAGACTACCTCCCCGCTGGAACCTACGTCTACACCTACCTTGCACGAGCCAGCAGCGCAGGCACGTTCAAGGTCATCCCACCGACCGCCTCCGAGTTCTACTTCCCCGATGTCGGCGGACGCGGAGCGGGAAGTTTGTTTACGGTGAAGTAACCAACTCTGGAGTCGGACAACTTGCTGTCCAAGCATCCATCAGCACCCACAGGGCATGTGAGCTGATGGACTCCAAAAGCTGGAATCAAAAAGCAGGGACAGGCTCAAAGGCTTGTCCCTGCTTCGATTCAATTGTCCAGCTTATCCAGTCGGCTTTTCCGCCTTCGACTTCAGACTGGCTTCGATCCGCTCGTCAACCTGATTGAGATGGAGCTGAATCTCATCCCGCTCTTCGATGCTCGCAGCCAGGGAGGTGTTAAATGACTTTTTCTCCTCCTCTGAAATGGTCGGCATCAAACGCTCGATGCGCCCGATTTGCTTGATCTTCTGGTCGAGCTTCATCTTGAGACGCTTGCGGTATCCCTCGTAGAACTCAAGCTCCTTGAGGGGTTCGGGGGCAAGCGGCTCGAGCTGCGCGAGAAGCTCCTGGATGGTCCGTATCAGCAGGTCGATGTCGATCGGTTTTTCGATAAAACGGGTCGCACCGATGAGCGCCGCAAAGTTCTTATCCTCCGGCGTAATGTAGGTAGCCGAAAGAAAGATTACCGGAATCCTGCGGGTCTCCGGGTCGAGGCGAAGTTGATGAACGAGGCTGAAACCGTCCATCCTGGGCATGAGGATATCGGTGATGATAAGTTCCGGGCGTTCCCGTTGAGCGACCTCCAGCGCCTCCTCGCCATTCCGCGCCGTGACCACACGATACCCTCCCTTGAATTTCAAGGTTGTCTCCACCAGTTCCAGGATGTTGGGAATGTCATCGACAACAAGCAAATAACCTGTTTTTTCACTCATAGTTCAATTTTAGTACCTTTTCAAAGTTTTGACGATTGCAATTTTATGGATATGTCACATAAGTTCCCTATACCACGAACCTGCCGTCCTTGTAGAAGAGTTCGCCGTCCGCGTGCATTTCAGTTTCCTTTGTGGCGTCGGAGATCAAATCCCAATGAATGCTGGACTCATTCCCGCCGCCCGCTTCGCCAAATCCGCTGCCGAGCGCGAGGTGGAACGTGCCTCCGATCTTCTCGTCGTAGAGGATGTTTTTTGTAAAGCGCGTAATGCCGTAATTCGTGCCAATACCCAATTCGCCCAAAAAGCGCGAGCCTTCGTCCGTGTCAAGCATCTTGAGCAGGAAGGATTCGTTCTTCTCCGCGCTGGCATTGACCACCCGTCCGCGTTCGAATTCGAGACGTGCACCTTCGACAACGGTCCCCTGATAGATGGCGGGGTAATTGAAATACGCCCAGCCGTTGACCGAATCCTCCACAGGACTGGTGAAGACTTCGCCACTGGGCATGTTCTGGTCACCGTCGGAGTTGACGAATTTGCGTCCCGCAATCGAAAGTGTGAGTTCCGCATGCGGACTGCGAATCGAGATATTCTTTTTACCCGCCAGCCACTCAACCAGCCGCTCCTGCTCATCGTGGATATTACGCCAGTATTGAACCGGGTCCATCTGGTCGGCAAAGGTCGCCTGGTAGACAAAGTTCTCGTAATCCGCAAGGCTCATTTCCGCCTCCTGCGCCAGCGCCTGGCAGGGATAGTTCGTCACCACCCAGCGCAGTTCGCCCGAAGCGGAACGCTTCATGTAAGTTTCCATCCACTTTTCGTAAGCCAGGTTGCGCGTCTGCTGGCGCGACGGGTCGATGCCGCTCATGACGCGGGTGTTCTCCGGGGCTTCGATGATGATCCAGACGTTGGCATTCTTGATCATGTGCATGTCGAGCGGCGGAGTCCACTTTAGCTGCGACTCGCCCGCATGAGTTAGGAAAACCTCGTTCAAGTCGCTGGATTCCAACGACACGCTCGGGTTGCCACCCGCCCGCAGGACATACGTCACCACCTCCTTCACCAGCGGGATCGCCTGCCAGTTGGCGTTGACGTGCACCCAATCTCCCGCCTTGACCTTTGTCGAGTAGTTTACCAGCACGTTCGCCAGTCTGTTCAATCTGATATCCGACATGTTTTCTCCTGTTGAAGGTAATTTGGAACGGGGCAATTATAGCCACACTCCAAGCCATCTGCATAGCGGGCGAGCCCGAAAAAAAGCTACGAAAACCCACCGAAACGCATACGGCGTCCGCATCCATTTCCCAAAAGGCGCGTATATTGGATTGACATTAAACGAACTTTGGAGGTTCAAATGACAAATCAACGACAGGCTTTACGACGCTCGAAAAGCAACCGCATTGTGGCAGGTGTCTGCGGCGGATTGGCTGAGTTCTTCGGCATCAGTTCCTTTTGGTTCCGCCTCGCCTTCTTCATCGCGTTCATTCCCGGCGGTGTGCCGGGCGTCCTGATCTATCTCATTATGATGGTCATCATGCCCAGTGAATAAGGTCAACGGCGGTCATGGGAACGCAATCGCCGGGAGCGGAGACGTCCCGGCGATTATGTTTCATACCGCACTCGGTTACGAATTGCGCTTTTTTAGAGGACGGAAAGCGCAATTTGCGACCGTGGTATTATATTCCCAGCCTACCAGACGCGAAGGACCTGTCCGGGATAGATCAGGTTCGCATCGTAAATGGTCGGGTTGAGGAGCAACAGGCTGTAAACGGTTGTACCGTAATTGCTGGCAATGACACGAAGCGTATCCCCGCGCTGAACGGTGTAGTAGACGGGGGAAGCTGTCGGCAGGTTGATAACCTGTCCAGCGTAGATTAGGCTTGCATTCCAAATCTGTGGATTGGCAGCCAGAATATCGCTCACGCTAACACCCTGCCTGGCGGCAATTTTCCCGAGGGTATCGCCCCGCTGCACCACATAAGTTCCCCCGGCGGGCGGATAATACATAGGAGAGGATTCGTACCCTGTCGGGATGTACAACACCTGTCCCGCGTAGACCCACCAGCCCAGTCCGGGGTTTGCGGCGCGAATGGCTTCCATGGTGGTGCCGCAGAGTGCAGCCAGTCCGCTCAGCGTATCGCCCCATTGGACGGTAATGTAACTGGCGCAACCCGACCATGCCATTGCGCCGCCCGTTGAAGCAAAAGACGCAACCAGAATTGCAACGACAAGGATCAATTGAAAGATTCTTTTGACAATCATGATTTTTCTCTCCTTCTTGCAAAACCAAAAAGAACCGTCAAAAAAACTATACAACGACCTTCGTACAAATGCAATCAAGGGCGGAATTTTGTCATTCACCAGCAACGATTGCGCCCGGCATTTTATCATCCAAGCGCAATTGTCACCATTTCTGCCTACGGTTATACTATGCCGCAATGAGCAACACAGAACCCTTCGACAAAATTTCCCTGCTGCGCGTGGCATTCAAAGGGCTGACCGAGGACGATCTGCGGGACATGGCAGCCGCGACGCGACTTTGCAAGTATCCCCCCAATCATATCCTGTGCCACGAAGGCGCCTACGAGGACATTTTCTATATCATCGCCGACGGCAGCGCCGCCATCAGCAAGAACATCAGCGAGCAGGACGGGGAGCGCATTTTGCGGATCGCGGGCAGGGGCGACATGGTCGGTGAAATGGCATTGATCCAAAACGTGCCGCGTTCCGCCACCGTTTGCACCACCACCGAATGTACCGTCCTGGAAATGGACAAAAAGGATTTCGAGACCCTGCTTGGGCGGAGTCCCAGCATGGCAATCAATATCATCCGCACAACTTTGAATCGCATCCGCGAGAACGATCAAATGGCGATTCAGGACCTGCAAAACACAAACAGGGTGTTGTACCACCTTGACCGCAACAAGCTGGAGTTCATCCAGGTTGCAGCG
The DNA here is from genome assembly GCA_016234555.1 of Chloroflexota bacterium. Lineage (GTDB taxonomy): Bacteria > Chloroflexota > Anaerolineae > Anaerolineales > Villigracilaceae > Villigracilis. Next base: position 7,878 of record JACRBJ010000035.1, on the reverse strand, counting down.
CACGAACTCCGCACCCCGCTGACTGTGCTTAAAGGCTACGTCAATGTGTTGAATTCCTTCCCCGTCATAAAAACAAATCCCGCCCTGGGCGAAGTGATGGATGGAATCATCCGCGGCGCAGATCGTATGCACGAAGTAGTGAACACGATGCTGGACGTCACCCGCATCGACAACGATTCGGTAAAGATACGTCCTTCACCCGTTCCAATAAAAAGGCTGGTCAGCGACACCGTAAACGATCTCATCCGGGCTGCCCCGGAGCGCAAGATCAACTTCAACATCGAGGAAGACCCCGACATCCCCATCATCAAAGCCGACCCCACCCTGCTTCAAAAGGCGCTGTATCACCTGGTTGTCAACGCGATCAAATACACACCGGACGGCGGCAGGATCACCATACATACGCGCGCAGTCAACATGGGAAATAACACGCCCGGCGTGGAAATCAGCATCAAGGATACAGGCATCGGGCTGGATGCCGAACACCACGAACTGATCTTCGAGAAGTTCTATCAGGTGGGCGATGTCTCCATTCACTCGTCGGGAAAGACGTCCTTCAAAGGCGGCGGACCCGGACTGGGACTGGCAATCGTGCGCGGGGTGGCGCGGGCGCACGGAGGCAAGGCATGGGTGGAAAGTGTGGGACACGATGAAATGAATTTCCCCGGCTGCACTTTTTATTTGCAGTTGCCGGTGGAGCCGACAAGTTAATAATATCTCGTCAGAAAGACGTTCTAGCCGCCTATGGCAAGCAATCACCTGCTGATAGCATTACTTTTGCGGTGGATCAAGTCTCCCATTAGGATCTAGTACAGGTATGAAAGACAGGGGCAAAGATCTTATATCCCCAAAATTGGGCTAGAGCACTAAACCACAAAACAAAAAGAGCAAATTGGTTACCTCTCGCTGAAAGAAATGGAATCCATGCCCATGCACGCGCGTCACAAGGAGCGGGTGGAGGATGCGCTGCTCAACCGGCCAGCCGTACTGATCAAATGAACCGGGACCACAAGCATGGCCGAAGGTATAATTACGAAATACAGTCAAACACATTGATTGACTCACAAAGGGCTCCCAAATGGAATGGGCAATTTCTTTTTTACCGGATCAACAAGTGGTTGTTATTCAAACACAGGGTATCGCTGATGAAGCGAGTTCCCTCGAGATGGCTAAGAATATCTCGAAAGCGATGCAGGAATACAAAGTGACGAGATGCCTGATAGATCACAGCGCCATCAGTTCGGTTACAGGGGATGTGATCAGGGTATATAACCGTCCAAGACTATTAAGGGGCATCGGCGTTCCCCGTCACATCAAGATCGCTGAAATCGTACAGCCAAACCACAGGGTGCATTTTGGCTTTCTTGAAACTGTCTGCCGTAATAACGGCTTCGGTTTCCTTGTTTTCAATGACCGAGAGTCGGCCATTGAGTGGCTGACGAAATAAGTCAAAAAACAAAAAGAGCAATTTGGTTACCTCTCGCTGAAAGAAATGGAGGTCTTGCCCATGCATGCTCAGCACAAAAGCAGAGTCGAAGACGCACTGCAAAAATATCCGGAAGCACTGATAAAATAGGGTTGCGTTAATTCGAAGTGGTTTATCGTACCCGGGCGTTGTGCTTATCGAGGCTGAAAAATCCATTTTTGCTTTTGTAGCCAATCAGCAACCAGGAATATGTGACATGTTTAATGGTATCGAGTTGCATCAACTATATTTGTTTGCCATTTTAACGGGAGCTGTGATCCTGCTGTTCACAGAGTGGCTTCGGATCGACATAACAGCGATCCTCATTATTCTTGCGCTCAGCCTTACAGGCGTGCTTGGACCGGAAGATGCCCTTTCAGGCTTCAGCAGCGAACCCGCTATCCTACTGGCAACAGTTTTTGTGCTCAACGGGGCCTTATATCATACCGGGTTATCCGAAAAATTAGGTGAGTGGATAAAACGACTGGCTGGCAAAAGTCTGGAACGGGCAATTGCCGTGGTAATGCCATCCGTTGCCTTATTATCAGCTTTCACTCATCACGTCACAATTACGGGTCTTATGCTGCCACCCCTCTTGAAGCTTTCGCGGGAAAGCAACATTCCAGCATCCAAATTATTAATTCCCCTGTCCTTTGCGGCATCGCTCGGTACAACGATTACGATCATTGGAGCGCCTGCATTTTTGATCGCAGATGGCTTATTAAGACAGGCCGGGCAAAGTGGTTTGGGGATCTTTTCAATTGCGCCGATCGGATTGGCATTGTCGCTCGTGGGAATGATTTTCTTTTTGTTCCTTGGACAATATCTGCTCCCTGCAAACCATGGTGAAGACGAGTCAATTGATCACTTCCGACTGGAAGGATATTACACTGAATTGGTTCTCCTGCCAGATTCGCCGCTGATAGGCAGAACCATTTCCGAGATCGAGGAGCAGCAGAAAGATATTCTTAAAGTGTCAGCCTGGTATCGGAACGATCGTCCCCGCGCCAAGCCTTATGGCAGAAAGAAGACCCAGAACGGCGATGTTCTGGTGATTCGCACAAGTCCGGATAAACTGGCCACCATCGAGCATGAACGCGGCATCGCAATCCAACCCCTGGAGAAATATAAGGAAACGTTTTTATCGCCTCAAGAAAATGAAAACGGCAAGGGGGAATTATCCTCCCAACTGGTCCAATCTGTTGTAGCTCCAACTTCGGAGCTAATTGGCAAGACCATTGGGAAGATCAATTTCCTCGAAACTTACGGCGTTATCATCATCAGCGTGTGGAGGCGCAAAGGCTGGCTGCGAACGGAAATATCACGCGTCAAACTTCGGGAAGGGGATGTACTGGTATTGAAAGGGGATGATAAATCCCTCAAACGGCTTTCAGAAGACCAATCCTTTTTGATGCTGGTCCCTTTTAGAGGAGAGCCAAAACCCCTTCATAAGGCAGGGCTGGCGGCAATAATTATGATCCTGACCACAATCGTCGCGACGCTTAACGTGATCCCTGTCGAGATTGTTTTATTGACAGGCGCAGTGATAATGATCCTCAGTGGGTGTATTTCTGTACAACAGGCTTATCAATCCATTGACACTCGAATTTATATATTTATCGCTGGCGCGATTCCGCTCGGACTGGCCATGCAGGAAACCGGCACAGCCAATCTTCTGGCCGGCTGGCTGCAGGGTCTGGTCCTTACCTGGGATATACATTGGGTACTTCTGACACTCTTTCTCACGACGGGAATTGTCACACAAATCATGTCTGATGCGGCAACCACAGCCCTGTTTGGACCGATCGCCATTGCCTTGGCACGCGGTCTGAATCTGCCACCGGAACCATTTGTCGTCACCGTGGCCATGGCGGCTGTCACGTCGTTTTTCACTCCCATAGGTCATCATGGGAATCTGCTGATTTACGGACCCGGTCGGTATCAGTTTTCAGATTTCATGCGTGTTGGTATTCCGCTTACGCTTATAGTGGCAGTGATTGTCTCATTTATGGCTCCGATGCTTTGGCCTGTCAAATAAACACTGACGGACTTTGCAGGGCGTTTATCTGTAATAATTTTTTATGTAAGCCAGTGAGGTATTTCGTTATGCTCAACAGGATTTCGCAAAAGTTTTATGATTGGACAAAAGGCTGGCTTGTTTTCGTTTCATTTCTTTTGGATGGCTTTTTTTCAGGGTTTATTATGCCCCTCATTCAGGGGATGATGCAGGGCGGACAGGGAGGTACCCAGCCGCTTGACTTGATGCTCTTTGCAACTCCCCAAAAAATCTTCGGCATGATCGAACGATATGGCGAGTACGGACGCCCGTTCTACCGCAATGTTGAACTTACAGTGGATACCGTCTACCCGATTGTATATCTGTTCTTCTTCGGCTTGCTAATCTCGTGGCTTTTCCAGCGCGGATTGGCTTCCAACAGCCCCATGCGGAAACTGAACATCGCACCGCTGGGTGCCTGGTTCTTCGATCTACTGGAAAACATCGTCATCGTGATTTTGCTCTCGGTATTTCCTGTACAACCCACAGCGCTCGCGTGGATTCTCGTCCTGCTCTCTACAGTCAAATGGTTCTTTGCAGGCGCAAGTGTGTTTCTGATTCTAATCGGGCTTGTGATGGCAATCAGGAACGGGTTCAAGAAAATATAGGGACACGGTGACCGCGCCCCTGCGAATTTATATTTGTCTCCACCATACTCCAGTACACTCAGGCAGAACCTGCCACTTGTTTTCCCTCACCTTGTCACTCAATTCATCGCCAAAGAAAAAACGGGACAAATACTCCGCCTCATCGAGCGACTCGAACTTGTAGTCCGTGCGAATCCACTTGTGCTGGAAACCAGCCTCGTCCAGCCAGGGATAATAATCCTTGAGATGCTCCAGCTTGACTGGCGACTCGTTTCCCGTCCCAAGTGATTCGAACAGGACGATTTGTCCGTTTGGTTTTAAGATGCGGTGCATCTCGGTCATCCACTTCTCCAATTCAGCCCGCCATGTCTCTGGATTCCACACTGCGAGATAAGCCACACTCCAGCCGGAGACAACCAAGTCAGCGGACGAGTCCTCCACTGGCAGTTGACGGTGGTCCGCCACGTCAACCTGCAAGTTGGTCACACCGCTGACGGTCAGCTTCTCGCGGCAGACTCTCAACATTTCCTTCGAAACATCAAAGGCGTGGACAGATTTCACCAGCGGAGCCAGCAGACAAGCCAGTCGTCCCGTGCCAGCGCCGAGGTCATAGACCACGCGATTTTCCAGGGACGTGATCTCCCGCAGCGACTTCAGAATATTTCCCTGATAATCCTCGCGCGCAATCAACGTCTCGTATTTGTCTCCTTCGGTTTTGTAGATTTCTTCCTGGGTGGGCATTTATCCATTGTCCTTATCTGACGGGTACGCTTTTATTGATGCGTTGAGTTCCCCCTGAAACGAGTATAAAGAGAATATACAAATACATATACAAGCAAACCGGCAACAACAAAACTGTCATACAAATTTTCAGGGTAGGTATCAACATTTTTTGTACTGACCAATGGATAAATCCCTAACAGCAAAAATGTCCAAATCAATATCGCAATACGCGCCAAGGTCGGGATCTCAGGCAAGATAAAAAACACCAGAATTCCCGTCACGCCCACTCCAAGTAGTAGCAGCATTTTTGGATTTTCATTATGAGGCGAAAAAACAAGAAAAAGCAAAACAGAACCCCACAGCATCGCCTGGAATAACAGCAGGCTTTTGGTACGGAATGGCACCCTGACAATAGCAATCGTAAAAACAAAAACAACCAGCAGGAACAGCACGGCGCGCGGCGCAAAACGCAGGAGACGCAGGGTCAGGTCATGCGGAGCATAGGGAAGGGGAAACTGGACAAAGGCTGCGGTGATGTGCGGTGCAGCCACAACACGGTCGATCCTGACGACAAAAATACAATCGTCGGGTCGTGGACAACGTACATTGGAATGGATGTAACTGCCGGAAGGATCGACCCCAAAAAACACATCTCTGCTATTTGACGAAATCATTATTTCAAAATCGGTAACTTCCCTTTGATCGGGAATGGTGTAGGAAAAACCATCCATTCCTCTCGCCTCATAGGATATGGCAATTGCCATCTGTTGACGTGGCTTCATCGTCGTTGCCCAGCGCAGCCCATCCGGCATGACAGACAGGGGGCTAATTTCACGTCCATCCGATTCGGCATGGATGTTTTCATACAGGATATGCGGGGTGTCAAAAAGCGGGAAAAGAAACTCCGTTTCCACATTCTGATCGGATTGGTTCAAAACATCATATTTGAATTTTGTACTGACATGAAAACCGTTGAAAGCGTGTGGGCTTTTTTCTTTCTCGAGCTTCAAGAACACATTTCCGGTAAATCCGGTAATGCTGTTCTGCAAAACTGGCTCCCGAATGGTCACTGATTGATAAAGCGCGGGGGCAGATGGCTCTGTGGCGGGGATGGTCGCCACAGCTTCCTTTTCTACGAAATGATTGACAACCAATTCCCGCTGGGTAACCCAACCTGGCCAGGTGTGTCGCGCCTCAAACCACTGATTCGAGCTGATGCTCCCATAGTGCGTAAAAGATTGATAAAGGTTATTGAACGCGTTGAGATTGCTTTTCAAAAACACATGGCCGCCAAGCGCCATGCCGAGAAACAGCATTGCCGCGGCAACAGAATGTATGATGGCTTGGAACCAGGGCAGACTTTGTTTCCGCTTTGTATAATGGGAGCCAAATACAAGGAATGCCGCCGCGACAGTCAGGATCACAGCAACAGGTTCCTCTTTGAGCAGGATTTGCCAAAAGCCCGTCAGGTTGCTTTGCATGGAAGCTGGAGAGTTATTGCGGCTCGCCCTGTCCACGGCGAACAATGGACAAAATCACAAGATAGAAAATCAAGCCGACCTGCACCAGATTATTGAACGCGTTTTGCTGTTCCAATTGGGGCAATAACCCGGAGAGAGGGTAGACCACGGTAAAGAAAATCACCAACGCATACACCAGCGTACGTAAAGCGCGGGAGGGCAGATTGCGGAAAAGGAAATAGGAAAGGGCAAGGACAAGCAATGTGCCAACCACCAACGAACCCCAAAAGCCAAAGAAGTAGTCGCTGACGCCCGCCATCACCAGGAACAGGGTGCTGTATGCCGCCATCAGCAGGGACAGGTCAAGAAAACGAGCCTTCTCACCCCAAATCATCAGGGTCAACGCCAGCATGGTTCCAAGAAGGGTCAGCGCGTACGGGGAAATAACCAGCACACGCAGCACTTTTGCGCCCGGCTGTTCGGGTTGTGGAAGCGCCACACCCATACCAGCAATGGTGATGGCGCGGTCCAACTCCCATGTCAATATCGAACCTTTGCCATCGTTGGTTGGTTTAATATCTGTGGGAGTAATCACTCTATCTGGATAATTCAACATGGAAACAGGCAGCCGGTCAATCGTCAGCGTCAAAGAGAAGTCCTTTATCTCACGTTGGACCGGAATTTGATAATAGAAGTAATCCATGCCGCGCGATAAGTAGGTAATGACAATTTTGCCTTTCTGGTGCGGCTTCATTTTCACCGTCCACGAAACCAAATCCGCCCCGAAGCGCAGATCGGAGGTCATATCCTGCTCGTCCATGGTCACGACAAAGTTCTCAAACAAGGTTTGACCCTGCGACAATGGAAAGTGAAATTCCGCATCGGTATTGAAGTCTGAATCGTTTGCCACGTCATATTGGAGCTTCACATCAAGTACATAACCGCTGTAAAGAGCGTATCCCTTTTCGCGCTCGCTTAAGGTCATTTGGATATCGCCTGTAAAGCCCAGAATGCTATTCTGCGGAACCTCCTGGCGCTGAACAACCGTACGATAGATGGGAGGTTGTGTCGGATCCTCACGAGGCAGTTCTTCCTTTACCTCGACTTCGTGCGAATGGGTAACGGTCAATTCAATCTGCGTGTGCGGTCGCCCCCAAATGGACCAGGCGCTTTCACGGCTTATGTCGCTGACGCTGCCATGGGTGGAGTAAAAGGTCAGGGAGTTATCATTTAGAACGGAACGAAAAGCCCAAAGCAACCCCAAAAATAAAATCGCCCCAACCGATGCTTCAACGACCTTCCGCATCCAGGGCCAGAAGGAACTTTCAGCCAGCTTCTCCTGTCCGAAAGCGGAACCAAAAAGCACAACCGCAGTTATAATCATCAGTAGGCTGACGGCAGGCTCGACATTAATCCATTCGACGACTCGGCTTAGCAGACTTAGCATGATTTTTTCCTTTCATTTTTGGGAGTGTCCAAAAGAATGGGCTAAAATAGCATCATGATGACATGTCCATATTGCCAAGAAACTACCCGCCAGAATAAAGCGGGAACAACAAATGCAGGTTCGCAACGATATCGTTGCAT
>JACRBJ010000033.1 GCA_016234555.1 Chloroflexota bacterium | reverse complement strand
TGGGAGAGAAACGCTGAAAAGCATCTGGTTTTTGGTGTTCCGCACAACATTTTGGCAATATTTTGGCTGTTTTTTAGCCTGTTGTGGGAGTTTTTTTTGAACATTTTTCGAACCAGAGGTTTTTCGACAATCTCGTTGGGTAGAACCTTGCGTAATTCATTCAGGGAAAGGATTCTGATAATGAGACATTATTCAAAATTTATTTTTTATTTGGGTTTATCTGTACTATTGATTTCTTGCGGTCAATCAGTTGCGCATACAACAACGCCACCGCCAATACCAACATCTACATTAACTCCTGCAAGTGAAGTTGCCCCGACAATAACTGCTCTTCCATCTCCTGGCGTACTTCCGACCATTAATCCCACAGAATTACCTAACTTGCTGCAATCCGCGTTTTCAATTGAGGTCGTAGATATAGTAAATGGACGCGCTTTACGGCGTGTTGCTGGTTGGGATTATGGATATAACGACTCTGGTGATATTGCAAAACCCTACTACACTGACCGTTATCAATGGATGGATTCAAAACACTTGTTATTGTTCCCAAAAACGGGTGAAATTGCTGATCTCCTTAACCCGTACCCGCCAGCGGAACAAAAACGAGCGGTTGTTTTTAATCTTGAAACTGGTGCTGTTTGGCTACCAAACGAACAGACAAAAGCAAAATACCGATTTCTTGATATTTCATTGCCTCGCTGGTCGCCAGAAGCAAAAGTTCTCATTTCTTCTGAGATTCCTGGCGTTTTTACTCTTACTGCCGATGGGGATGTTACTTCAGTTTACATAGGAAAACTGCATGGCATTTCTCCTAGTGGAAATAAAATCCTAGTTGACGATACTTGGATTGACTTGAAAAGCAAACAAATGGTTGATTTTGCTTGGTATTTCGGAATGGCAAATACATGGTTTCCAATCTGGTCGCCAGATGAAACTCGCGTATTTATGTGTTGTTATTTTTATGGAAACGCTTCAACTGGCGAGAGTTATGATATTCGTAATGAAGACACAATCTTTGAAGGAAAACCTTTAAATCCGTCTGGGGGGGTACCTCTTAAATCCTTAGACCATTCAAATGGAATATGGTTGAGTGATAATTATTTATTGGCAGAAGACGGGAGTGTTACATATATGTCAGGGTTTGAGGGGATGATTCCCGTGTTTGACGTTCAAGCAAAAACATATCGCGATTTGATAAAATTAGCAAATCTGCCATATGCCCCCTCGAATGTTGAAGCCCATTACGCTGAAAAAAACATTTCTCCAAAAGGGGATTATATATGGACACACATACCAAATCACACTGGTTTCTTGATTGACCTAAAAACTTTTCGTTCTTGGGAATATGCTGGAAATCTATCTTGGGCGAGAAATGGCGAATATGCAATTGTTGACTCAAAACTGCTTGTGCTTTCCACCAAAGAGTTAAAGGCAATGCCTTCAGACATACAATGTAATAATTGGCATCCGACAAAAGGCGTATGTTTATCATTAACCACAAACGAACAAGGAACTTCAGCACTAAATTTCCTAAATGCACAAGACATGTCTGTCCAGAAAACAGCATTATCAACTCCGCTTTTCAATCAGGCAGTCTGGAGTCCCAACGGCGATTATATTATTTTGGCAACAGAAGATAAGGCTCTATGGCGGATTGATTATCCAAACCTTGAAAATATTGAACAATTAACACGTCCAATTACAGATATGGATATTGAAAGCATAATTTGGTCACCTGACTATGAGTACTTATCATTTGTTGGAGGTGCAAATATTTATATAGTTGACATCTACAAAAGCCAGTAAAATCTCAATAAGATGGCAATGTCTTCTTTTTCAGTTGGCGAGTCTTGTGGTCATCGGTTCTGCCCAACAAAGCGTGCACCCGACGTGTGGGAGTCTGCGCGATTTACAGGCTTTTTTCTGGCTTTGAGTTTTTCCTGCCCTCAAACATTATCCACGCCCAGCCGTCCGCGAATGTCACGCCGTTGGGCGGCTGAAAACACTCAACTTCAAAAGCAAAAATACCGTCAAGGACAAAATTTTAAATACGTTCGGCTAACCACTTAAATTTCAATGAAAACATCATCTACTACTATTCGCAAGTTTACAGCCATTGTCCTCGGTGTTTATTCTTGTACATTGATTTTAATCATTGGAGTTTCGGCACTATCTGGCACACTTACATTGAGCAGTGTAGGGAATGCGTTATTTTATGTAGGAATCGCCATTTTCATCTTTGGATTTTTATTTATGGGTTCAACATCAGTAGGTGATAAATGGAGTGGTGCATCAAAGAGTCTACATATGCAAAACGACGCTCACTTCAAGGAGTGGCGAAAACGAGAACGACCAATTGAATTAATTGCATGGGCAACAATTTTTGCCGCCGCTCTGATTACGGTTACAGGCTATTTGTCATTGTACGTTGCGAATTCAGGAACTTAGATTTTTTATGCCAAGTAACTTTGACACAAAAAAATTCTGGCATTTGCCAAAGTCAAAGGTTCGTGCAATAATCTTGTCAAGCTTTCTTTTCAATGGTGTCTTTTATAGGCTTTAAGTCTGGCGCAAATTCAGCGCCCAACAAAGCGCGCACCCGACGTGTGGGAGTCTGCGCGATTTACGAGCTTTGAGCTTTTCATGCTCTCAGAGCGAATCCACACTCCATCCACCAGCAGGTAATGCAAACCATTTAGTCACCAACAGGTTCAATATGAGCGAATTTTGGAATACCCTTTCTCAGCAGATGAAGCCAAGGTTTCATGAGATATCAATGTACCTGGTTTCTCTCTCGTTTTGTTGGCTGTTCATTTTTCACCCTGAACTCCGCCACGGTTTTTTTATGCTCTTTAGCGGCTTTGAATCCATGTCCCCCTTTTTTATAATCCTGGGACTGATCGTCACGGGAGGATTATTATTATCCTTAATCCATGCTTTCATAAAACGAAAAAAGTTGGCGCTTGAAAAGGCGATCATGGGGTGGTCTGTCCTGGGCATAAGCGGTGTGACAAGTTTTCTCGCGGGGGTTGAAATGCTTCCTTCACGGTCGTCGATGATGATGGTTTTGGTCGCCTGGAATATCCTGATGAGCATATTGCTGTTGCTTCAAATGGGGATGCAAAAATACGATATAAGCGACGATGAAGCGTCGTTTGCGGAGGTGTTTGTTACAACAGTGATTCTGGTGGGTATTCTATTATTCGCAGATTTGTATCTTCATTTTTCATGGCCGTTGACGCTTTCGATATGTATCTTTTATTCCACTTTCGTTGTTTTTATAACAACCTGGGTCGTCGGCTATTTTGATTTGCAACTTCCAGACATCCTGAAATAAGATTTCAGGTGTGGCGATGAGGAATATAAGCGCTGCTTTGGCGCGGTCAACAAATACGTGATGCAGGTGAAACTGATCGGCAGCATCCCCTGAGCGCTGGATTCTTGAAGGAAAAGGGCTCTACTTTTTTTGGACGAGAAAACTAAAACCTTAGCCACGGATTTACACGAATTCGCACGGATTTGTTTTAAAAATCGGTGAAAATCCGCGAAATCCGTGGCTGGGTCTTTTGCCAGACTAATTTGTCAAAGAACAAAAGGTGTTACTGCGTTTTCATGATCTACTGATTCTTGAAGAAAAGGCGCGCCCATCACGTGGAGACGGGTGCGCCTTTTCGATATTAATTCAGGCGGGCGAGGATGTCGTTTGATTCGAGCAAAAGGTAATCTACATTTTCGAACTTGAACTCGGCGCCGCTGTACTTGGCGAACAACACCTTGTCCTTGACCTTGAGCTTGATGCTCTCGTCATCGCCAACGGCGACCACCTCGCCGGTCTGCGGCTTCTCTTTGGCGGTCTCGGGCAGATACAGCCCGGAAGAGGTCTTGGCTTCCTGCTCCAGCGGGCGGATGAGGACGCGGGTCCCCAGGGGTTGAATGTTGACCTTTGCCATGTTATTTGATCCCCAAAAGTGAGTTGATTTGCGGACGGTTGAACCCCACCACGACCTCCCCACCGATGTCGATCACCGGCACGCCCATCTGCCCGGAGCGGCGGACCATGTCGCGCGCGGCAGCCTGGTCGCGGCTGACGTCGATATCGGTGAACTTGATGCCCTTCTCGCGGAAATAGCTCTTTGCCATGTTGCAGAAGGAGCAGGTGGGTGTGCTGAACACGACCACCTTTGGTTGAACTTTCATGTCTGTCATCTCAGTACCTCCAAAATTATTCTTGATTAAATGATGGATGCGGGAAGGCGAAAAAGGTTACAGGCGGCGCGTGACTTTGGGGGAGAACCCCATTTCCGCGTCCCCGCCAAAAGGTCGGCGCAAATGGTTTTGGGATATAATTCGGGTATCACAGCTATTACAACGACGACATATTTTCTCTCTTAAGCAGGTATTCCATGGATGTTGTGGCACTTTTTACGCAGATCGATAAAACGATCGAAGTCAATGCGGGGATCATTGTGCTCGAAAACCCAGGCGGATTTCCGCGCAACGAAACCAACCTTTACCTGGTCAGCCGCCGTGGGGAAATCGTCTGGAAGGCGGAGAAACCCGACCCCTACACCTATTTCTCGCGCGTCAAGCTCAACGAAGATGGCGAGACCATTTCCGCCTATACCCTGGGCAGTCACGCCTGTGAGCTCGACCTGAAAACAGGGAAATTGATCAGCTTTATAAGTTTTCGCTAGCCAATCGACGTTTCATCTTGTTGTTCATCCAATCCCTCTCGACAGGCAATCGTCGACGGGATGATTCATAAACACGAAATTTGTGACGGCATAAACATGTTCATTCAGGAAAACCGCACAAAATCGAAACTGAAAGCTGGTCAGCCAGCCTACGGCGTGATCTCCACCTCGGACGACCCGCAACTGGCGGAAATATACGGGCTGGCGGGCTTTGACTTCTACATGCTGGATGCCGAGCATGGACTGATTGACCCCGTTCAGGCGGTCAACGTCATTCGGGCTTGTGAGCGCGTGAACATGACCCCACTGGTGCGGGTTGGACCCAAAGACCCGAAACTCGTCCTGCAATACATGGATGCGGGCATGATGGGCGTGATGATGCCCGGGACAGAGTCTGTAGACCAGGTCAAAATGCTGGTGGACGCCGTGAAGTATCCGCCGCTTGGCAAACGCGGCATGGGACTGACACGGGCGTCAGGCTACATTGCAGTGGGGAATGAAGCCATTGAATACATCAACTTCACCAACGAACAAACGATGGTCATCCCGCAATTCGAGGATGCCAGCTTGATAGACCAGCTTGACGAGATGACTTCCCTCCCCGGCGTGGACGTGGTTGTCGTCGGTCCGCGTGACCTCTCGCTCAACATGGGATTCCCCGACGGAGCAAATCATCCCGAGGTGCAGGAGATGATCGACCGCGTGGTGTCTGTTTGCAAGAAGCACAACGTGGCGGCTGGAATCACGGCTGTCTCACGGGCGGATGCGGCAAAGCAGGTCGCTCGCGGCATGACGATGGTTCTGGCGATCTCGCAGATCGTAATGACGGCTGGCGCCAAAGAATTTCTGCCTGAGTAAAAATCGTGGAAAAGCCCCCGTTCGGATTTGTCCTTGTCTTCCTGCTCTTTAGTTTGCTGTTCCTTTCCAACACCTACAAATTGTGGTTCAAAACAGACTCATATTATCAGGACATTTACAACAGCCTCACCCGCTCTCCCTCCCTTTATCCGTTCAAGGAATTCTTTCTCAAGCGGCTGGAAAACCGCAAGCGTTGGGAAGTGGAGCAAAAGATTTTCAGCGCAATTGGGTTTGTGGCGGTTGTTGGAGCGGATGTGTTGGTGATAATGGCTTATTTCGGTACATAGGAAACAAACTAATTGTGTTATCCATGAACGTATGTCAAGTGATCATAATTTTTATATTCCTATACACAAATATCTTCATCCTAATATTGTTCTACAAAAGCTGGTTTAGAGCAAATGCATTTTATGAAGAAAAATTAAAAAGACTTAGTAGGTTACCTTCTTGGGATCCTTTTAAAGATTATCAAATCAAACAACTTAGTGATAAAAGCTCGTGGATAATAATTATGAGAGCCTTTAGCACGATTTTCATGCTAGCAGTAATTATCTGGGATATTGCATTTTTCATTTCTAAATAATTCTTACAAGGAGAAGCCACTTTGAAAATCATCGCATGTATCAAGCAAGTGCCCGACTCGGAAGCGAAAGTCAAAGCCGAGGATGGGAAGGTTACGTGGGGGGACGCGCCGCTGGTGATTAACCCGTTCGACGAGTACGCTGTCGAAGGCGCGCTTCAGCAGAGAGAAGCATTGGGCGGGACAGTGACTGCCCTGTGTGTCGGACCTGAATCCGCGAAGGAGGCGCTCAAGCACGCGCTCGCCATGGGCGCGGACGAGGCTGTCCTTGTCTCAGACCCCGCGCTCACCGACCTCGATACTGTCGGCGCGGCGCGCGTGCTGGCGGCTGCCATCCAAAAGATCGGCGGCGCAGACATGGTCATGTTCGGACGCCAGACGCTCGACAACGGCGCAGGTCTCACCGCCGCGCAAACCGCCCGAGTCCTCGGGCTGCCCATGCTTGGGTTCGTGGGTCTGATCAAGGTCGAAGGCGACAGCGTCACCGTTGACCGCATCACCGAAGAGGGCAGGCAAACCGTCAGCGCGAAAATGCCCGCCGTCCTCAGCCTGGTTCAAAGCATCGGCGAACCGCGCTACCCGTCGTTCATGGGCATCCGCAAAGCGTCGAAGGCAACCATCCCCATCTGGTCGCTGGCAGATGTCGGCGCGACTGCATCCGCTCCCGTCGTCACCCGCGTCGAGCTGATGAACCCACCCGTATCCGAAGCCAAAGTCGAGATGATCACCGGCGACAGCCCAGCCGAAATCGCCGACAAACTCGCCGATAAAATTCTCGCGGAGAAAGTGCTATGAAAACTTTCGTTTACATCGACCATTTCAAGAGCGACGTCCAGCCTGCTTCGTGGGAGGCTTTGGGCGTGGCAAAAAGTTTCGGCACAGCCGTGGCGCTGGTCTTCGGCTCGGATGCGGATGAGATTTCCAAAGCCGCGTTTGAATTTGGCGCCGACGAAGTCATCGTTGTGGATGATGCCGCGATGACGGACTACCGCGCTGAACCATATGCTTCCACGCTGTCGGCTCTTGCCGCTGCTGGGACCCCCGACCTGATCCTGTTCCCGACGACTGCGCGGACCCGTGAGTTTGCCGCCATGTCTGCCGTGGACTTGTCCACGGGCGTGCTGACCGACGTTTCCAAGTTCGATCAAGATGGCGGCAAGCTGATTGCTACTCGTCCCATTTACGAAGGCAAGGTTTTGGAGAAGACCGTCTGCTCGGGCAAGCCCGTCATGGCGACCATCCCCGCCCGCGCCTTCCCCAAGCCCGAACGTGTAGCTGGCAAGGCTGGCACAGCGACCAAAGCCGAAGCCAAAACCGACGCGCTGACCACCGTAGTCGGCTATGCCGCAACTGAAAGCGCCGTCAACATCGGCGACGCGGCTGTCATCGTCTCTGGCGGACGTGGCGTCTCGAACAATCCATCCCTCGGCTTGGACGAAAAAGCCACCGCGCAAAAAGGTTTTGAAATGATCGGCGAACTCGCCAGGTTGCTCGGCGGCGCAGTCGGCGCATCCCGCGCGGCAGTGGACGGCGGATACATCACCTACGCCCACCAGGTTGGTCAGACGGGCAAAGTCGTCGCCCCAGACCTGTACATCGCTTGTGGCATCTCTGGCGCGATCCAGCACCTCGTTGGCATGAGGAACTCCAAGTTGATCGTCGCCATCAACAAGGACGCCGAAGCCCCAATCTTTAGTCAGGCACGCTACGGCGTGATTGGCGACTTGTTCGCGATTGTCCCCGCGTTGACTGAGGCAATGAAGAAGAAAATGGGGAAGTAGGTTGGTGTCACGTTTTGCGTAAAAAGCAGACCTCCGAGTTCTTTAAGAACTCGGAGGTCTTTTTGTTTTTCATCTCCCAAACCCAGCGGGCGGAATCCCCAGTGCCTGAATCAGCCTTGCCCAGTAATTGACCTGCGCCGCCGTGCTGGCAAGGATGACGAATTCCCGTTCGGTAAACGCAGATTTGACCCGCTCGACCAAATCGGGGTGGAACTTCAACGGCGTCTGCGAGATGAGGCGGGCGTAGGCGATTGCCAGTTTTTCGCGTTCCGAAAAGGTGCTGACCTGCTCGAAGTCCCCGCGCAGGGACTCGGCTTCCGCGTCGGTGATTCCCACGTCACGATATTCATAGGAATTCATGTCTACGCAAAAGGGACAGGCTGCCGCATACGAAGCGGTCATGCGGATGAGTTTCAACAGTCGCGGGGTCATGTCACCGTCCGCGTGGGCGACCAGGGATTCCATCACGCCTGAACCAATCGCGGCTTTGGGGTACCACGCCAAAATCCGCGCGGGGAGCATGGTCTTGCCAGTGATTTTTTCCGAAAACAAAATCCCCAACTTGAGGAAAAACGGAATCCGTTTGGGTTGTTCGATAAATGCCTGCATGTCGTCCTCCACTTTGATTTTACTTTAGACGAATTGAAATTCAACGGCGTCCGCAAGATGACGCGAACGTAAACCATCGTTAGTCCAGGGTTGTCCTGCTACTCTCAAGCTTATCCCCTGGTGTAAATTGGTACAAAAGGTACCTTTGTCTGATGGTACATGGTTTTCAAATCACTATGATTAGCTTATGTCAAGGTGTTTTATCAGGAGAGAAAATGAAATCAGTAAATTCCCGGTCTTTGCTTTTAATGGCAATGTTACTTGTCGTCATTCAAGCCTGCAGCCTTCCCACTGTTCAAACAACGGAAGTTTCTCCGACTGTGGCGGCTGTTACCAGCCCTACCGAAGCAGCCCCCATTGAAATACCCATCACCGGTGAAACTGCCCAGCCTACCGAAAGTCCCATTCGGCATCAAGTGATCCCCTTGAGTTTGCCAGCAGACCGAATCAACCATGCCGGCGACTATGACTCTTCGGTGTTGGCAAGCAAAAAGCTTGTGACAGATGGGGATCGTTTTACCTTCGGGCGCTTTGAGCGCCCCTTCAATGCCAATACCATGGATACTTATTTTCCCTATCTTGATATTGTGGACACCTTCGTCCTTCAAGATGAAACATGGATTTATGGAACGCTCGTAATCAAGGGTCCCGACTCTGCTGATTCATTTGCAAGCAAATATGCAGTCGAGCTGGACCTTGATCGGGACGGAAAAGGCGACTGGTTGATTACCGCATCCAATCCTGCGTCCACGGACTGGACTGTTGATGGCGTGCAAGTTTATTGGGATGCAAATAGCGATGTCGGAGATATATCCGCCATGTACACCGATGAAAAAGCGGTTGGAGACGGTTTCGAAATGCTTGTTTTCGATCAGGGCGTTGGCGATGACCCCGATGCTGCCTGGGTACGTATTTCACCAAATGCATCCAACACAATTGAATTCGCCGTAAAGCGTTCAGTCCTCAGTAATCCTGAAAGCTATTTGATAAACATGTGGGCGGGGACGTCCCTGCTCGACCCCGCGTTATTCGACCTCAACGACCGCTTCACACATGAGCAGGCCGGTGCGGCAGACCCGGGATTTGAAATCTATTATCCGATCAAGGCGGTTTCAGAACTTGATAGTTCCTGCCGCATGGCGGTTGGCTTTCAGCCCAGCGGAGAAGAACCTGGTCTGTGTGAAGTATTTATTCCCAAGGATGATGGCGGTGCTGGACCGCCGCCAGCCTGTATCCCTTCTCCCAACAATCCATGTTGATGAACAGGAATGCTGCCCTCAGTGGGCAGGATAAAAAAGAAGACGCTTCCCGCTTGTTTCCTTGCGGGAGCGCTTCTTATTGTTTCCGTATGGATTCCAGGGGTGGAGTGGCTATCCTTCGGGCGTGACGATTGCCATGATGAGGTACACCAGCAGCATCGCGCCGTTGAAGGTGAAGAAACCGAGCACGAACAGCAGGCGGATGATGGTCGGGTCGATGTTGAGATAGTCGCCAAGTCCCGCGCATACGCCCGCGATCATGCGGTTGGATTTGCTTCGATAAAGGGTTTTGATATCGCTCATTTTTGCTCCTTTCGTTTGTCTATTTGCTTTACGCAGCCAGGCGAAAAGAGTTGCATGGGAGGATTTACAAATAAAAACTTCCGAAGTCGTCATCACCTCGGAAGCCCAATACTTACTGCTTTTTACTTGTTACTCATCACTTCAACCCCAAAATCTCGTACACTTCCAGTGGCTGGGTCTTGCCTTTCAGCAGCATCTCCGCATGGGGCTTTGCATTCACTTCCTTCTTCACGTGATCGTAAGCCACCCTGCTGATCAGGATTTGATTCTTGGCGGAGTTTTCCTGAATGCGTTTGGCTGTGTTCACACTGTCGCTGATGGCGGTGTATTCCAGCCGTTTCTCCGTGCCAATCAGACCGAGGACTGCGTCGCCGCAGTGGATGCCCGCGCCGAAAGCCAGGTGAAACTCGGGAGGCAGTTCCTTGTACAATCCTTCGACCGAGTCGCGGATTGTCAACGCGGTCTTGACCGCCCGCAGGGTGTGGTCGGGCTGGGGAATGGGGGCGTTGAACCACGCCATGATCGCGTCGCCCATGAACTTGTCGATGGTGCCTTCCTGCGCGAGTACCGCATCCGCCATTGCGGCGAGATAGCGGTTGAGGATTTTCACCAATTGTTCGGCTTCCTGTTTTTCGCTAAAGGTGGTGAAGCCGCGAATGTCGGCGAACAGCGCAGTGATGGTGGCGCGCTTGCCTCCAAGCTGCAGACTGTTCGGGTCGAGTTGTTCGATCACGGCGGGGGAGACCATGCGCTCGAAGAGTCTGCGCTGGGCTTCGAGTTTCTTTCTTTCGGTCAGGTCGTCCAGCACGATGGCGATACCCTGGGTCTTTTGCCCGGCATCCTTTAGAGGGGAGAGATTGAAACGCCAGTCCACAATGCCGCGGGTGGGGAAATGATGACTGATTTCCAAGTCGGCGATGGCTTTGTCGGTTTGACGGACTTCCGTCAGATGAGGCTGGAGTTCCGTCGAAACAGAGGCAAGCGTCTCGGCGAGGGAATGTCCCACGATATCGCTCGAAGCGGATCCCAGAATTCTTTCGGCAGCGCGATTGGTGAGGGTGATCTGGTCCTGAATGTCGGCGGTGATCACGCCGCTGGTGATGGATGCAAAGATGTTATCCATCATATTCTTTAATTCGGTTACTTCTTCAAGGGTGTGTTTGAGCGAGGAGAACAGCCGCGCATTTTCGATGGCAACCGCCGCCTGGTTTGCGAAGGCAACCAGCAGGTTACGCTCCGACTCGGCGAAGATGCCCGTGCGGATGCGGTTGTCGGCGTAGATCACGCCAATGAGATCGTTCTTGACCTTGAGCGGGACGCACAAAATGGAGCGCAGGTTGAACGCCACGATGCTTTCCTGCCCCATGAAACGCTGGTCTTCCTGCGCGTTGGTGGTGATGAGCGATTCGCCTGTTTCGATGACGCGCCCCACAACGGAACGGCTTACGGTCAACTCGGAGGAGTTGACCGACTCCATTTCCCAGTTCCGCGCCATGCGGATGACCATTTGACCCTTGTCGTCGCGCAGCATCAAAAAGCCGCGCTCCGCCTTGGTAAGCTGTACGATGTTGTCCATCACAATGGTCAACACCTCGTCGAGCTCCAGCGATGAATTAATCACCTGTCCGATGTTGGCAAGAGCCAGCATGTTGCTGTGTTCGCGCTGAAAGGCTTCGATCTTTTCGCCGATCTGCCCAAGGGTTGATTCCAGGTAGTACAGATCGTCGGTGGTATTTTTGGGAAGTTTCAACCTGGCAGCTTCCAACTCGGAGCGAATTTTTCCCGCTTGCAAGCCAAGCGTCAGAAGTTGATCGGGTATGGTCGTGGGGCGGGTCTGTTCGTTCATAATGCCTTATTTTAATTGATTAAAACGGCTATCAGGAAACTGCAAGGTTTCCTTTATTAAAGTTTGCCGGGCTTTGACGAGGATGGTCAACGCGGCTTTGCGCGCTTTATGCAGATTTCCCGCGCGCGGGGTGTACATTGCATTGTGATATTCCTCAAGGAGCGACAGGGTTTGCTCCTCCGCTTCGGGCATCAGTTTGATCAATGCCTGCGCGCGCTCCTGAGAAGTGGCGTGTAGCGGCTGCGGTTTGCCAAGCCAGTGCAGGCTCAGGTTGACGCTTTGGAACGCGCGCTCGATTGGCGAAAGGATTGTCCAGCGCACCCAGCGGCTTAACCACTGCGGGGGAACGCTTCCGCGCCGTTCGTATTGATACGCCAAGTATACTGGCAAACGGTCATTAAGAGAGTAGTGGCGGACAACGAAAATGGCGAGACCCACCGCTAGCACGATGAGGAATGGCGTCAGAATACCTTGATACCACTTTGTATAGCTTGACGTTCCCCCAATATCAGCATCTTCATCCAACAATGGTCTGGGACGTTCCTCCAATGGAGTGGGCAGCGGGGTGAGCGCCAAATCCTCATCCGAGTCTGGTCCTGTTTCGTTGGCTGTGTCCCGTGTTTCGGGTCTTTCGAGCGGGAACTGGCTGCTGGTTGGTTCGAACTCGACCCAGCCAATGCCGGGGAAATAAACCTCGGGCCAGGCGTGTGAATCCTCGTATACGACGGTATATTTTTCATCCAGATCATCGTATTCGCCTTCCACAAACCCGACAGCCATGCGGGCGGGGATGCCAATTGAGCGCAGCATCAGTGTCTCCGCGCTGGCGTAGTACATGCAGAATCCCTTTTTATACTCGAATAAAACCCAAAGCACGGGGTCGCGGTCCGGGGGCGGGCTTTCCTCCATTGTTTTCTGGTATTTGATCTCACCCCGAAGATAAGAAGTAATGGCTTGCGCCTTGTCGTAGGCTGTTTCGTGGGAGGCGGTAATCTCGAGCGCCAGTTCACGTAATTGTGGGGCAATCTCCGCGGGAATGTGCAGATACCTTTCCTTTACCCAGACGGGATATTCCGTCCCCGCCGAACGCAACTCCTCGATGGTTGGGTCAGCAATCAGCGCGCGCGTCTTATATTGTTCCCCGTTGGAAAGGCTTGTTGCGGAGATCCATGCTGTGATGTCCGGCATTCCTTCCCTGGTGGACGCGGATTGGAGGTTGGCATTTTTGCTGACCCAGACGGTCCCGGCGGGTGTGTAGAGCAGGCTTTGTCTTTCCGCGCGGCTGGTGAAGGTGAATCCCATTTCATGGCGGCTTTGGGGATATTCGATGGCGATCTCATCGATGGTTGGAATGAACGGAATGCTCGAACTCTCGCCCGTTGTCCAAAGTCCCCTGGAATATAAGTCGTAACTCCTGCCTTTCCAGTAACTTCTGACAGGGGTAAAGTCGCCCTTTGGCAATTTGACTGTAAAGATGACAGTATCACCCGTGGCTGCCCGCTCTCCAAGCGCAAGCGAAGCGCCGTAGAAGTTCCCGCTCGTGCTGACGGTATAGGGCGAATCCAGGGCACTGACGGCGTTTGAATATTTGTCGAAGATGGGCTGGGAAAATTCCCTCCAGGCTTTTGCGACGGGTTTCGCCCCATTGATCCAGCCGGGTAGTGACCATGCCACGAAAACCGCGATTGCGGCGACAGCCAGCGCGCCCCGTTCCAGGTCGCTTCTGGCTTCGTCGGTCAACAGGAAATTGGCTCCCTTCCAAAAGGGACGGTTTTTGAGAAAATACATTCTAGCCATCAGCAGCAACGACGCAAAAAGAAAAATAGCCAGGTCCAGGGTGATTGTCCACTCGGAGCGGGGTACGTCAAAGGCTTGCACGATGAGGATCGCCAGCCCGGAAGGAAGCACCACATTCAAAAAATCCCAGTGACGGGTGAGCCAGTAGCCGGCAGCCAGACCAATCAACCAGTAGGTCAACGTGACGATTGAAACGAAAAACAGGGCGTCCTCAACGGGTTTGTTTCGGATAAACTGGTCCAACGAAATAAACAGCCGGTCCGCAAGCGCCAGGATGTCGTGCCACAGCCATCCTGTTTTTTCCACTGCGCTCAACAACTGGGCGGGAACCAGCATCAGGGTGTACCCAGCCGCAAGGCGCACGACAGCCTGACGGGAGAATTTGCCATATCCCAGCGCCAGCCCCAAGGCCACGCCAAAAAAACCCATGGTCTGCGTGAAGTACAGGAAGGGAGTCCACTCCGTTACCACCAATCGAATGCTGGATATTTGCACGATGATGAACACGAAGAGCGCGGCTCTCCAGTCCCAGGCACGGTTGCGTTGCAAATTCAAGTCGATGTTTACGGGCGCGGATGACGTTTCCATGGTTTGAGTGTACAATAAAGCCCGCAAGTTCGTCAACATTAAACGCCTGCACAATGGAGGATTAAATGCAATTCTTTATCGAGCGCGGAATTGATTTTATTGTTGTTCTTCAGGCTGTGGTGGGGGATTGGTTCATCTTTCCCATGCGTTTCTTCAGCTACCTGGGCAACGAGGAATTCTTCCTGCTGGTGCTGCCGCTCATCTATTGGAGTGTCGATTCGGCTCTTGGTTTGCGGGTTGGATTTATCCTGGTCACGAGCAATCTGTTCAACTATGCTGGTAAATTGATTTTTACCGGCCCCCGCCCATACTGGGTGAGTTCACAAGTCCGCGCGCTCTGGTTGACGGAGACATCGTTTGGTATTCCTTCGGGACATGCCCAGCTTGCGATGAGTGTGTGGGGCATGATTGCGGCGTACTTGAAACGCGCCTGGGTCTGGGTCGCCATGCTGACGGTGATATTCTTCATCGGGTTTTCCCGCATGTATTTGGGCGTGCATTTCCCCCACGACGTGATCTTCGGCTGGCTGTTGGGTGCAGCGGTGTTGTGGGCGTTTGTCTGGTTTTGGGAGCCTGTGGGAGCCTGGATCGGCGGTAAAACATTGAGCCAAAAAATCCTGATTGCGTTTGCGGCTTCCCTGCTTTTCATTGCCCTGGGATATGGGACATGGGTTTTGCGGAGCGGGTTTCAGATCCCGGAGGAATGGATTTCGAATGCCCTTCTCGCGGGAGCAGTGGAACCTGAACCGCTCGATCCAGACAGTGCCTTCACCTCTGCTGGAACCTTCTTTGGGTTGGCGGTGGGCGCGGCGTGGATCATGTCGCTGGGCGGGTATCAGGCTTCGGGTCCGGTGGGGAAGCGCGCCATTCGCTACGTCATCGGTTTGATCGGTGTCGTCGTTTTTTATTTGGGATTGGGCGCGATATTCCCACGGGAACTGGACCTGATTTCTTATCTGTTGCGCTATGTCCGTTATGCCTTGATTGGCTGGTGGGTGGCAGGGGGCGCACCTTGGGTTTTTGTAAGGTTCAAACTTGCCGAGCAAGCCAAATCCATCTGATATAATCGCGTTCATTCCAGTTAAATCATAAGGGTTTTTTTGTAGATGACGCTCGAGAAAAACACTATTATTCACGACCGGTATCGTATCGTGGAAATTCTTGGGCAGGGCGGCATGGGGTCGGTGTATCGCGCCATAGATGAAAGACTTGGCGTGGCGGTTGCCCTGAAGGAGAATCTATTCACCACCGAGGAGTACATGCGCCAGTTCCGCCTGGAGGCTGTCATCCTGGCGAACCTGCGCCACCCGAATTTGCCTCGGGTGTCCGATCACTTTGAATTGAGCGACCAGGGACAATACCTGGTGATGGACTTTATCGAGGGGGAGGACCTGCGCAACCGCATGGACCGGCTGGGTACAATCACCGAGGAGGACGCCACGCAGATCGGTGCGGCAATGTGTGACGCCCTTGCCTATTTGCACAGCCGCAAGCCCCCCATTTTGCATCGCGACATCAAGCCCGGCAATGTGAAGATCACTCCCGATGGACATATCTTCCTGGTGGATTTTGGTCTCGCCAAAGTGTACCAGGGGACAAATCAGGCAACCACAACGGGTGCCCGAGCCATGACGCCCGGCTATTCCCCGCCCGAGCAGTATGGCACAGCCCGTACCGACCCGCGAACCGATTTTTATTCGCTGGGTGCAACGTTGTATGCGGCTTTGAGCGGTGTAATCCCGGAAGATGGGCTTGCCCGCGCGATGGATAATGCCCAACTGACGCCGCTTCGCAAACGCAACTCGAAGGTTTCGCGCCGCCTTGCTTCGACAATCGAAAAGGCGATGGCAATCGACCCGAGCGACCGTTTCCAAACCGCGGAGGAATTTAAGAAGGCTCTGCTTGGGTCAGGTTCCCCAACCGCGCAGCTTCCGGGAAACCACATCGTTGCTCCGCCGCCCCCTGAAATCTTCCTGCCAGTTGACCCGGAGGAAGTGGTTGCCGCCAAGGAGAAGACTCCGCCCCGTCAGCCGGTGGTAAGTCCCATCACGCCGCCAGCAGCTGGGGAGGAGTTACCCTTCGTCTCCCCGTTAAAAAGGCAGAAGGAACGCGAGCGCAGGCGTCGCGCTGCGGTAATGCGTTTCTTCCTCATTCTGATTCTGGCGGCTGTTGCGGCTTTGGCAGGCGTGTTCTTTTATGCGCCCGGCATTTTGCCCGTCAATTTGCGCAACGCGATTTCGGTATTGATACCAACCAGAATCGCTCTACCTTTTTATACGCAGCCTCCACTCCCCACTCAAACCCTTACTCCCACCGCCACATCGACGCCGGAACCGCCTACGCCGACGGCAACTGCTGTCCCGACAAATACTCCGACAAACACTCCGCTTCCCACTCCCACTGCGACTGTCGCCACGGAAGTTGCTCCGACCGAAAATGTCAGTACCCCCGAACCTTCGGAACCAGTTGTTCCTGGGTCGGCGACGCCTATTGGCAATTCAGGACAGGTTGCGTATTCATCTAACCGTACGGGCCTGCCACAGATATACTTGTTTGACCTTGCCACTCAGGAGTTTCTAAAAATTACGGATATGCCTGAGGGAGCCTGCCAGCCTGCCTGGTCCCCGGATGGTCAAAGGCTGGTCTTCATTTCCCCCTGCAGAGGCATGGATGAAATTTACTATGGCGCCAGCCTGTACATTATTAATGCGGACGGTAACAACCTGACGCCGATTGTTTCCGTCCCCGGCGGCGATTTTGACCCTGCCTGGTCCCCCGATGGTTCGTCGATTGCCTTTACCTCATTGCGCACGGGTCAAATGGAAATTTTCGTTATGAACGTGGATGACCCGGCTTTCATCACCCAGATTACGAAAGGCGCAAAGGATGTCGAGGCGCGCCAGCCTGCATGGTCCCCGGACGGCAGTCAGATCGCCTACGTGGTCAAACGATTTGGCGTTTATCAGATCTGGTTGATGAATGCGGATGGCATGGAACAGAAGCAGATTGTCCGCAGCGGGGTAAGGTTTACAGATTATCTGCCCACGTGGTCGCCTGATGGACAGCTGATACTGTTCAACCAGCGCCCTGCCAAGGTATTCGACTTCCCCAAGCTTATGAGCATTTCCTCCACAGATCGTACCGTGGAGCAGGGTTCGTACCTGCAATTGGACCCATTTTCGATAGAGGATGTTCAATATTCCCCCGACGGTTTCTATCTCCTCTATGAAGGCGAAGACAACGTGGAGAACAACGACATCTTCTATATGACGGTTACAGGCGCGAACATCGTGCGCGTTACGTCAGACAAGGGATTGGATTTCGATCCTGCCTGGCGTCCCCTCGGAGAATAGCCCGTCGAAAAACTCCCTCAACAGCCAGGGTATGATGATATACTTTGGCTGTTTTTGCTTACATTTCAGGAAATTCAATGGATCAAGCGGTGATTTGAAATAAAATAGAAATGCAATCCATTTCACCGGCAGAGTAAAATGTCCCCGTGTTCGAAAATGCCTGGACAGGCCGGTTAATGCCCGTGGCATGTGTGTGAGCAAAAAAGTATAATTGACAGGCATTTGATGATCCTCGAAAACGAAACCCTCCTACATAAACGCTATCAAATTCGAGAGAACCTTGGCCAGGGCGGCATGGGGTCGGTTTATCGCGCCACAGACCAAAACCTGGGCGTGGATGTTGCGGTCAAGGAAAATCTGTTTACGACCGAAGAGTATGCCCGCCAATTTCGCCTGGAGGCGGTGATACTCGCAAACATCCGCCACCCAAACCTTCCGCGTGTATCGGATCATTTCGTCATTGCGGGCGAGGGTCAATATCTCGTAATGGATTTTATTGAGGGCGAGGATTTGCGTCAGCGCATGGAACGGGTGGGCATTTTACGCGAAGAGGAAGTCGTGCTGATTGGTGCGGCGATGTGTGACGCCCTTTCCTACCTTCATGCACGCAAGCCTCCCATCCTCCACCGCGATATCAAACCTGGAAATGTGAAAATCTCCCCGGATGGGCATATCTTTCTGGTTGACTTTGGACTTGCCAAGGTTTACCAGGGGAATCAGGCAACCACCACCGGCGCGCGCGCCATGACGCCCGGTTATTCACCACCTGAGCAATACGGGACCGCCCGCACGGATACCCGTACGGACATATATTCCCTGGGTGCCACCTTGTATGCCGCCCTGACCGGGGTCATTCCGGAGGACGGTCTTGCGCGCGCGATGGATAACGCCCAACTTACCCCACTTAGGAAGAGAAACCCGGAAGTTTCGCGCCATCTCGCGGCTGCCATCGAAAAAGCCATGGAAGTGGACCCCAGTGACCGTTTCCAATCGGCGGATGACTTCAAGGTTGCCCTGCTCAACTCCAAGTCCATGACCCAGCAGTTGCTTGGCACATATACCGTTGCGCCTCCCCCTTCGGAAACAGAGAGAAAAAGCGACCCATCGAAGAAAACTTCCAATGCGTTGGTGCATTCCATGCCGCCGGAAGAATATGCGTTTGTCTCTCCGCGCAAAAAACAGCTTGAACGTGAACGTCGAAACAGGCGTTTCTTGTTTGTCGCTATTGCGGCGATATTGATGGGCGTTGCATCCTTGTTTTTCTTCGGTCCAACGCGTGAGTTTATGCGGGGGGTATCCCAACTTATCTCTCCTGTGGAGCCAACCGCCACTCTGCTTGACATTGCCACCGCTACCCAGGTCGCCCTCGTTGAGAGTCCGGTCGTTGAGAAAGCGACTTCCACGTCGACAGCGGTTCCGCCTACAGTAGCGCCCATCACCCAGTTGAGTCCCACACCCATTGGGGCGGATTATCTCCAGATTGCGTACACCTCCACCCGTACAGGGGTTGCCCAAATATATCTGACCGGGTTGTTGAAGGACGAAGCCATCCAGGTTACAAACATGCCCGGCGGCGCATGTCAGCCATCCTGGGCGCCAGACGGGCTCAAGATGGTATTCACCTCTCCATGTGCCATTAAGAAGGACACCTACGAGGGGTCAAGCTTGTATATTATCAACGCGGACGGTTCGGGTCTGCAACAAATTCCCACCGCTCCTGGCGGGGATTTCGAACCTGCATGGTCGCCGGATGGCAAGTACATTGCCTTTACCTCTGTGCGTGATGGATACATGCAGGTTTATTTGTATGTGATCGACAAGCACGATGTAAACCGCCTGGTGAAAACCAATAGTACGCAGCCAGCCCGCCAGCCGGCGTGGTCGCCCGATGGAAAACAGATCGTATATGCCTATAAACGCGTCACCACGTATGAACTTTGGACGATGAGCACTTTCGGCTCGAACGAAAAACAGTTCTTTGCCAGTGGCGATGTGCTTTCCAATCACTACCCCACCTGGTCGCCGGATGGAAGTTTGATTCTTTTCAGCCAGCATGACGCGTCTGAGTTCAACTTCCCCAACTTGTTTTCGATAAAAGCAGATGAGCCTAATTCTTCAGCCTTGAAGATCAACATGGGCGTGCTTTCCATCGAAGATTTGGATTATTCGCCCGGCGGAAATTGGATTGCCTACGAAAGCGGCGGCGATCGCGGCTATCATGTCCTCTACTCTACGCCTTCGGGGGCGAACCAAGCGCGGATTACGGAGGACGTTGCCTTTGATGATTTTGACCCCGCGTGGCGTCCCGTTCCAAAATAGGTAAATTTCAATGACAGACCCTAAGGGTTCACTTTGCGGAAACCCTTGGGGTCTTTTTTTGTAAATTCTTACACTCCTCTTATTGACGCTCTCCATTTTCGCATGTAGACTTGTGACGCCATGCTGGAGCTTACCGAAAGACAGCGAACCATCCTCCTGTTCCTCATCCGCGATTATATCGAGACAGCGCAACCTGTCGGCTCGAAGCGGCTGGTGGAACGTTTTCGGCTTGCGCTGAGTCCTGCCACCGTCCGAAACGAAATGTCCGTGCTGACGGAGATGGGCTACCTGAGACAGCCCCACACCTCGGCGGGTCGCGTGCCGACGGAGGATGGTTACCGCATCTTTGTCGGTCACATGATGAGCAAGGCGGAACTGCCCGAATCGGTGCAGAACACCATCTCGCACCAGTTCTTTCAGGCGAGTCCCGATGTTGACCAGTGGATGACACTTGCCGCCTCGGTTCTGGCTCATCAATCGCAGGGTGTATCGCTTGTCACCGCACCCCATGCGGAGACCATCCGCTTCAAGCACGTGGAGTTAATCTCAACTCAGGGACGGCAGGTCTTGATGGTGATGGTCATGGAGGGTGGCGAAGTCAAGCAGCAGATTCTGACTTTGGCTGAACCCGTCTCCCAGACCCGCTTGACCCAGGTGGCGACACATCTCAACTCGCTGTTGGCTGGTCTGGCAATGGATGCCATTGCCGCCCTGTCATCCCGTGCCGATGCGTTGGAGCAGGACATCATCACGCTGATGGTTCAGGATATGAAGCGCACCTCCGAAAATGTTTCGGGCGAGATTTACACCGACGGCCTCACAAACGTTTTGAGTGAACCCGAATTCGCCGAGACGGACGAAGCCCGCTGGGCGATGCGCCTGTTTGAAGAACGCTCCACCCTGCAGGGATTGCTTGCGCGCGCATCCACCAACAGCAGTGTCGGTGGATTGCAGGTGCTGATCGGCGGCGAAGGCGGTTGGGAGGAACTTCGTCAGTGTTCGATGGTGATTGCCAGATACGGCGTCCCAGGCTTGGCGACGGGGACGCTGGGCGTGCTGGGTCCCATGCGCATGTCCTACGCGCGGACAATTCCCACCGTTAGGTACGTGGCTGGTTTATTGAGTAATCTGGTGAATGACAATATTACGAATGAATAAATTCTGGAGTCGGACAGCGAGCTATCCGATTTATAAAATTATTTCGAGAGTGAGAGCATGACCGATAAAAAGAAGCACAAATACGAAGAAGAAGTGACTGAGACTCAGCCCACAGTGGAATCTGCGCCTGTTGAGGGCAATCAGCCCAACGTCGAAGTGGAAGCATTGAAAAGCCAGTTGGCGGAAGCTGAGTCCAAGGCGGCTGAATACAAGGACGGCTGGGCAAGGTCGCAGGCGGAGTTCCAGAATTATAAGAAGCGCATCGAGCGCGATAACGAGTTGACCTATGCCAGCATGAAGGGCGATATTGTCAAAAAGGTTTTACCTGTGCTGGATGACCTGGAACTCGCCCTGCAAAATCGTCCCGCTGACAATGCCTGGGCAAATGGCATTGAGCTGATCGCGCGTAAATTGCAGAACATACTGGAAAGCGAAGGCGTGAAGCGCATCGAAGCGAAGGGATTGGCATTCGACCCGAACTTTCATGACGCAATTACGCATGAGCCTTCCGAGGAAGTGGAAAGCGGACACGTGATCGATGTGGTGCGCAACGGATATATGTTGGGCGAACGGGTGATTCGTCCCGCGTCGGTGAGGGTGGCACAATAAATTCGGTCAAAGGTCGAAGGTTGAAGGTCAAAGGTTTTGACTTTCGACTTTTGACCTTCAACCTAACTTGGGAGCATTCATGGCAAAAATCATTGGCATTGATCTTGGCACGACAAATTCCGTTGCGGCGGTGATGAGCGGCGGCGAACCGATTGTGATTCCGTCTGCGGAAGGGGAGCGGCTTGTCCCTTCGGTGGTGGCGGTTAATAAAAATCACGAGCGATTGGTGGGACGTGTGGCGCGCAATCAGGCGATCACCAACCCGAACAACACCATCTTTTCGGTCAAGCGTTTCATGGGACGCAAAGCGGAAGACGCGCAGGTGGAACACACGAAGAAGCGTGTGCCCTATGCGGTGACAGCCGCCGAGAATGGCGACGTGCGCGTGAAACTGGATGAAAAGGATTACTCGCCGCCCGAAATTTCGGCGATGATTCTGGCGAAAATGAAAGCGGATGCCGAGGCGTACCTTGGCGAGCCGATCACGCAGGCGGTGATTACCGTTCCTGCATATTTCAACGATGCTCAGCGCAACGCCACAAAGGATGCGGGCAAGATCGCGGGCTTGGAAGTTTTGCGCATCATCAATGAGCCGACAGCCTCCTCGCTTGCCTACGGGCTCGATAAAAAGAAGAACGAAGTCATCGTGGTCTATGACCTTGGTGGTGGCACGTTCGACGTTTCGATTTTGGATGTGGGCGACGGTGTCTTTCAAGTCCGCTCGACCAGTGGTGATACCTTCCTTGGCGGCGATGACTTCGACCTGCGAGTCATGGATTACCTGATCGAGCAATTCAGGAAAGACAACAATATCGACCTGCATAACGACCGTCAGGCGCTTCAGCGTTTGAAGGAAGCCGCAGAGAAGGCAAAGATCGAGCTCTCCACCGTGATGCAGACCGAGATCAACCTGCCCTACCTGACGGCGGATGCGAGCGGTCCCAAACATTTGGTGATGACCCTGACTCGCGCCAAACTGGAGCAAATCACAGCCGACCTTGTTGACCGAACCATTGCTCCCGTCAAGCAGGCGCTGTCCGATGCTGGGCTGAATGCGGGCGACATCAACGAAGTGGTGCTGGTCGGCGGCATGACCCGTATGCCCGCCATTCAGGACCGCGTGCGCGCTTTCTTTGGCAAGGATCCGCACAAGGGAGTCAACCCCGATGAAGTCGTGGCAATTGGTGCGGCGATTCAGGCGGGCGTGCTCGGTGGAGAGGTAAAGGATATTCTCCTGTTGGATGTTACCCCGCTGACGCTTTCCATCGAAACGTTGGGCGGGGTTGCCACACCCCAGATCGAGCGCAACACGACGATTCCCACACGCCGCAGTCAGGTCTTCTCCACCGCGTCGGACAACCAGACTCAGGTCGAGATTCACGTTTTGCAGGGCGAGCGCCCGATGGCGAACGATAATAAATCGCTTGGCAAATTCATCCTGGACGGTATCCCACCTGCGCCGCGTGGCATTCCCCAAATCGAAGTCACCTTCGATGTGGACGTGAACGGCATCATGAAAGTCAGCGCGAAGGACAAGGCGACGGGACGTACCCAGCACATCACCATTACCGCATCATCTGGCTTGAGCGAAGCAGAAGTCGAAAAGATGCGTAAGGACGCTGAGGCTCATGCCGAGGAAGACCGCGTCCGCAAGGAGTTGATCGAAGCCCGCAACGGCGCGGACAACATGGTCTACGCCGCTGAGAAAGCCATCCGCGACTTTGGCGACAAGGCTCCGTCCGATGTCCGCAGCGAGGTCGAGGCAAAGATTGCAGACGCCAAATCCGCTTTGCAGGGCGATGATTTGGCGAAGATCAAAGCCGCCACCGAAGCTTTGGGTCAGTCCATCCAAAAGATTGGCGCTGCCGCCTACGAACAGGGTGGGCAATCCGCTGCGGGTGGCGAAGCGGATCCCAATCCCGATGCAGGTCCCGAAGTTGTGGATGGTGAAGTGAAGGAGTAAACGAGCCAAAAGTCAAAGGTCGAATGTCCGTGACCTTTGACTTTTGACCTTTGACCAATTATGAGCAACCGCGATTATTACGAAGTTCTTGGTGTTGGAAGGAACGCGAGCGATGACGAGATCAAAGCTGCGTTCCGCAAACTTGCGCGCCAGTATCACCCCGACGTCAGCAAGGAAGAGCATGCCGAAGAGAAATTTAAAGAGATCAACGAAGCCTATGGCGTGCTTTCGGATTCTGACAAGCGTGCGCGCTATGACCGCTATGGCAAGGAGGGACTTGGCGGCATGGGCGGTGGTGGCTATCATGATTATTCCGCCGACTTTAGCGATATCTTCGAGGAAATCCTCGGCGGGTTCGGCGGCTTTGGCTTTTCTTCGGGACGGCGCCAGCCGCGCAATTCCCCGCGTCGCGGGCGTGACTTGCAGATGCAGGTCACGTTGACGTTTGAGGAAGCTGTCTTTGGCGTCGAAAAAGAAATCGAGTTCCAGCGCGACGAGACCTGTTCACGCTGTACCGGTTCGGGCGCGGAACCTGGCACGACTCCCGTCCGATGTTCCACTTGTAATGGGCAGGGCGAAGTCCGTCAGGTGCGCCAGACCTTCCTTGGTCAGATGGTGCAGACTGCGACCTGTCCCACCTGTAACGGTCGCGGTGAGACGATTTCGTCGCCGTGTAAAACCTGTCGCGGCACAGGCTTGGAACGCAAGAACATCAAGAAGAAAGTTCAGATCCCCGCTGGCGTGGACGTTGGCACGCAAATCCGCTTGAACAACGAGGGTGGACCTGGTGTGTTTGGCGGTCCCAGCGGAAGCCTGTTCCTCGTGCTGGACGTCAAGCCGCATCAGTTCTTCAAGCGCCGCGACAACGACATTTTGCTCAACCTCGATATCAATGTGGCGCAAGCCGTGCTTGGCGCGGAAGTACATGTCCCAACGATAGATGGCGAGGAAAAATTGAAAATCCCCGCTGGCACACAGCCCGGGAAAATCTTCCACCTCAAAGGCAAGGGTGTGCCGCATGTCCGCAGCAAGACACAACGCGGCGACCAGATTGTGATGGTCAATGTGGCAATCCCATCCAAGTTGACAAAGGAACAGCGCGAACTGTTCGAGAAGCTGGCTGAGAGTTTGGGGACGACGGTCAAGCCGCAGGAGAAGGGGTTCCTGGATTGGTTGAATGAGGCGTTTGGGGGATAAGAGAAGTGAAAAGTAAAAAGTGATAAGTGACGAGTGGATGAGAGTCCGCTCGTTTGCTTTATAATGCCTGAACCTTATGTTGAAACCCCTTTTACGAATCTGGCGTACGCTCCCGATGTGGGTGCATGTCCTTGCCATGCGGGCTTACCGCCCCAAATTTCGTGCATCGGTTGCGGCGCTAATTTTTGATGAACAGAAACGAATCCTTTTGTTCAAACATACTTACCGAAAATTCGAGTGGGGCATCCCTGCTGGCGGACTTGAATTCAACGAACAGCCTGACAGGGCAATTGTCCGCGAGTTTTTTGAAGAGACGGGTATGCAGATAAAAGTTGAAAAACTGCTGCTGGCTGAAAGTTCGAAGGAAGATCACAATATCAGTTTGATATATTTGTGCAAAATCGTGAGCGGAACTTTCAAGGAAAGCTCGGAAATTTCCGAGATGAAATATTTCGATGTCAACGCCCTGCCTCAGATGCTATTTGCAGAGAAGGAATTAATTCGCTGGGCGGTTGATTCACTGAATACCGATGACTGAAAACTGATTACTGGAGACTGGAAATGAACTGGCTGGAAGTATCCCTGAGTGTAAACGGCGAACTTGCCGAATCTGTTGCCGACGTTTTTGCCCGCTTTGCGCCCAACGGCGTGATGACCGAGCAGGGGGTCAAGTTTTTGGATGAAGAAGACGAGGGTACAGCAACAGGCCCCATCACCGTGCGCGCGTATTTGGAAGTGGATGACAACCTTGAAGAGACGCGGCAAAAACTGGAGGAGTCACTCTTCTATTTGGAGATGATTACCCCCGTGCCGACTCCCACTTACAAGCAGATCGCCGACCAAAACTGGATGGAAGCCTGGAAGCAGAATTACAAACCGATTCTCATCGGCGAGCGTTTACTGATTCTTCCCGCCTGGCTTGAATCCCCCGACCCGAAACGAATCCCTATCAAAATCGACCCTGGCATGGCATTTGGCACGGGGACGCATCCCACGACACAGTTGTGTTTGGAGTTGATGGAGGTGTATCTAAACCTCCGAGGTCTTAAAGACCTCGGAGGTTTGAGCGCGATTGACGTGGGCTGTGGCTCAGGTATCCTTTCCATTGCCGCTCTCAAACTTGGCGCGGAAAAAGTCCTCGGCGTGGATATTGACATCGAGTCCGTCAAAAACTCGCGCGAGAACGCCGACCTGAACGGGGTGGGGGATGAACTGATTTTGGGGCAAGGCTCCGTGACTGAAATCCTGCGCGGCGACTTCCCCTTCAAGTCCGCGCCGCTGGTGGTGGCGAATATCCTCGCGCCGATCATCATCCGCCTGTTCGATGGAGGGCTCGCGGATTTGGTCGAAGCGGATGGCGAGATCATCCTCAGCGGAATCCTTGACCATCAGGCGGCGAATGTCGTCGCGGCGGCTGAGGCAAAGGGGTTGAAACTCAACGACCAGCGTCAGATGAATGATTGGGTCGCGCTGAAAATGTCGCGTGATGTATAATCTCCATTAGCCATGGATCGTCGCAAAATTTTCTCCTACCTGCTCCTCAACATCTTCGTCTCCGCCACGGTGACAGGCGGAATCCTCTTCTGGTATGACCGCAACTACCGCGCCAGCCTGCCGGCCGTCCCGCAGTCTGCGCCCGTTGTCGGCGCCGCCGAGCCTGTTTCGACGATCAACCCGCAGGACGATATCCCCGTCAAGATCAGCAGTGTGGTCGGCGCTGGGGCATTGAGTTCAGAGATCGTCGTCGTCAAGTTCGAGGGCGAAGGTCAACTGGATTTGGCTTCGTGGCAGCTCAAGGACGAGGATGGAAACGTCTTTAAGTTCCCGAAACTCACGCTTTATTCGAATGGCATAGTCCAGGTTCACACAGCTGCCGGTACAGATACCGTCATTGACCTCTATTGGGGCATAGGCGACGCCGCATGGAGTTCTGGCGAGAATGCCCGCCTTTTCGACGCGCAGGGCAACCTGAGGGCTGTGTATCGCGTTCCGTGATTCTTCACCGCCAAGTACGCTAAGAACGCGAAGAAAACCCTTTAAAAATCTTAGCGACCTTCGCGCTCTTCGCGGTTCAAAAACTGACCACTGATAACTGGTAACTAAATGACTCAAGCCCTCTACCGTAAGTACCGCCCCAAAGGATGGGACACCGTCATCGGACAAGACCATGTTGTCCAGACGCTTACCAACTCCATCAAAGCTGACCGAGTCGGTCACGCCTATCTTTTCGCAGGTCCGCGTGGGACGGGGAAAACTACTGTGGCGCGCCTGCTGGCGAAGGCGGTCAACTGTCTGAACGACGACCCAGCCAAACGTCCCTGCAACGAATGTGACTACTGCAAAGCCGTCAACGAGAACCGTTTCATGGACTTGATCGAGATCGACGCGGCTTCCAACACCAGCGTGGACGATGTCCGCGACTTGCGCGACAAGATCAACTTCTCGCCGTCGCAGGGTAAATACAAAATCTACATCATCGACGAAGTCCACATGCTTTCGACGGCGGCGTTCAACGCGTTGCTCAAGACCCTCGAAGAGCCGCCGCCCCACGCCATCTTTGTTTTGGCAACCACCGAAATCCATAAAATCCCTGCCACCGTTTTGTCCCGCTGTCAGCGACATGAGTTCCGCCGTGTGCCAGTGGACGAGATAGTCGCCAATCTCAAACAAATCGTCGCCGCCGAAAATCTCACTGCCGACGACGAAGCCCTCACGCTTATCGCTCGTCAGTCAGCGGGTGGGATGCGCGACGCCCAATCTCTCCTCGATCAGCTTGCGTCCACAGGCACGAAAATCACGCTTGCTCTCGCGCAGATTGTTCTCGGCACCGCCACCAGCAAGACCGTGCTGGACGTGATGACCTCCATCCTCGATCGCCAACCCGCGCGCGGACTCGAAACCATCCACCGCGCCCTCGACTCCGGCGCCGATCCGCGCTCGCTTGCCCGTCAAATCGTCGAGTACCTGCGCGGGCTGATGCTGATTCAAATGGGCAACATCGAGCAAGTCGAAGCCACCCGCGAAGTCAAACAGCAGATGGACGCGCACGCGAAATCATTCAGCACCACCAATGTGTTGCGGATGATGAAAATCTTCAACAACGCGGCGACGGATTTGCGCGGCGGCTGGCAGCCATCCCTGAGCATTGAACTTGCCCTCGCGGAAGTGGTGGACGCCCCAGCCGTTACCCCGCCAATCGCCGCGAGACCGATTCCGCCTCAGCCTGATGCTGTTCCCCAAGCCGAATCCAAGCCCTTAGCCGCTCTCGAGACGCCGAAGCCCGCGTCAGCCGAAGCGCCCGTCATCAACGCAGGTGACATTATCAAAGTCTGGAAGCAGCTTTCCAACTCCCTGCCCAAGTCACAGGCGAACCTCGGCGCATTGATGAACTCGGTCAAGATGATCGACGTGCAGGGTAAGACCCTCATCCTCGGTCTCGCCAGCGACGTGCTGGTCGAAAAGCTGAACAAACCCGACCAACTCGAAATCATCCAAAAACTCATCAAAGACAACTTCCACGTGGACTTGTCCGTCCGCTGTACGGTCACGAATGCCAAAGGCAAAATCCCCGCCAACGTCGCCCAAGACGGCATGGTCGCCGCCGCCATCCAGCACGGTGGGGAAGTGGTGGATATGGATTGAGGTAGTTGGACAGTTGCGTAGGCGGCTATGGATCAAGTAATTTCTAATCCCAAACTAATTCCAGAAGATTATTGGGTTAAACGTACTGATTCGCCCCTTGTAGTTTTGTCCGAATCTCATCATTTACTCATGATGTATATGCAATTTGTTACTTTTTTTAGCCAAGAACTTCTCAAGCCTGAGGTGTCGTCAAGTCAAAGGAGTCAAGACGCAAAAGACCTCTTGGCTTATACTGAAGCGGTAAATAGTGTTATAAAGGCAGTTGATAACTTTATGAATAGAGTAAGATCAGAATATATAAAAACTTTGAGCGATTGAGGTGTAATAATGGCAAAAGGATTTAATCGTGGACCCGCCATGGGCGGGCAGGGCGGAATGATGCAGCAGATTCAAAAACTGCAAAAGCAAATGGAAGAAGCGCAGGCGAAACTCGCCGAAGAAACCGTCAGCGCGACGGCTGGCGGCGGCGCGATCAAAGTCACCATGACAGGCGACCAGAAATGCAAATCTGTCGAAATCTCGCCCGAATTCCTCAAAGACGCCGACCCCGAAATGCTGCAAGACATGGTCTTGTCCGCGGTCAATATGGCATTGGATGAATCCCGCGCCTTGCAGGAAAAGTTGATGGGTCCGCTCTCGGCAGGGCTTCCGTTTTAATTTGATGTAGGGGCGAGGTCACCTCGCCCCTACGAGATGACAAATGCTTTTACCCGAATCCATCCAATCCCTCGTCACCGCCCTGGAGCGCCTCCCAGGCATCGGACCCAAATCCGCATCGCGGTTGGCGTTCTATCTTTTGCGCGCACCCGAAGACCTCGCCCAGGATTTGTCTGTGGCGCTGGCGAATCTCAAGGTCAACACCGCCTTCTGCCAGGAATGTTTCAACATCACCGACGCGGGACGCGAACGCTGTGAGATTTGCGAGTCAACCAAACGTGACAGCTCGCTCATCTGCGTCGTCGAAGAAGCGCTGGATGTCTTGGCGCTTGAACGTACGGGCGGATTTCACGGCAAGTACCACGTCTTGCAGGGAGTTTTATCTCCCATCGAAGGCATTGGTCCTGATGATTTGAAGATCAAACAGCTGGTGTACCGCGTCGCCAGTGGGGGAGTGAAGGAAATCATTCTCGCCACCAACCCCAGCATGGAAGGCGACGCGACCGCCCAATATTTGCAGGGACAGTTGAAGCAGTTCGATGTCCACGTCACCCGCCTCGCGCGTGGACTCCCCGTCGGCGGCGACCTCGAATACGCCGATCAAAATACCCTGCTGAGGGCGTTGTCTGGAAGGCAAGAAATGAACTAATGGAGTCAAAAGTCTCCTGACTTTTGATGTCCAACGACGGGCGCGAAGCGGTTGGACTCCGCTAAAAAAACAGGGACTGTCGAAAATGACAGTCCCTGTTTTGCTTTTGAAACCTGCACGGTTTATAGCGCCACACCCATCACCGCAATGTAGTGAAACAAAGCCGCCAGCAGGACAAAGATGTGCCACACTTCATGGAAACCGAACACGCCGGGCTTGAAGTTGAAGAGCTTGGTCATGTACACGATTGCGCCCAGCGTATAGGTCACGCCGCCGATGATGAGAAAGGTCAGCACCCAGACGGGGAGGGTGTCGAGGAATTGTCCGCTGGCGGCGACACACAACCATCCCATGATGAGGTAAATCCCAGCATTCAACCAGCGCGGCGCACGGATGTAGAAAATCTTCACCACGATTCCGCCTACTGCCAGCGCCCAGATGATGCTCAACATGCCCCACTTCCAAAAGCCTGTGAAGGCATTGACACAGAACGGGGTGTAGGTCCCTGCAATCAGTACGAAAATGGCGGAATGGTCGATTTTGCGGAAGATTTCCAGCGCCTTATCCTTGACCCGTACCATGTGATAGGTGGCGCTTGCCGAAAACAGGAAGATGAGGCTCCCGCCGTAAATTGCCAGCGAGATGATTTTGGCGGGCGTGCTCCAGCCGACGATGAGAAGGGCGATTAGTCCTGCCAGCGCAAGGATTGCGCCGCCCCAATGGGTCAGGCTGTTGACGGGTTCGCGTAATTTCTTTAGCATTTTGACTCCTCTTTTATAAAGATACCGATAATCTTTGTGATTTTACTTCAACTTTTTAGCTCAAGCCGCCGAGAGCAGGCTCGCAAACGTTTCTATACATCCTGTGCAGATGGCTGTTCAGCGGCGATGGTCGGCATTTCGGGCGACCTGTTCATCAGGAAGGTTGCTGTCAGCAGCACGCCAGTGAGAAGCAACATCACAGGCACGGCGAATTTCAGAATACCTTTGTTGAACGCGCTGATAAAAGTACTGATGAAAAATCCGCCGCCTGCAATGGTGAAGAGGATGCTCGCGGCTGTCTTCACGCCTGCCGACCCGTTGGCGATGCCCAACGCAAGCAGTCCCAGCCCCACCGCGAGGAATTCAATGGGCCACAGGATTGCCCAAGATTCCCACAGCCCGGTCATCGCGCAGAAGGCGAGCATCAAGCCGTTGATTCCAACGATGAAGGCGGGGACGGCAAGTCCGGGGACGCGCATGAAGAATGCAGCCAGAGCGAAGCCAAGCGCCAGGGCGAGGACTTCCAAAGTCCAAGCCACAGCCCAGACGTCCCAGTTGTCCGTCAGGCTGGCATAAAGCAGGATCGCGCCAGTCGTCAGCACGGGAATGCCGGGGATGAAGAAGGAACCAAAGCCGCGGCGCCAGAAGCCGAAGAAGCCGGGCAGGGTCAGCCCAATTCCCGCCAGCAGGATAATCAAGGGCCAGAGCTTCCATGCCTTGGTCGAGAGGAAGACGTTCCCCGCCAGCACGACCGCACCGATGGCGATCAGGGTTATGCCAGAAATCAAATTGAACAGTTTTTCAGTTTTCATGTTAGACCTCCAGTCTAGGAAATGAATTCAGTTACCATTGCGTACAGGGCGGCGTATATGTCCATGAAGGAGAAGAACATGGAGACGAGCAGGGGCCAGAGTTTCCATATTTTTGTCGCTAGGAGCATGTTGCCGGCAAGGACGATGACGCCAGCCGATAGAAGGACAAATCGAAAATTCAAATGGAATGGGTGTGTGGTTTTCACAGGAGACCTCCAGTCTGGGAAAACAATGGGGAGACGGACGCAATTACAAAAGAAAGAAAGATGATGATTGAAATCAGAAACAGGGATACAACAGGAACCGCCACTCCAAACACGCGCGCCCAAACGGGGCCCGCATTCGGGATTTGCCCAATCCGCACAGGGAGGAAAATCGACAGCCAGATGAAGAACAGTTCGGCGACCCACAGAAAAGCCCAGTCACCCCAGCGACCAGTCAGCGAGCAATAGGTGAGGATGATGCCGGTACCGAAGACGATTCCGCTTGGGATCATCACCCCCCATTTCTGGGTTCCCCAGCCGATCAGCGCGAGGAAGCTGGCGAACAGAAATATTTCAACGGGCCAAGCACGCGCCATCACGTCCTGACTGCTGAGCGCGTCCACCATGACGACGACGAAGTTGACGAAGATGTACAGGGCGATTCCGCCAAAGACGGCTGTCACCGGGCTGATGCGGAAGACGGGAATCTTGCTCAGGGAAACTGTCAGCGTGGTGAACAGCCCTTCGAGCGGCGAATCAACTTCAGGGTCGAAGCGCGGAGCGGGCTTGTTCGTCAGCGGCTTGATTCCCGCATCGGTATCTGCATCCGCAAAACGATGGTCGGTGATCTGCTTCCGCGAAGTCCCGGAGAAGACGGCTTGCTGTGAAAACCCTCCGGGCGGCGGGACGTTGGGGCGTGTGTCCGTCGAGAGATTCTGCTCGACGTTTTCAAGCGCCTTGCGCATCTCATCCGCGCTTTGGAAGCGGTCGTCGGGGTCCTTCGCCAGCGCCTTGAGTACGATCATCTCCAAAGCCAGCGGGAGCGTGGGGTCGACCTGGGTGGGGAGGGGCAGCGGGTCGTTGAGATGCTTCATCAGAATCGCGAGCGGGGTGTCGGCGTCGAAGGGAGTGTAGCCCGTGAGCATTTCATACAGCACGATGCCCAGCGAATAGATGTCGCTGCGGGTGTCGCATTCGCCTTTGAGTCCCTGCTCGGGAGCCATGTAGTTGAGCGTGCCCATCAACGCGCCCGAAACCGTGTGCTGGGTGCTGCCCACGATTTGCGCGATGCCGAAGTCGGTCAGCACAGCCTGTCCCTTTTTGGTCAGCATGATGTTGGCTGGCTTGATGTCGCGGTGGATGATGCCTTCGCCGTGCGCGTAGGACAGTCCGCTCAAAACATCTTTCGTGATGCGGACGATTTCCGCAAGCGGCATACGCTGTTTCCGCACTCGATAATTGTTGAGAAGGGAGCGCAGGGTATCGCCTTCGAGCAGTTCCATCACCATGTAATAGTAGTCGTCCTGCATGTCGAAGTCGAAGACCTGCACGATGTTTGCATGGCGCAGACCTGAAACCGCGTGTGCTTCGTGTCGAAACCGTGCCAGAAATTCCTCGCTCTCCACCAGGTCGGAGCGCAATATCTTGACCGCCATGTAGCGGTCGAGTTGCGGATGGTAAGCCTTGTAGACTTGTGCCATCCCGCCGCGTCCGAGCGGTTCGAGGATGCGATATTTTCCGAGCGTGATTCCTTCGAGGTTCGAGGGTGACATGGGTGTGTTCCTGCTTTCTTTCGGTGTGGATATTACCCCCAAGTGAATTTTTCAACCTATCCAAACGCTAACAACCGACTACCAGTTCGCTGTTCATTCCATATCGGTTTTTCCAAGCAATTTATAGCCCAATCCGCGCACAGTGATGAGCAGCACGGGCAGGTTGGGGTCGCCTTCGATCTTTGTCCGCAGGCGGCGGATGAGGTTTTCGATTTGATAGTCGTAGATTCCAGACTGATACTCCGACCAGACCGTCCGCCCGATCTCGTCTTTCGAGCAAACCTTTCCCCGATTTTGATAGAGATATGCCAGCAGCGAAAACTCCTTGGGCGACAACTGGATTGTTTTCCGATTCAGGCGGACAATCCCCGCCTCAAGGTTGACCTCCAATTCGGGGAAGGGCGTCTCCCGCGTCGTCGTGTCTGGGTCGTGGAACGTAAATGTGACCTCCCCGACGGCTATCTGGTCGCCGTCCCGCAGTTGAACGCTCCCCAACACGCGCTCGCCATTCAGAAAAGTCCCGTTGGTGCTGCCGAGGTCATCCAGAAACGTGCGGCGTCCATCACGGCGGATGTGAGCATGTTCCCGTGAGGCGCGCTTGCTGACGATGACGATCTCATTTTCCACGGCTCTTCCCAACCGCGTGACGGTCTGCTCAAGTAAATGCTCCTGCTTGGATGGGTCGCATAAAAAGGGAGTGTTGGGGTTGGTCATGGTTTTCCTCTGGACTTGCCATAGTATAGCATGATGGTTTTTGAATCAGTGCGTCAAATCTCTCGAGGGTCAACGCGTATGTGGTTTCTGATGTCCATCATAAGTTTGTCGAAAATAGATTGCAAATTCATGCGATTTTTTAAGGTTAAAATGCCTTGTAAGTCTTGACAGCAAAGGAGAAGTGCATATAATTGCCCCTCGCCAGTAAAAACAAAAAAGATTTCGTCGTCCCGACAAATCAATGACAACTGAGTAACCGCCCCGCATCAAAGACGCAAAGCAAAAGGATTACAGTCTGATGACCGATGCAGAAAGAAAAGCATCGGCGTTTTGGTCTGTGAAAAACTTGACAAGCGGTTATAGAGCAGATAAAATATCGTCCGCTCAAATGGCAAGCACCTTAACAACTGAATAGTGATAGGAAACAACATTTTTTGTTGAACCAGTAAATTCCGTAAAGTAAACTACGCTCGTAAGAGCGAATTTTTGCGGAGAGTTTGATCCTGGCTCAGGATGAACGCTGGCGGCGTGCCTAATACATGCAAGTCGAACGAGGTGCTTTTGTAGCAATACGAAAGTATCCTAGTGGCGAACGGGTGAGTAACGCGTTGGTGACCTACCCC
>JACRBJ010000034.1 GCA_016234555.1 Chloroflexota bacterium | reverse complement strand
GGCAGTGAGGATGTTTTCCATCACCTTGAGGGCGTTGGCGGCATCCCAGTTGTCAATGCCTTGCTGGGCGACGATTTCGATCTTGCCGCTGTCGACGTAGGGCTGGAGGACTTCGGTCTGACCCTTGGTGAAGAGGGTGGCATTGTTGTCGGTGGGGGAACCAGCGAGCTGGACAACGCGGGCGGGGCCGTTGGCAGCCACATCCCAATTGTCAGCATCGATGGCAGCCATGACGCCGAGAGCCTGCTGGCGACCAACTTCGACGTTGTCGAAGGACAGGTAGGCGGCGATCTTGGAGGTCTTGATCAGGCGGTCGTAGGCGATTACTTTCACGCCGGCATCGGCGGCCTTGTCGACGGAGGTGACCACGGCGTCGCCGTCTTCAGCGATGACGATCAAGCCCTTGACGCCCTGGCTGACCATGTTATCGATCTGGTCGTTCTGCAGTTTGACGTCATGGTTGGCTTCGGCGGAGAGGACCTCGTAACCAAGGCCTTCGAGCAGACCGCGCATCAAAACTTCTTCGTTCTTCCAGCGTTCGGTCGCGAAATCAGAGAAGGAAAGACCAACTTTGATCTTTCCGTCGGAGGCGGCTTGTTCCTGGCCACCACCGCAGCCAGCAAGAAGCATGGACGCGATAACCATTAATGAAAAAATGGTCATCAAAATACGATTGGATTTCATTTCAATCTCCTTCTTAGAATTTGGTTGAATTTACTCGACACTTCAATGGATGGAACGATTTGTGATATTTCTGCGCGGCACCTCCAGGGGAAACGATTTAATAAATTGCGCTTCATGTCTGTTAGTTGATGACCATTTCGCGCAATATATCATCCAATACAACAGCCACAGCGCCCAAAACACAGGCTTCTGTGCTGCGCTCGGAGAACTTAACTTGCAGGTTATCGGTGGATGGTTGCAATGCGTTGGAAAAGATCGTCTTTTCAATGATCGAATGCATAATATCCTTGGCTGAAATAAACGCTCCTCCGATAACAATCAAATCGGGGTTGAAGATATTAACCAGATCGGCAATTCCCACTCCCAGATTGATGGCAACCTCTTCTATTGCCTGGCGGCAGATCAAATCTCCATTCAAGGCAAGTTGAACCACGATTTCGAAGGTGAGATTATTAAGATCGCCCGAACAGGCATCCAGCAGGGACTGGTCGTGGTGGGTTTGGAATTCCTTCTTGACTCTCTGCAATACTGCGCGGGGTCCCACCTGGGTTTCCCAGCAGCCGATGCGCCCACAACCACACGCTTCTCCTTGTGGATCGCGTTGAATGTGTCCGATTTCCCCTCCATACCCATGTCCGCCACGGAACAGCCTTCCGTCGATCATAATGCCGCCGCCCAGACCGATGTCTGAAGTCAGGGAGATAAAGTTGTCCACATTCCGTGCCACGCCAAAATAGTATTCGCCCAAAGCCGCCAAATTGGCTTCGTTCTCGATGTAAATGGGCAGGTGAAAACGCTGGTTCCAAATCAGTCGAAGCGGCAGGTTTGTCCAACGCAGGTTGGGGGCCATGATCAGATTCCCCTGGCGGGCGTTGACCAGACCTGGCAAACCCACCCCTATTCCAAGAGGGCGAAGTCCGTTCTCTTTGGCAACGGAAAGCGCCTGGTCGATGTATGTTTCAGCTTGATGGATGATTTCAGTTTGGGACTGTGAAGGGGAAGTTTGCGCCCTGGTTTCCCATAAGGTTCCTGCTACAAAATTGGTAAGAAGTACCGAGACGAAATCCACGCCAATTTCAACCCCAATCACAGCGCCGCCATCGGGTCTTAGACCCAAAAGTATCGAGGGGCGTCCGATCCTTGAGTCCCCCAATTTATCCTCGAAAACCAACCCGTCTGCAATCAGATCAGTGACAATATTGGAAACCGTCCCCCTGGTCAAGCCCGTTATATCGGCTACCTGCGC
This sequence comes from Chloroflexota bacterium, assembly GCA_016234555.1. GTDB lineage: Bacteria > Chloroflexota > Anaerolineae > Anaerolineales > Villigracilaceae > Villigracilis. The sequence goes on along the minus strand of JACRBJ010000034.1, from coordinate 42,109 downwards.
CCGCGATACCGGCGCGTGAAGGCGAAGTGTATTTAGAACAAGAGACCTGTTTACCTTCCGTACCTTTTCCTGATCGCCAGTGAGCATAAGAGAGGGGTGTCCAGACTTTGTTTAATGATTGGATAAACTAAGTAAAATCATTATAACGAGATTTAAAAAAAAATCAAGAACGAGTTTTGTCATTAATAGGTTAAATCCGCTAAAGAATGTGCGATTTATGGCAGACAAAAATGTATGAAATAAAAAACGCTGGAGACAAAAAAGCCTCCAGCGTTAGAACCATGTTTTCTGTCTAAACTACTTTTTCAGCGCATCCCAGCCGGCGTATTTGGCGGTATCACCCAACTCTGCTTCGATACGCAGGAGTTGGTTGTACTTCGCCACGCGGTCCGAGCGGGCGGGGGCGCCGGTCTTGATCTGACCCGTGTTGAGCGCCACTGCCAGGTCGGCGATGGTGGAGTCTTCCGTCTCGCCGGAGCGGTGCGAGGTGACTGCGCGCCAGCCAGCGCGGTGGCAGAGTTCCACGGCTTCGATGGTTTCCGTCAGCGAGCCAATCTGGTTGACCTTGACCAGCAGGGCGTTGGCGGCTTTTTCGGCAATTCCACGGCGGACACGCTCGGGGTTGGTCACCAGCAGGTCGTCGCCGACGATCTGGATTTTGTCGCCCAATTTCTTGACCATCAACTGCCAGGATTCCCAGTCATCTTGGGCAAGACCATCTTCGATGGAAACAATCGGGTAGTCTGTGACCCACTTCGCCCAGAGTTCAACCATCTGTTCGCCAGTGAGTTCCTTGCCCTCTTTGCGGAGGTTGTACTTCTTGGTTTTTTCGTCGTAGAGTTCCGAGGCAGCGGGGTCAAGGGCGATGGCGATATCCTTGCCGCGCCCAGCCTTGAAGCCAGCCTTTTCAATCGCCGCGAGGATGACCTCGATGGCTTCGTTATTTGCCTTGAGCGAGGGGGCGTAGCCGCCTTCATCGCCAACGAGGGTGACATAGCCTTTTTCTTTCAGAACGGATTTCAACGCGTGATAGATTTCCGCGCCCCAGCGCAAGCCTTCGGTGAAGGTCGGCGCGCCGAAGGGCATGATCATAAATTCCTGCATGTCGGTGGATTGCCACGCGGTATGCGCGCCGCCGTTGAGGACGTTCATCATCGGGACGGGGAGAATGTGGGCATACACGCCGCCGATATAGCGGTAGAGCGGCATCCCGAAGGAATTGGCTGCAGCTTTGGCTGCTGCCAGACTGACGCCCAAAATGGCATTTGCACCCAGTTTGGCTTTGTTCGGCGTGCCATCCATCGAGAGCAGTTCGGCGTCCAGACCGCGCTGGTCGGCGGCGTCCCAGCCGAAGAGGGATTCTGCAATGACGCCGTTGACGTTTGCAACCGCCTTCGAGACGCCCTTGCCAAGGTAGCGCTTCTTGTCACCGTCGCGCATTTCCAGGGCCTCATGGTCGCCGGTGGATGCCCCCGAAGGAACGATTGCCCGTCCCCACGCGCCGTCCATCAAAGTCACTTCCACTTCCACAGTGGGGTTGCCGCGTGAGTCGAGAACTTCCAGCGCGGAGATGCTTTCAATTGTTGTGTCCATTATTAACTCCTGAGTTTATTGTGATGATTGTATCAAGATTATAAATATTCCGTATAAGTGTTTCTTGAAACAGCTTATACGGAATATTTTTACTCCACAAACCGATATTTGAACAACGTCCAGACTGCCTCGAAGGCATCGTGGAGTTTGATCTTCTTGCCCTGTGAATAATCGCGCGGGTTGAAGGTGATCGGAACCTCGAAAATTCGGAACTTGCGTTTCAGTATTTTGGCGGTGAATTCAGGCTCGAAGTCGAAACTGTTGGCTCGAATCACCATGCCGTCGATGACCTCGCGGCGGAACACTTTGTAGCCGGTCTCCATGTCGGTCAGGATGGTGTTGTACAAAATGTTGGTCATGAAGGTCAGCAACTGGTTGGCGACCATGTGCCAGAACATGGCGACACGGCGGGAGCCGCCCATAAAGCGCGAGCCATAGACCACGTCTGCAATGCCCTCCTGGATTGGCTTCAACAGGCCGGGGTAGTCGCGCGGATCGTATTCCAGGTCGGCGTCCTGAATCAGCAACACATCACCCAGCGCCGCCCCCATCCCGGTGCGGACTGCCGCGCCCTTGCCTTTGTTGTGTTCGTGCAGGATAACCCGTACGCCGTTCCTGCCGTCAAGTTCTTTCAACACGTCGCGTGTGCCGTCCTTCGAGCCGTCGTCTACAACGACGATCTCATGGGCAAGGTTTTGCTCGCTCACACGTTTTAGAATGACTTGGATGCTTTCAACTTCATTGTAAACAGGGATTATGACAGATAGTTTCATAAGGCTGGATTATAAACGAAAAGAAGTATAATCGGCTTGAAACGCCCAAATCCTGGCGTTTCCATGCCATGTAACCCCGAAGTCCCGAGGACTTCGCAAAAAATTCGGATGGAAATTCTATGACAAGACAATCCACACAATCCCCCGCTCCAGTGGGCGGTTTTTTTCCTGCCCAGATCAACAACCTCGAAGATACAGGGTTGTCTCCGCTCTGGCTTCAGGATTTGATCCTAAAGGTTTTGTATTTCCGCGGTTATATGACCGGTTTCAAGATCGCCGAGGAAATTGCCCTTCCATTTTCGGGCGTTTCGGACCAACTGCTTGTTACCCTCAAACAGGAAAAACTGATCGAAGTCAAATCCTCACAGGGTGGCCTGGGTGGGGACGGAGCCTACACCTACGGCATCACGGGTGCGGGTATCCTTCGTGCACGTGAGGCGATGGAACGCAGTCAGTACGCGGGTCCCGCTCCCGTCCCGTTCGATGTTTACAATGAAGCCATCCGCCGTCAGAAAAGCGGACGCATGACCGTCACCTCCCGCACCATGCGTCAGATTCTGTCGCAAATGGTCATCTCTGAATCCATTTTCCAAAGGCTTGGCCCCGCCCTCAATTCGGGCTCGTCCATCTTCATGTACGGTCCCCCCGGAAACGGCAAGACCAGCATCGCCCGCGCCTTTGGCAATTTGGTGTTGAGCCAGAGCATGTACATTCCCTATGCGCTTTACCTTGATGGGCAGGTCATCAAAGTCTACGATGCAGTGGCACACACCATTGCGCCCGAAAGTGAGCCGGGAAACACGAACACTCTGCGACCAAACGTCCGCCGCGACCTGCGCTGGATAAAAATTCGCAGACCGTTCATTGTAGTCGGCGGCGAGCTTACTCTCGAAGGTCTTGACCTTGTTTTCGACGACACCACCAAATTCTACGAGGCGCCCTTCCAGGTCAAAGCCAACGGCGGGATTTTGCTGATCGACGACTTTGGACGGCAACAGGTCCGTCCACGTGACCTGCTCAACCGTTGGATCGTCCCGCTCGAAAACCGCCTGGATTACCTCCGCCTGCATACCGGGCGCAAGGTGGAAGTTCCCTTCGATGTGTTGATCGTCTTCTCCACCAACCTGCCGCCCAAAGACCTTGTGGACGAAGCCTTCCTTCGCCGCCTGCGTCATAAAATCGAGATTGGCGATCCCAGCTTCGAGGAATACCGTGAAATCTTCAAGCGCGTCGCGCAGGACAAGAAGATCGAATACAACGACCAGGGACTTGCCTACCTCTTGCAAGAATGGTACATCAAACGCAATCGCAAACTGCGCGCCTCGCATCCCCGCGACCTCTGCGACCAGATCATCGATATTTCCGCCTACCTCGCCGTGCCGCCAACCATGTCGCGCGAGATGATCGATAACGCCGGCAAAGCCTATTTTGTGGATATTTAGAGCCTGTCCAAGGAAAATAATGCTGAATAATTTAATTGGCGCGATGGAACGCGCCATTCAGGAAGCCAGACAATGGCGTGAAAAAACTGTCCAAATCTTTCACCATAACGACGCCGACGGGCTGACCTCCGGCGCCATCCTAACTCGCGCATTTGAAAGAGAGGGATTTCAGGTCGGGCGCTTTTGTTTGGAAAAACCCTACCCCGCCGTGTTGAAAAAGGTCTTTGAACAGGAGGGAAAACTTCTGGTCTTCGCCGATTTTGCGGGCAGGATTGCGCCCCTGCTTTCAGACTTGAACCGCGGACGAAACCTCACGCTGATTCTGGATCATCATGTTGCCGAAGCCTCCACCGACCCGATGGTCCACAACCTCGACCCTGACCTCTTTGGCTTGAAAGGTGACCGGGATATTTCCGCTTCGACCACCTGCTATCTTTTCGCGCGGACGATGAACCCGTCCAACCGTGACCTGGCTTACATCGCCGCTGTTGGAGCCGTCGGCGACGGCTTTTTCGTGGACGGCGAACTGATCAGCCAGAACCGTAAGGTCGCCCTCGAAGCCGTCCAGCAGGGAAGGATGGAGATTCACAAGCATGAAGCTGGAGAGCAATATTTTTTGACGAGTCCCACCGGTCTGCTCCCCGTTCTCGAATTGAGCGATTACCTCGACTTGCTGGGAGGCGTGGGCTATTACCAGGGCGGACCCGATATGGGAGTTGGCGTCTGTCTCGACGGCGTCTCGCCTGAGTCAGATCGCATGGTGGAGGAACTAAAAGCCGTCCGCACGAAAATATTCGATGAGGAAATCGCCAGGCTGAGGTCCGGTGGTTTGAAAAAGACGCCCCACATCCAATGGTTCCACGTCGAAAAACGCATGTTCCCGATGGGCGTGAAGATGATTGGCGCGTTCTGCGATGCGATCAAAGACACTGACTTGATCGATCCGCAAAAATATCTTGCGGGGTTTCAAATCATTCCCGATGAAATCCCCGGCTTTGGCGTGATCACTTTCAACGAGGTCAAAATTTCCATGCGGGTTTCTGCGTACATGGAGGGGGAGATCAGGGCAGGCAGGGCAATGGGACTGAATACATTCCTCCCCGAAGCAACGAGCAGGCTCGGCGGATTTTCCGATGCCTGTCACACCCTGACGGCTGCCACCACGGTGGCGATTGGCAGGGAAGAAAAATTAATCGAGGAAATGGAAAAAATCCTCAAAGGAGAATCATAAATGGGTCAGGGAACTGGTTTCGGAAAGACGATTTTGATTGGCGACCAATTTGTGCTGGATGAGGTCCCGGCGATTGTTTCGGCGATTTCCTATGAAACGCTGACAACCGTGGAGAGGATCAACGGCGACGGCTGGGTGCTGGAGGACAACCGCATCGAGGTGCCGGGTTACAAGGAAAAGAAAAAGGAACAGCAGGTTGGCTCGATCAACAGAGTCCTTGAAGTGATGAACTTTGACGCCAAAAAGAATCCGATCAAGATCACCGTGGGCGGAGACCTCCTCGCCGGGAGCGGGGTGGGAGCCAGCGCCGCCAGTTGCGTTTCGCTCGCCCGCGCCTTAAACGACGAATTCAAACTGGGCTATTCCATCGAACAAATCAACCATGTCGCCTGGCAGGGCGAGTTTCCCTATCACGGGGTGGCGAGCGGCGTGGACAACACCGCCTCGACCTATGGCGGGCTTCTTCGTTTTTGGCTGAAGGATGGAAAACAAAACTTTGAAAGAATCAAGACGCCGAAGCCTTTTGAAATTGTGTTGTGCAACAGCGGCATCACCGCCAACACAGCCGCCCTCGATGAGTTTATCGAAGTGCAGAAGAAGGATAACGCGGCGCTTTTCAGGTCGCGGCTCGACACCATCATCTCCCAGGGAATTGAGATGAAGAAGGCGCTCGAAGCGGGCGACTTTGCCAACGTGGGCAGGGTGATGACCGAGAACCACAAACTCCTGGTCGAGATGGACATGTCCCACGAAATTCTGGATCACCTCTGCAAGCTGGCTCTCGAAAACGGCGCTCTCGGAGCGAAGGTCACAGGCGGCGGCAGGGGCGGTTACATGATTGCCCTGACGCCCGGAAAAGAGCTTCAGGACAAAGTTGCATCGGCTTTCGAGCGGGCAGGATACACGTTGATTATCAAAGCGACCATTGGCGGAAGTTAATGGCAGAGGATTTTTCTGAACCGATGATCGAGCAATTTCCCCGTCCCATCATTTTAGCGCATCGCGGTGATAAGCTTCACGCGCCGGAGAATACCCTGCCCGCCTTCGAGCAAGCCATCCAAAAAGGCGCCGACGGTGTCGAGCTGGATGTCAAACTCACCGCCGATGGTCACGTGATTGTCTTCCACGACTCCACCGTGGACCGTGTCACAGACGGCAAGGGGCGGGTTTCGTCCCTCACGTTGGATGCCATTCGGAAGCTGGATGCGGGTAAATGGTTCGATGAAAAGTTCAGTGGCGCGAAGATCCCCTTGCTTGAAGAAGTGTTCGAGACCCTGGGCAGGGACAAACTCATCAACGTCGAATTGAAGAATTATTCCAGTCCGTTCAACGACCTGGTGTCGAAAGTCTGTGAGTTGATCAAACGTCACAACAACCAGGGACAAATTCTTCTCTCGTCCTTTTACTCGTCCAACTTGAAGGTTGCGGCGCAGATTTTGCCCGAAGTCCACCGCGCCCTGCTCGCCATGCCCGGTCCCGCCGGGTTGTGGTCGCGCTCGTTCGGCTTCATGTTTGGCGATTACCAGGCTTTGCATCCGCACACCTCCAACACCACGCGGGAACAGATACAACGCGCGCACCGCCTCAAGCGCCGTATTCACGTCTGGACGGTGAATGCGCCTGAGGACATCACCCGCCTGCGCGATTGGGGTGCGGACGGCATCATCACCGACGATCCGGGAACAGCTGTCCGCGTGCTGGGGAGGGGAGGATGAAGCTGTTCCGAATTTTGCTCCTGGTCGTTCTCCTTTCATCGCTCTTTACAGTTCCCGCGCGCGCTCAAACGCCCACGCCGCCCCCGGCGGTTGCGTCAATTTTGAATTCCATGACCCCCGAAGAGCGCGTGGGACAACTGTTTCTCGTCACCTATACCGGCACGGACACCAGCGAGACCTCGCAAATCTATAACCTCATTGCCCAATATCATGTCGGCGGCGTCGTCCTCTCGGCTGGGAACGACAATTTTGCAGCGGCTCCGGACACCATCACGCAGGTGCACTCGATGATTGGAAGCATCCAGCAGATCGAATGGGATGTTTCCAAAAACTCGGTGACAGGCGAAGTGGGTGAGATAGGGATCGAATCGGCATACGTGCCGTTGTTCATCGGCATTGCGCAGGAAGGGAACGGCCATCCCACCGACCAGATTTTGAGCGGCTTGACTCCCCTGCCGAGCGAAATGGCAATCGGCGCCACCTGGAACCCGGAACTCGCCCGCCGCGTGGGCGAGGTGCGCGGACGCGAACTTGCCGCTCTTGGCATCAACTTATATTTGGGTCCGTCTCTCGATGTTTTGGAATTGCCGGCAACCAGCGAGGTGGGCGGCGACCTTGGGACACGTGTTTTTGGCGGCGACCCGTTCTGGGTGGGTGAGATGGGACGCGCCTATGTTGCCGGTTTGCACGGCGGTAGCGACGACCGTCTGCGGGTGATTGCCAAGCATTTTCCCGGCGTGGGCGGATCGGACCGCCTGCCCGAAGAGGAAGTTTCCACGGTTCGCAAATCGCTCGAACAATTAAAGCAAATTGAACTTGCGCCCTTCTTTGCCGTGACCGGCAATGCCGTCTCTCCCGAATCCACGGTGGATGGTCTGCTGGTTTCACACATCCGCTATCAGGGCTTTCAGGGGAATATCCGCGCCACCACCCGCCCCATCAGCTTCGACCCGCAGGCATTGAGTCAGATTTTGGCTTTGCCGCAATTTAGCGCCTGGCAGACCAACGGCGGGTTGATCGTCAGCGACGACCTCGGCACACGCGCCGTCAGCGAGTTTTACGCCACGGGCGGGGGACAATTCTCCGCGCGGACCGTGGCGCGGGACGCCTTCCTTGCGGGCAACGATATGCTCCATCTTGGTAACATCGTTTCTGTGGATTTTTCCGATACGTACACTACCACGACGCGTATTATCGAGTTCTTCGCCCAAAAATACCGCGAAGACCCCGCCTTTGCCCAGCGGGTGGATGCTTCTGTTGCGCGCATACTTGCCTTCAAATTGGACTTGTATGAAACCCTGACAGTTTTCAATGTGCTTGTCCCACCCAGCCGTCTCCGTGAAATCGGTTCCGCGACCGACGTTACCTTCGAGGTGGCTCGCAGTTCCGCGACCCTTGTCAGCCCCGACAGGCAGGACCTTGCCACGGTTTTGTCCCTCCCGCCCCAGGCGGACGAAAGCATGGTTTTCATCACGGATGTGATCAACGCCAAACAATGCTCCGCCTGCCTTGAACAGCCCACACTGGCGGTGGATGCCCTGCAGCAAACCGTCCTACAGTTGTATGGTCCTCAAAGCGGCAACCAGACCGCGAACTTCCGCCTTTCGTCCCACCCACTGCAAAACCTGCAAGCCTTTCTGGATGGGCAGGAGGTTCTCTTTATTGAAGAGGACATTAAGACCGCCAACTGGATCATCCTCTCTTTTACAGATTCCTCGCAGGGGCAGCCCGCCCTCATCAGCCGTTTCCTGCGCGACCGTCCCGACCTTTTACGCGACAAACACATCATCCTCTTTTCGTTTGGCGCCCCGTACTATTTCGACTCCACAACCATTTCCAAGATCACGGCGTATTACGCGCTTTACAGCAAACAGCCCCAGTTTGTGGATGTCGCCGCGCGGCTGCTCTTTCAGGAACTGACTCCCTCCGGCGTTTCGCCTGTTTCGATTCCAGCGGTGGGATATGACCTGATCTCGGTCATGTCGCCGAATCCAAACCAGGTCATCCCGCTTTTTCTTGACCTCGAACCTGTTCCTGTTGCGACGGGCGAGGCAGTCACCCCGGAGCCGACGCCGATCCCGCTCTTTCGGATTGGCGACACCATCGCCATCCGCACCGGCGTCATCTTGGATAACAATGGACATCCCGTGCCCGATGGGACGGTGGTCCAATTTTCGATGTTGTTGACCGGGGAGGGCGGCGGTATTCTGAAGCAGGTCGATTCGGTCACAACGCAGGGCGTGGCTCGCGCCGCATTCGGTTTGGACAAGCCCGGCTTGCTGGAGATCAATGTGACGAGCGAACCCGCCGTCGTTTCCGAAGTCCTGCAACTGGATGTTTCGCAGTCGGGAGCCGTTGCTGTGACGGTTGTCACCCCTGAGTTGACCCAATCCATCCAGCCGACGCCCGAGGCGACGGTGGTTGTCGAGGAAAATGAATACATTACAAATGAGGGTTATCCGCGCTTTTCAGCCTGGGTGATCGCGATGCTTTTCGTCGTTTTCAGCATCCTGGTCGGTTATGGTGTGGCTGCTCGTGTTTCGGGATTCCGTTCCGCTGTCCGCTGGGCGCTGGGGATTGCGCTGGGCGGACTCGCCGCATACAACTATCTTGCTTTTGGTTTGTTTGGCATTGGCAACTGGCTTAATGCCGGCGGACTTCCGATAGTGATTGTATTCCTCTTCGTGGGCGAAATTCTTGGCTTTGCTGCAGGCTGGGTCTGGTCAAAGAGGTCATGAAATGTCGACAGGTTTTAGAGGTTTCATAAAATTTGGGCAAGGAGAAAATTGATGGTAGCAAAGACAAAAACGAGCAAGGAAAAACAACCCCCGATCTTATTTATTAAAACGCAGGGGATTATCAAACAGGTGAATAAACTGCTGGGCGGCACATTGGTGACGTATTTCAACAATCCGCGTGGCAGTGTCTGTCACGACGATATCCTTGCCCTGTACGAAGTGCTGGAGAAAATTGGCTTTCAAGAGAAAATCTATCTCTTCCTCAAATCCAGCGGCGGCAATGGACAGGCGTCCCTGCGGCTGGTCAACCTCCTGCGTCAGTATTGCAGAGAGATCATCGCCGTCATCCCGCTTGAATGCGCCTCCGCCGCCACGATGATTTCCCTCGGCGCGAACGAAATCCAGATGGGACCGATGGCATACCTCACGCCGGTGGACACATCCCTCACACATTCCCTCTCTCCGCTCGACCGCGACAACGACCGCGTCAGCGTCAGCCTCGACGAGTTGACTCGCGTTGTCCGCTTGTGGCAGGCGCAGAATGGCGAGGCGAAGGAAAACCCGTACCAGGAACTTTTCCAGCACGTGCATCCGCTGGTGATCGGGGCGGTGGATCGCGCCGAGTCGCTGTCCATTATGTTGTGCAAGGAACTGCTTGCCTATCATATCAAGGACGAGAACGAAGCGGATAGAATCGCCAACGCGCTGAATGCCAAGTATCCGTCGCACGGTTACCCCATTTTGTTCGAGGAGGCAAAACGCATCGGACTGAAGGTCAGTCACCTGACGCCGGAAATCAACACGCTCCTGCTCGAACTCAACGAACTCTACAGCGAGATGGGGCAGCGCGCCACGACCGACTTCGATGATACCCACGCGCACGGCAATGAAATCCTCAACATCTGGGAATCGACGGGTGTGCTGGTCTATTATCAGCAGGACAAGGACTGGTTCTATCGCACCGAGGAACGCCGCTGGATCTCGCTCAACGATGTCAGCCGCTGGCGGCGGGTGATGAAGGTGGGCAGCAAGGTGGAGAAATCGGATTTGCACATTTCGTAACACAGATTCCGAAGTATGAAAAAGACCTGACAGATTTAGGCTCAATCGAAAAATAACTTTTCCGCTTGACAGCTAGCCCTCCCAAAAAAACAAAAACACGCAGCCCCCACCTGCGTGTTTCCAAATTACCGCTTATTCATTACTCATACGCCAGCGTATCCCTCACCGTCAACTTCGACGCCCTTCTTGCGGGCAGGGCGCTTGCCAGTGAACCAAGCACGATGGTGAAGAGCAGCCAGGCGAGGACTCCGCTCACGCCGTAGACGGTCGGCATGGGCGCGGTGAGGATTGCCATTCCCACGCCGTAGCACAGCACGTTGGTGATCGGGATCGAGACGAAGATGCTGATCGCCCAACTGAGAATGCCGATGACCATGCCCTCCACGAGGACGATGGTTTGAATGTCGAGGTTCGACGCCCCGATGGCGCGCATCACGCCGATCTCGCGGGTGCGTTCCAGCACGTTGATGCTCATCGTGCCCATCAATCCCAGCCCGCCGACCACCGCGATCAGGCTAGCCATCACCAGCATGAAGTAGACGAGGATGTCGGTCTGCGCCTTCTGGTCTTCGATGAACTGCGTGCCGAGCTGGGTTGATGTGACCTGCACGCCGCGCTCCTTGAACAATGCCTGCAACTGATCGTTGACCCGCTTCTGGGTCGCCGCGCTGTGGTCTGTGGTCAGCACCCGCAGCGAGTACACCATCCCCGGCTCGCCGACGAGGCGGCTGATGTATTCGTAATTTACGTACAACAGCGGCGGGCTGACGTTTCCCGTAATGCTGTAGATGCCGACGATATGCCAGTCTGTCTCTTTGCCGTTGATCTCGATGGTCAGCCAGTCATCCACCTTGAGGTCGGGGAACATGTTGAGCAGGTGGTTGCCGATGACGATGGCGTTCTCATCGCCCTGCTCCAGCCAGCGCCCGGAGGTGATGATCGGGTCGATCAGAGTCGAGGTGGACGGCGGCGCAACGAACAGGATCTGCGTGCCCGATTCCTCGTCACCCATTTTCAGCGTGCCGGGGTATTCCAGCCAGCCTTCCACACTCTTCACGCCGGGGATGCTTTCCGCCATTGCAGAGACCTTGTCGAAGCGGTAGCCGCGCCCGAAGCTGGTGTTGATGTCGGCGAGGAAGTAGCCCTGAATATCCTCGATCACCTGATCGAAGGATTCCCACAGGTTGTACACGCCGATGAAAACCGCGCCGCCCAAAATCAGCGTGAACAGGGTCAGGGCGAGGCGCGTCTTGCGGCGGAAGGTGTTCCGCAGAGATATCCGAATCGGGCGCGCGATCAACGTGGCGCTCTTGCTGACCGAGCTTGCCTTGGGCTTGGCATTGCCGCCCAGACCGTAATCGCTTAACGCTTCGCGCACGGTCACGCGCACGCTGTTATAGATCGGGTAGATCGCTGCAAGTAACGGGACGACCAGCGCCACCAAAACCTGCTGGATGACCGATGACTGGTAGCCCACGTATGGCTTGGTGTAGAAGTTGAGCCACTCCGCCATGCCGCTGCCGATGGATTCAGCCGCCAGGTTTGCCAGCGGAATTGCCATCAGCAATGCGCCCAGCCCAAAGCCAAGGATCAGCACCGTGTACATGCCGGCAATCTGGAGCGTGCCCCCGCCCACCGCTTTCATGATGCCGATCTGCCGCGTCTGCTGGGTCATCAACGCTGTGACCGTGTTGACGATCAGGAAACAGCTCAATAGAACTGTCAGGTAGCCGAGGACACTCAACACAAAGAAGATGCCCTGCGAAACGCTCCAGGCAAAGTGATGACCGGGCTGGTACACGTTGACAAAATAAACTGTTTCACCTGCGCGTTCCATGCGATCCGCCACGGCTTGCGCCACCTCGGTTACGTGGTCCGCGTCGGTGGGATTCTCCGCCACGCTCACCGCCAGCATGTCGTAATTGCGGCTGCCGCCCAGCCACTCCAGTGTTTCGGGCGTCACGTAGGCAAAAACGATTCTTGCCAGGCTGTACGGGAAACCCGTCACCGCATGGACATAGCCAGCCAGTTTGAGTTCGCGGCGTTTCCCGTTGTCCAGCTCGATGATCATCGTGTCGCCGGGCTGATAGCCAAGCGAAAGGGCGCTCGCGTCGATGACGGTTTCCTTCTCACCATACGACGGGATGGATGTTTCGCCAGCGGCGGGTTTGAGCAGGTTCAAGGTCTGGGCTTTGGGGTCTTCCAGCGCGGTGAAGCGGACGTCCACATAGGTTCCGTCGGTGTGAAAGATGCGCGCGGTCACCGACCCCGACCCTTCCACGCCATTCACGCCCGGCACGGTGCGAGCCATCCTTACCGCGTCGTCGTCGAATTCCGAAGTATAAACTTCCGCCTCCGATGGCTGCGCGGACAGGAAGTCGCCGTCCATGCTTTCGTTCATGTACAAGCCCAGGCTGCTGTTGAAGCCGACCGCAAAGGTGCCGACCATGATGGTCATGATCGTCAGGAAGGTGCGGCCCTTGTTACTCCAAAAGTCAGCCCAGACTTTCTTCCAGCGGCTGCTCATTTTGATCCTCCGCGAATGGCTTCATTTTGAGATTGGTGCTTGTCTGCCATCTGGTGGAGCGCTTCGCGCGTTACCGACGATTGATTCAGCAATTCGGTGAGCTGGTCGTAGCTGATGGCGAGGACTTCCACAGATCCATGCTCCGAGGCGCGGACGGATGCCCAGCGTTTCCGCTTATGGAAGAATGCCATCTCGCCGAAGAACTTGCCGGGTCCCAATTGCAGTACAACCACGTCGGACTGGTTCTCGCGCGGCAGGACAACTTCCACCGTTCCCTTGGATACGATGTAGAACGAGTCCGCGTTTGTGCCCTCGGCGACGATCATCGACCCCGCCTCGAAGGTCTGGACCTTTGCATTGCGGGTCGCCCAAAGCATCTGGTCCTGTGTCAGGGTGGGCATGGCTTTCGCCACATACTCGTTGACGATCTCGCCGTCCGCGATGAGCGCGGTGCGGTGGGCGCGTTTTGCCAGCGCGCTGTCGTGAGTGACGATGATGATGGTCTTGCCCTTCGCCACCAGTTCGTTGAACAGCGAAAACACCGACTCGGCGGTCTTGGAGTCCAGGTTGCCTGTCGGCTCGTCCGCGATGACGACGGGCGGGTCGTTGGCGAGGGCGCGGGCAATCGCCACGCGCTGCTGCTGTCCGCCGGAGAGGGCGGTGGGCAACTTGTGACCGTGGTCTGCCAGTTCCACCAGTTCGAGCAGTTGCATGGCGCGGTCATAGCGTTCGCGCATGGGGTAGGTGCGGCAGAAGTCCATCGGCAGCATGATATTTTCGACGACGGAGATCATCGGCAGCAGTTGAAAGAACTGGAACACAACGCCGAGATTCTTTCCGCGCCAGCGCGCCATCTTGTTCTCGCTGAGTTTGTGTACCGCTGTCCCGTTGACCCAGACTTCGCCGTCCGAGGGGATGTCGATGCCGGTAATCATGTTCAGCAGGGTGGTCTTGCCGCTTCCCGACTTGCCGATGATGCTGACGAACTCGCCCGCATTGATTTGCAGGTCCACGCCCTTGAGCGCGTGGAAGTCGCCGACCGCTGTCTTGTAGTATTTGTTCACGTCGCGCAGGTCGATCATGGGTGTGTTGCCGTTGCTTTTCGTCTCGTTGTTGTTGGAGAAAAATGGTAATGTAAACATAAAATTTATCCTCGGATGGACTTACGCGCCATCCTTTGTTTTGGTTGCAGAACGAATTCTGGAATCAGGGAGCTTGCTCCCCTAACTTGACAGCAAGCTGTCAGACTCCAGAGATTTTACGCATATGCCAAACTATCGCGCACGCTGATCTTTGTTGCGCCGCGCGCCGGCAGGATGGACGCCACGACGGAAATGATGATGACGACTGCAAGCCATATGCCGATGGCTGCCCAGTTGTATTGATAGTCCAGTTTTGCGCTGAACATGGCAATTCCCAACGAAGTTGCCACCAGCGGACTGGTGACCAGTGAAATGGGAACCGCGACCAGCCAGCTGAGAAGTCCCTGTAAAACACCTTCCATGACGAAGATGCCTAGGATGGTATGCGACCTTGCTCCCACCGCGCGCAGTACGCCGATCTCTTTCGTCCGCTCAATGACGCCGATGGACAACGCGCCCATCAGGGCAATCGCTCCCACTACCGCCACAATGACAGATAATGCCAGCAGCATCCAGGTCACGGTGCTGAACTGCCATTCGTTGGTTTCGCGCAGCGCTGCCTGGGTCATGCTATCCATCACCTTCATGTTGTTCTTTTCGTACAGTTCCTTCAGTTCCCTTGTCACTTTGTCGGTAAACTTGCCGTCTGTCGATGTTGTGCGCATCAATAACACCGTGCCCTGGTTGTATTTCTTGGTCGTCTTGTACAAGGCTTCCTGCGGCGCGTAGATCGTGTCGATGACGAAGTTGCCGACAAAGACAGGTTCGTAGAGACCGATGACCTGCCATTCATCCCTGCCCATCGTGCCGAGGTCGAGAGTCACCATGTCGCCGACTTGAATCTTGTTCTTTCTTGCTGTTTCCCGCGAAAGGACAACCACGCGACCTTCGCCCGCAGTGATCCAGCGTCCCGAAACGATGAGCGGTTTGAAGAAATCGCTGCCTTCGGGAATCCCCTTCACGTAGGTGCCGATTCCCGCTTCCTTGATCAACTGTCCCGACGCATACATGCTGGCGGATGGGACCAGTTGAAGTTCGATCTCCTCCATGCCTTCCACGCGGTTCGCGATCTCCCGCACGCGTGAGATCTTTTCATTGTGCTCGAATTGGATCATGGTCTCGTAATCCTGACGCGCGAAGAAATTGTCCAGCGTCAGGCTGATGGAGGATTCCAGGCTGCGCACCATCAGGAACGCGCTGCCGGCGGCGATCAAGACCAGTTGGGTCAGGAGCAGCCGTCCCTTGTGGCGGAACATGTTGCCAAGCGCCGTCGCGTAGTGCGAGGGCAGCCAGCGGCGTCCGATCCGCTCGATGAAGAGGTCGAACCAGCCCGAATGAAAATCGCCGCCAAGCCCGTAACTTGCGATTGCCTGCCGCACGGTGATTCCCGCTCCCTGCAAAACGGGAGGCAATCCCGCCAGCAGGGGAGCGAGTAGCGCCGACAATACTTGATAGATAATTGCTTCCCTTGAAAATTGAAACGGAGGCGCGTCGATGTTGAACAAGCCCAAAAATGTTGCTGTGATGCTCGAGGCGGTTATCGCGCCCAAAGGCAGGGCGACGATCAGGGCAAGGATGCCGTACACCAGCGCGCTGAATAGGTACATGGCGATGATGGTCCACGCCCTGCCGCCGATTGCCTTGAGGATGCCGATCTGGTTGATCTGCTGGGTGATGAGGTTGGAAAGTGTGTTGTAAACCAGCACCGCGCTGATGATGACGCAGATCAGGGCGAGCAGTTTTTGCACCAGCGTGATGCCGTCGAAGAATGCGCTGCCCCAATGTTTGTCAGGGTCTTCATACATGAACGCAGCGACGCGGATATCCTGCTTCGCCAATTTGGATTTGATGGCACTTGCGACCACCCTGGCGTAGTCGGCGCTGTATGGGGTCACGCGCACATAGAACGAACCAAACTTCCCTTCGGGAATATCCAGCCGTTCCATGCCTTCACCGCTCATGAAGAAGAATGCCAGATCCTGAAATTGCGGCGGCGGGACAAACGGGTGGCGCACCAGCCCGGTGACTGGCACGGTGCGCTCCTTCTCGTCGATCTTGAAGATGACCGAATTGCCGATACCGATGTCCAGGAATTGCGCCGCCATGCGTTCCACGGCAACCTCGTTTTTGATTTGAGGCCAATGACCCTCGCGCAACTGGAGCAGTTCGTACTTTTGATTTTCAAAGTCGTCGCGCATTTGAATCACACCCGGACGCCAGTCATCTTCGGGGCGGAGTTTATAAAAAATGCTCACCGAGTTGTACGGCTCGATGTCCTCCACGCCTTCCACATCCTTCAGGCTGAGAAGCGTCTCGCGGTCAACGATGGTTTCGAGCATCACATTGACATGTGTGGCAAGGACGGCGCGATGCGATTTGTTCAGGTTGGTGGTGAGCAGGTCGCTCATGCCAAAGATCGCGCCCACCGCATAAACTCCCGCCGCGATGCTGAAAACAGCGAGCAGGGTGCGCGTCTTGTTATGCCACAGGTCGAACCAGATCTTGTACCAGAGGACGCCCATGTTAGATACCCGCCTCGAGCCGTTGGATGTTTTCCCGTTCGTGACGGTCTGCCATCTGGTGGAGCGCTTCGCGTGTGACTTCGGATTGGTCCAGCAATTCATCGAGCTGGTCGTAGTGGATGGCGAGCACTTCGACGGGTCCGCTTTCCGCGGCGCGAACGGATGCGTGTCGTTTGTGCCCGTTGAAGAACGCCATC
This sequence comes from Chloroflexota bacterium, assembly GCA_016234555.1. Classification (GTDB taxonomy): domain Bacteria; phylum Chloroflexota; class Anaerolineae; order Anaerolineales; family Villigracilaceae; genus Villigracilis. The sequence goes on along the minus strand of JACRBJ010000034.1, from coordinate 25,167 downwards.
TCGCCGAAGAACTTGCCGGGTCCCAGTTGCAGGACGGTCACGTCGGATTGATTCTTACGCGGCAGGACAACCTCCACCGTTCCCTTCGATACTACATAGAACGCATCCGCATTTGTGCCTTCGGCAACGATCATTGCGCCCGCTTCGTACTGACGCGGGCTGAATTTGTGGCTGGCATTCAGCATTTGTTCGTAGGTCAGGGTGGGCATGGCTTTGGCGACGTACTCGTTGACGATCTCGCCATCGGCGATCAACGCCGTGCGATGAGTTTGCTTTGCGAGGCTGCTGTCGTGGGTGACGATGATGACGGTCTTGCCCTCGTTAACTAGATCATTGAACAAGCCGAAGATGGTTTCGGCAGTCTTTGAGTCAAGGTTGCCCGTCGGCTCGTCCGCGATGAGAATGGGCGGATCGTTGGCGAGGGCGCGCGCCATGGCGGCGCGTTGCTGCTGTCCGCCGGAGACCATGCTGGGCAGTTTGTGCTTGTGCTCGGTGAGACCCACAATCTCCAGTAAATGTTCCGCGCGTTCACGCCGCTCGCGCGGCTTGTACTTTCCCGATAAATCCATCGGCAGGATCACGTTTTGCATCAGGCTGAGGGAGGGGAGCAGTTGAAAGAACTGGAAGATGATTCCCATGTTCCCGCCCCGCCATCCCGCCAGTTGATTCTCGCTCATTTCGTGGATGGCGGAACCGTTGACCATGACCTCGCCTGTCGATGGACGATCGATGCCGGTGATCATATTCAGCAGGGTGGATTTTCCGCTGCCCGATTTGCCGATGATGCTGACAAACTCGCCAGCGCGGATTTCCATGTCAATGCCCTTGAGGGCCTGAAAATCTCCCGCGGCGCTCTTGAACGTCTTTTGCACGTCGCGCAGTTCGATGATTGGGGAACCCCTTTGGATTTCCCTGTGTTCTGGGAACATTGACATGTGACTTTCTCCGGCTTGGTGATTGATTTTGAACATCGTCCCGAAGGTTGGACTTGCAGCCTTCGGGACGTTCCACCTGGAAGGGCGGTTATTTGAACTTGACTTCCGCGGTCATACCCCAGCGCATGACGGGATCGGAATCCGTCAGCAGGATGGTAACTTCGTAAACGATGTCGCCCTGGTTCTCGGAATAATTCTGGCTGATCGAGAACACATTGCCTTTGAGTTCCACATCGGGCAGCGCATCCAGAGTGACGATGGCAGCCTGACCTTCCTTCACGTTGACTACATCGATTTCGGTCAGGTCGGTGGTCTTGACCAGCCACTGCGAATCGTCCGCGATGGTGATGACGGGGTTGCCCGAAGCCGCAAACTCGCCGACTTTCAGGTCGAGATTTGTGATGACTCCAGGGAACGGTGCGCGGACTTCGGCATTTGCCAGCGCGGCGCGGGTCCCAGCCGTATCCGAGGAAAAGGACGGGTCTTGCAGGGCGTCGTAATCACGCTGCGCGAGAATCAGGCGCGATTTGGCATTTTGCAACGTTGATTCCAGTTCCATCCACTGAATGGCTTTGCGATAGTCAGCCCAGGCGTCGTCCAGCGCGCGTTTGTAATTCTTTGCCGTGTCGCGGTATACCTTCGGGTTGGAAGGGTCGTCGTTTCTCATTTCCCGTGAGAGGCGTTCTTCGAGGTCTTCGTAAGGCTCGAAGTCGGTGCGCGCCTTGTCCAGCGCAATCAGCATGGCGCTGACCGCCTCGGGAGGAGTCATGCCGTTGAAGTCGGAGGGAACTTCGAAGTTATCCAGCTTGAATTGCGCGTCGCGCACTTCCTGGTAGGCGGTGGTCATTTCCTGCGCGGCTTTTGCCTGGGCGCTTTCGAGGGTCTGCGCCTGGTCGGCATCGAGGCGTGCGATCACGTCGCCAGCCTTTACCTTGTCGCCTTCGACGAAAAGAACTTCGCTGACGAGTCCGCTGGCATTCAAAGCCAGTTCCGTGTAGTGGACCGGCTCCAGTTTGCCTTCGGCGATGATGGTATCGTCCGCGACGACGGTCGGGACGGGGGTGGCTTCGGGAGTTGCCTGCGCTGTTCCGCAAGCCGCCAGGGTCAGGGCAAGAACGACCAATGCTAAGAATTTTATGTTTTTCATCTTGTTTTCCTTTGTGAATGACTCCCCAATTTGGGGACGATTTCTGGTGTATTTACGTCTAAATTATATTTTGGTTGCAGGGTTGAAACATTAATTTTTGTACCTTGTCCACAAATATACTGCGGAGGGAAAAATCAAAGACTGTCCAAGTGGACAGTCTTTGATTGGCTACTTATCCAGCATCATGCTGGCTTCCTCATTCAGCCAGCGCCGCCCGTCGCGGGCGAGCAGCTCGTAACCTTCGGGGGGGCCCCAGCTACCGGGTCGGTAAACAGCCAGAGACGGAGTCTGGTGGGTCTCCCATGTCTGCAAGATGGGATCGATCAACGACTAGGCAGTCTCCACTTCATCCGCACGGGTAAAGAGCGAGGCGTCGCCCTGAATGGTGTCGAGCAGCAACCTTTCATAGGATTCGGGTATCGCGGTGGGACCGAAGGCTTCAGCGTAATGGAATTCCATATCCACCGAGCGGGTTTCGGCGACGGTGTCTGGCGCCTTCGCCTCGAAGCGGACGTGCAGTCCTTCGTCAGGTTGCAGGTACAGCACAAGCATGTTGGGTCTCGTGGTCTGCATGGGGAACATGGCGAGCGGCGGCTCCTTGAACTGGATAATAATCTGTGAGAGTTTTTCCGCCAGATTTTTCCCGGAGCGCAGGTAGAACGGAACGCCCTTCCAGCGCCAGTTATTGATATAAAGCCGCATTGCTGCGTAGGTGGGGGTGGTGGAATTGGGATTGACCTGATTCTCGTTTAGATAGCCTTTGTACTGCGCCCTGACCGTGCCCTTCGCCACCTGTTCGGGTGTCATCGGCTGGATGGCGCTGAGGACTTTGACCTTTTCATTTCGCAAGTGTGTTGCACTGAACGAGGCGGGCGGTTCCATCGCCACAAGAGATAGCAGTTGCAGCAGATGGTTTTGGAACATGTCGCGCAGTACACCGACGCCATCGTAAAAACCTGCGCGATGTTCCAGTCCGACGGTTTCCGCCACGGTAATTTGCACATGGTCGATGTAGGTGCGATTCCAGATGGGTTCAAAGATGGTGTTGGCAAAACGGGTGAACAGAATATTCTGTACGGTTTCCTTGCCGAGATAATGGTCGATGCGATAGATCTGGTTCTCATTCAGTGCCTTGTGCACCTGGTTGTTGAGTGTGACTGCTGACTCGAGGTCTGTCCCGAAGGGTTTTTCAAGTACCACGCGCCGCCATGCTCCATTCTCATGCAACTGTTCCGACTTCCCAAGATTATCAATGATGACTGGGAAGAGGGTGGGCGGAAGAGCCATGTAAAAAAGACGATTGGCTCCGCCGTCTTCGAGTTGGGTAAGGCGTTCCGCCAGTCGAACAAAGTCGCCAGCCTCGGTATATTTTCCCTGGTGGTAGGAAAGGTTGGGTGCAAAAATACTCCATTCCTCCTCGGTAAAGTCATACCCGGCATGTTCCTTGACGCCGGTGTGCAGTCGCTCGCGGAATTGTTCGTCACTAAACTCCGTGGCACCGAAGCCGACGATCTGGAGTTTCTTTGGGGTGCGATGTTTGCGGAATAAATTAAACAACGATGGAATCAGCTTGCGCTGGGTTAAGTCACCTGAAGCGCCAAAGATGATGATCGTTGTCGGAAGTCCGTTGTAAAGTAAGCTATTCATAAAGTTTGACCATTAAAGACGGATAATGGAAATCAGCTTTCCGTTGTCAGGCATCCGTCATCTACCTGGCTTTCTCCATGGCATGTCCGCCGAATTGATTGCGGAGCGCCGAGAGCATACGGGCGGGATAGTTTTCTTCGTCACGGCTGGCGAAGCGCATTTGCAGGGCAAGGGTAATGATGGGGGCGGGCACATCGAGGTCAATGGATTCAAAGACTGTCCAGCGGCCTTCGCCTGAATCAGCCACCCAGGGCTTGATGTCTTTCAATTCGGTATCCTCGTCGAGGGCGTTCGCCGCCAGGTCGAGCAGCCACGAGCGGACAACGCTTCCGTGCTGCCAGATATGTGAGACCTGTGCCAGGTCAAGCCCGAATTCTTCCTTGGCTTTCAAAATACCAAAGCCTTCAGCGAAGGCCTGCATCATGCCGTACTCAATGCCATTGTGTACCATCTTGACATAGTGCCCTGCGCCGTGCGGACCAACACGTCCCCAGCCCAATTCCTTGCTGGGAGCGAGCGTCTCGAAGATGGGACGCAGTTTTTCGGTCACTTCCAGTTTGCCGCCGATCATCAGGCTGTACCCTTCGGAAAGTCCCCAAACACCGCCGCTGGTGCCGCAATCTACAAAGTCGACGCCTTTGGCTTTGAGCATTTCAGCGTGCTTGATGGTCTCCTTGTAATTCGAATTTCCGCCATCAATGATGATGTCGCCCTTTTTCAAAAATGCCGCGACCTTTTCGATGGTCTCAGTGGTAGTGGTTCCCGCAGGAACCATGACCCAGACCACCTTCGGAGAGGAGGTCAACTTGCCGACGGCTTCCTCAATCGAATACGCGCCTTCCACGCCTTCCTTGACCGCAGCGTTCACCGTTTCCTTTGTGCGGGCATAGCCGACGACACGATGTCCGCCGCGCATCAGGCGCTTTGCCATGTTCATGCCCATTTTCCCCAACCCAATTAACGCTAATTCCATTTTGTAAATCTCCTTTGGCTTTGAAACTTCCGACGTCTTCAAGACGTCGGAAGTTTATTTGATTAAACTTCCCGCAGCTTCATCGATCATCCAGGCTAAATTTCCGTCAACGGGACGGATGCGTTGCGCGGGATATATTGCGGGGTTGAATTCGCCTTTGATAATGTTTTTCAGTGTTTCGGCTTTGCTTTGCCCTGTCACCAAAAACCAGACCTCCCGTGCCTGATTAAACACCGGCGGGGTCAATGTGATGCGGTTGGCGGGGCGGTCCTGATAATGTGCCGTTACTGCCAGCGTGGGCGTGCTCACATCCACTGGTGAACCGGGAAATAGCGAGGCAGTGTGACCATCATCGCCCATGCCGAGCAGAACCAGGTCAAAGCGAGGAAAGTCCAGCGGCGGGTCGGCAAATTGACTCAAAGTGTGGGCGTAGTCTGTCGCTGCAGAATCAGGCTCGAGTTCGGATTTGACGCGGTGAATGTTCGTCGCGCCGATTTTGTCGAACAAGACTTTTTTCGCCTGCCCGTAACTATTTCCCACATCTTCCACAGGTACACAACGCTCATCGCCCCAAAAGAAATGAACGCGACTCCAATCCAGCGATTCATCCGCAAGGCGTTCATAGAGCTTTGTTGGCGTACTGCCCCCTGAAAGTGCAACCAGAAATCGTCCGCGCTGTGCGATGGATTGATTTGCGATTTCGATGAATCCTTTTGCTGCCGCCTGACTCAACTCGGAAATGTCTCTAAAAATTTTGACAACCATGATCTGTCAATTCTCTCTCAAGTGGACTAAAATTTAGCCAATGACTCAACTTGACCTCAAAAAATTACAAGCGCTTCGCACGCGGACCTTCAACCTGTTACCGGGCAGGAGGCTTACTTCGCCAGCCCAGGCATTGAAATTTGTTAACGAACGCGGCTTTACGTACTTTTGGCCCATCAAAGGCATTGACCTGCCCTCGTTGTGGGTGGCGGTGGCGGGAAACCGTCCCGTTGCCGACGAACACGATGACCCCGGACACATTACCTGGGGCTGGAAGGATAATGCCCTCGATAAGAAGATATGGTATTACGGCAAAATATTACGCGGCAAAGCCACGATGATTTCATTGGAGATCGCTCCCTATTTTTACGCGCTCTCTGAAAATTATGGTTCTCCCGAAGAGGATTACCTGATTGCCTATCAGGAGGGGCGATTGCCTCAGTCTGCCAAGCAGGTTTACGAAGCCCTGCTTGACAAGGGAGCCATGCACACCATCGACCTGCGCCGCGAGTCGAAACTGGCGAACGCAAAAGATTCTGAATTCAACAAGGCTTTGGAATATTTGCAGAGGGATTTCAAGATTTTGCCTGTGGGTGTGGCGCAGGCAGGTTCGTGGAAGTATTCGCACATTTACGAAATCACCACCCGCCATTTCCCTGAACTTTCCGAGCAGGCGCGGAAGATCACCGAGTTACGAGCGCGCGCGAAACTACTTGAGTTGTATTTCAAAATGGTTGGCGCGGCGCAACTGCGGGATGTAACCAAGCTATTTGGCTGGTCGAACGAAATTGCAAACCGCATGATAAACAAATTGGTGGAGCAAAACTTGCTGGTAAGAACCACTCACCCCAAACAAACCGGCGAGTGGATCGCGCTTTCACAAATCGTATAGAAGTTAACGACTTTCCTGGCACCGTCTGTCACACTTAGCCGCACTGTGTTAGGCGCAGTGCAGGTGGGACAGGTGCAGCTGTGGTGTTGATAATAAAAAAACGACTGAAGTCGTTACTACGTACTTCAATAAAAAAGACAGCCCTGCGATTTCTCACAAGGCTGTCTTTTTTCTACTCATACAACGGCATTGGCGAAGCAAACTTGGGCGCTTTTGCCATACGCATGGCTTGTTCGAAGGCGCGCCTTTCATCTATCCTGCGCTGGACATGCGGGGAGAAAAATCCCGCATAGCGTTTTTGAAGTTCGGGCTTTTGCCAGTCGTTGCCGGTGACTTTTCTACGGCAGGTTGGCTGCCCGCACCCGCACTCGAATTCATCGTAGGGCATGGTGTCGCTCATGGCATAGTCGAAGCAAACTTCCTCGCCGACTTTGATGTCTCGCATTGCAACGAGTCCGATCTGTCCCGAAAGACCTGCATTCGGATTACAGGAATGATTGACATAATCTCCCTCGCCAATCGGACGCGGCACCAGAAACAAACGGTCTTCGACCTGAATGCATAAAGTGCGGTCACGTTCGGGGAGGTGGATAAAGGCGTCCCATTCATAGACGACGCCCCCGAAAACGGCGACGAGCTCACCCTTGCGGATTGGCTCCAACGAAAAAATTCCGTTTCCACTGCCATTGGCTTTCGGGCGGGCTTCCAACTTAGAAGACAGATACGAACTTGGCTGTTTGGACATTCATATAACTTCCTTTTCTTTGGATTAAAGATGAACAGCGCCCTCCCCGGTGGTCGAGCCGGGAAAAACGCCATTGGGTCGCAATGATACTTTAAATGTCCCACATGTAAAGGTTTTAAGCCGTATCAATTGCTTTTCATTTTCTGATGATTTGTTATTGGAAATTCCCTCACGGGTTATAAAAAAATCCTGCGGACAGGATTGGATGCAAAATTGTCAGGCTTTGTTTGGACTTCAAAACATCTGCCCTCGAAGTTGATCACATCCATTGAGTGTTTCATCAGCCTTGGGCTTTTATTCCGTCCAGTGTGCCCCCCAATCAGGTTCGGGATGATTGGTAAGCTGGACCTGGTTCGTGCCGTCGGCGCGCATGATATATAAATCCGCCTGGTCGTCGTTGCGCAGCGAGTTGAAGACGATGTATCTCCCGTCGGGTGAGTACGACGCGCCCGCGTTGTTTCCGCCGTCGGTGAGTTGGGCGTAGGCGCCGTCAGCAACTTCGAGCTTGAAAATATTCTTGTCCCCGAAGGGACCGGCGTAGATCAAAAGGCTTTTGCTGTCGGGCGACCAGCTCAAGCTTCCGCCGATGCCCTGCAACCCCTGCGAGATGCGGACGTGATCTTTTCCCTCTGTGTTCATCGTGAAAATCTCGTACTCCTGCGGCGCGCCGACAGACATGGCGTAGGCGATTCTTTCCCCATCTGGCGACCAGGCTGCGGCGACGATGGTGTCGGGTCCCGCGTAGACGAGATGCGGATTCAACCCGTCGGCGTTGACCATCCAAATGGAGGCGGGTCCATCCCCTGCCTGGTTGACGAAAACAATCCTGCGTCCATCGGGCGAGTAATCGGGCGAGACGACGTTCCCCACATTTTCAGTGATTTGAAAAAGTTGTTTCTCGCCAAAGAGCAGGAGATACAAATCAAACGGACCATTGCGGTTGGAGGCGAATAAAAGCCCGCCGCCATCCCGCGTGAAGACAGGATAGTAATTGCTTGCCTCCATGTCGGAGAGTTGGATCAGCCCGCTGCCGTCGCGGTTGATCATGCAAAGCTGGTTGTAGTCGCCGCGGGTGCAGGTGAAGGCGATGCGCCCGCCCTTGGGGTCGGTCGGCTTGGGGAGCGGGGTGAAGGTCGGGGGCGGCGTGTAATCTGCCGCAAAAGGCGTGAACTGAATCGGCGTGGGGAGATCATTCTTCTCCGGTGCGGGGCGCACGAACCAGAACAGGGAGGCGAAACCCGCCACCATCATAACGATAAAAATCGATATGACGCTGTTCCGCGCCCTGCTTTTTCGCGGCTGCGATTTTTTGAGTTCCGCCATGCGGTCTTCGATGGGCTGCTCACCCTGGGAAAGGAGGACAGGCTTGGGCGGCGGCAGGAAACTCCACTGGCTGAGAATCTCCGTCGTGAGTGGACCAGCCGTCCGCCCGGACTGGGTTGCAGGGTCAGCTCGCAGCGGAACTTCGTCCACCGAAGCGCGCGCTCCAAGCGTCAGCGAAGACAACAATTCGGTGGTGGTCTTCAAGCGGTCTTCGGGTTTCTTCCGCAGCGCCCAGAGCAGCATCCGCGAGAAGTGGTCGGGGAGTTCCCGATTCAGCAAGATGGGCGCGGGCGGCGTGACTTCGAGATGCGCCCGCTTGATGGCTTCATCCGTTTTGGGCGCGGACTTGCCGTTGATCCACACGCCCGTGGCAAGTTGATAGATGAGGACGGCGAGGGCGTAGGTGTCCGACGCGGTAGTGGGGATTTGGAAGTTGAACTGTTCGGGTGAAAAATACAAGTGCGGATAATTTCCCCATTTGACCTGTTCAGCCTGCCTGCCGACCTGTCTTGCCGTGGCAATGCCGCCCAAAAAGATTTCGCCCTGCCTGTTGACGCGGATCAACTCTGGCGCAAGGTTGAGATGCAGATAATTTTGCCTGTGCAGGGCTTCGAGCGCGGAACAGAGCGCCTTGAGATAGATGAGAATTTCGTTGACGCCCAGCGGAGCCTTTTTTATTATTTCGACCAGCGAGGGACCGTCCACCCAGTCTTCGAGCAAAAAGGCAAAGGTGGGCGTTTGGAACAAGCCGAGATATGCGGCGAGGTTGGTCGGGGCGGTGGAGATGCCTCGCAGTTTGACGGATTCTGCGTCGAGGCTTTTGAGCGCTTCGGCGTTTTCGTAGATTACCTTTGGCAGAAGGGTCAACGCCAGCGGTTTGTCGCTGCGGGTGTCTGCCGCGCGGTACAATTCCCCCAGCGGCGTGGTTGTGACGAATTCCTCCACGCGGTATTGGTTGAGAAGCGTTTGACCCGTTTGCAGCGGCATGTCCCGATTCTAATTCAAATCACTGCGTTGCGGGACAAGGTATAATTTCGCCATGAAAACTTCCTCCTTTTCGGCTTTGCGCTGGGTGGATTTGATCCGCGTGGTCGGCGCTTTTCTCGTGGTGGTTGCGCACATTTCATTTCATGGCGGCGGACCCAAACTGGTGCCCTCGTTTTATTTTGTCCTGTCGCGTATTGCCGTCCCGCTGTTCTTCATGGTCAGCGGATATTTGCTGCTGCGGAAGGAGGAGCCGTACGGGGAATTCTTCCGCAAACGCGCCTTGAAGGTGCTCATTCCCTTTTTGGCATGGTCTGTGATCTACCTGCTGTGGAAACGGGAGGGCTTCGACCTGCCCTTCTCACTCAAGCTTGTAGCAAGCTACGTGATCAAGATCATCCGGGGTCCGCGGGAGAATCACCTGTGGTTCTTTTATGCGTTGATCGGGCTGTACCTGTTCACGCCCATCCTGCGGGTCTTTGTCTCGAAGGCGACCCTGCGCGACCTGTTCTACTTTTGCGGACTGTGGTTCCTGGTTGTGCCGGTGTTTGCCCTTTTGCAGGAATTCACCCCGATCCAGATCGGCTTCGAGCTTTACTTTATCGCCGGCTACAGCGGATATTTCATGCTGGGCTACCTGCTGGGGAAATTCGAGTTCACCCGTCCCCGCTTGTACGGACTCGCCGTCCTGTTTTTGCTGTTATTGGTTGGCACCACGTTTCTGAATACCTACCAGAAATCCGAGTATTTCATCAGCTATTTGAGCGTGAACGTCGTGTTGATGACCGCCCTTGCCTTCATCCTGTTACGGGAGGTTCAGATTGGTGACCGACTGAACAGTATCCTTGTCCCCTTGAGTCGTGCCAGTTTTGGGATTTACCTGATCCACGTCATCGTGCTTGCCGAACTCGAAAAGCTCCCCGCGGTCAGCGGCTGGTTTTCGATGGGTTCCTCGGTTTACATGATTCCCCCGCTGGGGTTGATGGTCTTTCTTATGTCTTTTGCTTTGGTGGCGATTATTCAGAAAATCCCCGTTTTGCGCTGGATCGTGCCGTAGCTCCATAAGCCCCACAAAGTGAGCCGTGGCGATGTAACCGCTCGATATGGCAGACCTCGGAAATCTCGCAGATTTCCGAGGTCTTTTTTGCCCGAACCCATCCGATTCAGAGGTCACCTACTGCTCGCTGGATGGTTGCTACCGCTTCCTGGACGGTTGCTACCTGTTTCTGAATGATTCCTACCTGTTACCGGACGGTTCCTACCAGTCGCTGAACGATTCCTACCTGTTAATGGACAATTCCTTCATGTCACTGAATGATTCCTTCAAGTTGCTGGATGGTTCCTTCACGTTACTGGACGATTCCTCAGACCTGACAGGTTTTCACGTCACGCCTTTCGACTCGAACCCTTGTTCGCGCACGGGCTACGGTTGCCTCAGTCCACGATAAAACCTGTCAGGTCTCGGAATGGCAAGCTCGTTAATGGCTCAAAGGGTATTTTTAGTAATTTCAGTTACATTACCTAACACCTAATATTCCAAACCATCATTCTTTATCTTCTTCTATTTTTTAGGAGACTTTCGTTTGGTGTTCGACAGATATGTAATTATTATGCCTACTATAGCATAAACAGGAAAAACAGTCTCCATGGTGTCAAATCGATGCCCCAGCAACTCGATAGTTGTATATTTATCTTCCAAGTAATATACAACTATCGGTGTTAACGCAACAAATACGGCAGGAAATACAGGTCCAATACAACCGTTACGGTCCATAGTTTACTCTTGAGGTAGCTGTCACTTGTTCGGTCACAACGCCCAGGCGAGCATCAAGCCGAGGATGGCGACGATCAGCCCGAAGTGGAGGAAGAGATTGCTCAACGCGATAAAACTACCGGGGAAGATGAACTGAATCAGCAGGTTGATCAAAATCAAAACCAACCCGATGATGGGAAGCAGTCCCTTGCGGTGTGCCAGGAATTCGGATGCGCGGTCCAAAAATTTCGACATTATTCCTCCTCCAAAGGTTCGTCATCATCAAAATCGTCCGGTGTCTCGCGGGCTTCGACAGGTTGCGCGTGCCAGGCTGCAAATTGAGCCAGCAGCCTGCCGGGGATGCGTCCCTGCATGACCACGCCGCCGCGTTCGTGTTCCACGCGTTCCACCTGTCCCAACTCGTGGAAGAGGGAAATCAGCGCGCCCTGTTTGTAGGGCAGGCGCACGTGGATGGGGGCATACGATTCGAACAGTTCCTGCCGGACCAGATGCAGCAGGTCGTCCATGCCGGTCCCTTCGATGGCGGACACCGAAACCGACTTGGGGAAGTCCTTCAAAATTTCGCGCGCCTGTTCGGGATGCTGTAACAGGTCTGACTTGTTCAACGCCGTGACCATCGGGATGTGACTCGCGTCGATTTCGCCCAGCGTCTCCTGCACCGCCTCGAATTGATCGAGCGCGTTGGGGTGGGAAATATCCACCACGTGCAAAAGCAAGTCCGCTTCGGCGATTTCCTCCAACGTGGCGTGGAAGGCGGCAATCAACGTGGTGGGGAGCTTTTGGATGAAGCCGACCGTGTCGGTGAAGAGCGCCAGGTCATCGCCGGGGAGCTGTACGCGGCGGGTGGTGGGGTCGAGCGTGGCGAACAACTGGTCGGCGGCGTAGACTTCAGCTTTGGCAATCTGATTCAGCAGGGTGGATTTGCCGGCGTTTGTGTAGCCAACAATGGCAACTATCGGGATGCGCGAACGCTTGCGCTGGGCGCGATACCTCATGCGGTGCGCCTCCACCTTTTCCAGTTCGCGCTTGATGTGGGTGATGCGCTTGCGGATGACGCGCTTGTCCACTTCGAGCTGGGTTTCGCCGGGACCGCGCAAGCCGACTCCGCCAGCCGAGCCGGTGCGTCCGCCGCCGCCGCCAGCCTGCCGTTCGAGGTGGGTCCAGGCGCCAGTCAGGCGCGGCAGGTTATATTCGTACTGCGCCAGTTCCACCTGCAACATGCCCTCGCTGGTACGCGCGTGCTGGGCAAAAATATCGAGGATGAGCGCCGTGCGGTCGATCAGGCGGATGGTTTTTCCGAGCGCCTTTTGCAACTCGCGCTGGTGGCGCGGTGAAAGTTCATCATCGAAGATGACCACGTCCGCGAGAGTCTCCTCGGCGAGCGCGATCAATTCCTCCACTTTGCCGGGACCGATGTAGGTTACTACGTGCGGGCGATCCAGTTTTTGGGTCAGCTCGCCGACCACGTCCACGCCTGCGGTGTCGGCAAGCAGGGCGAGTTCCGAAAGTGAATCTTCAAGTGTGAGCAGTTGTTTGTTGCCGCGGATTTCCGCGCCGACGAGAAAGGCGCGTTCACGCGGCGGGGTTGTCGGTTGGGGGATTTTCTTTGCCACTGGTTTCCGTTTCCAATTCCTGTTTTGTCTTTTCGAAGGGGCCGAAGAACTTTGTGATCATCGGGTCGGTGGCTTCGGTGCGGGTGGGGACGAGGATGTGGAAGGTCGAACCTTTTAGTTTGACCTCGTCGTGTCCATCCGATTCGACCCAGATCGTCCCGCCGTGCGCTTCGATGATGCCGCGGGTGATGGGCAACCCCAAGCCTGGTCCCCCGCCCTTGAACTTTGTCTTGCCGCTGGAGTGCAGGTCTGTCTGTCCAAGCTGACCGAACTTCTCGAAGATCAACGACTGGTTTTCGGGCGAGATGCCGATGCCCGTGTCGGCGACGGTGACCTCGATAAAGCCGGGCAGCATCCGCCCGTCGATGGTGATCGTGCCGCCGTCGGGCGTGTATTTGACGGCGTTGATGGCGACGTTGTGCAAAGCTTGGTAAAGCCGTTCCGCGTCGCCGTAGATGACCAGTTCGCTCCCCTCGAAATGGTTCACGACCAGTGTCTGCTGCCGGCTGGTGGTGGTTTTCCGAAGCTCGTTATCCAGCAGGTTCAACAAATGCCCGACCGACATCGGCTGGATGTTGAGGGTCAGCAGGTGGTTGTCGATCAGCGAGACGTCGATCATGTCGTCGATGATTTCGCGCAGGCGCAGGATGCCCTTGTTGACTCCCTTGAGCAGGTTTTCGATGGAGGACGGACTGCCGCTTTCCATCATTTCGACCATCATAGTGGTGTAGCCTTCAATGAGGGTGAGCGGGGTCTTCAACTCGTGCGCCGCCACCGAAATGAATTTGGATTTGTTGCGGTCCAGTTGCTGGAGCTTGTCCTGGGTCTTGTTCAACTCGCTGGAGATGTGCGCCACGCGGGTCTCCATCTCGTAGCGGATGACCACGCTCAGGCTGTGGGTGAAGACCGGGATGACCGCCGCCAGCAGAGCCAGCGCGTCGGTTTTGTTCAGGTTTTCGCGCGCCACAGAGATGGTCAGCGAGACCATGCGGTTGATCAGGAAGGAAACGTCGTATTCCCCTTCCTCCAGGTTGGTCTCGGTGGGTGAGTGTCCCCAGTCGTAGAGGATCGAGTCGAGCCAGGCGCTGTCGCCGGTGACGACGGTCTGCTCGAGCAGGTCGTAGAAGCGTTCGAGTTGCTCCACGAAGCCGGTGCGCACGCCTTCGCCGCGAGCCAGTTCGCGGGAAACGCGTTCCATCCAGTGGGTGCGGATTTTTTTCAGAGCCTCGTGGACTGTCATTTCCTTAAGTTTACGCCTTGTTCGGTGTTTTGACCATATTTTATGGAGTCCAACGACTCCCGTCGTTGGGCGGCAAAAGTCAGGGGACTTTTGACTCTGACATAATCCACTTCAACAGCGTATCGCCGACGGCTTTCAGGGATTCAGCCGAGACCTTGTCGGGAGTGTCCTCCGTGGTGTGCCAGTAGGGATAGTCGAAGTCGATGATGTCCACGGCAGGGATGCCTTTTTCAAGGAAGGGGGTGTGGTCGTCCAACATGCTGAATTTTTCCTCGTTGATGAATTTGTCAGCGTAGCCCAGGCCCTCGGCGGTAGACCAGATTTCCGCGCGGATTTCCTTGTTCGAATTCTTTTCGAGGTAGATGTTCAAATCCGCATCGCCGATCATGTCCACGATGACCACGGCTCGCGGCTTCGCTTCCAGTTTTTCGGCAAAGGCGCGGGAGCCGAGAATCCAGTCCCAGCCCGCGATGTTGCCGTTGTCCTCGGTGTCGAAGAAGACCAGCCAGACGGGGACGGAGTCTTTGGGCAGTGTCCGCGCCAGTTCGAGCAGGACTGCCACACCTGAAGCGCCGTCGTTTGCGCCGGGGACGGGCATGGCTTGCATGCCCGGTGTCGGGTCGTGGTCGGCGTACATGCGGGTGTCGTAGTGTGCGCCGAGGATGATCTGCGGCGACCTGGCATCCCGTTTGGCGATGATGTTGTAGATAGCATGTCCCATGCGTTCCGCTTCCTGGGTTTCGACCGTCCAGCCGGCAGCTTCCAACTCGGAGCGCATCCACTCACGGATTTGGTCATGTCCCTCCGTGCCGGGGATGCGCGGACCGAAGTCCACCTGTGTCTGCACGTCAGCCAGTGCGCGGGAACCGTCAAAGACGGCGGGCTTGGCTGCGGTTGGAGTCGCGATGGCTGTTGGCGTGGCAAGCGGGGCGGCAGGCTCGCGGTTAATAAACGAAGCGGCATACAAACTGAAGACGAGAAGAAACAAAATCCCGATAAAGGTCAGGTAGATGGTAACGGTTCGTTTGTTCATGGTGGTTCCTTGCGGAGTCCAACGACTCCTGTCGTTGGCTTGCGCCAGTCAAAAGTCAGGAGACTTTTGACTCCATTGCTAAATATTCCTTCAACGCATTCAAGGCGCGATCCGCATACAGTTGACCGCGTTCGCGTTTGCCCGTTTTCTTCTCGAAGGTCAGCGGCGGGAGGATGCCGAAGTTGGCTTTCATCGGCTGGAAGTCTTTGAGGTCGGCGTGGGTGATGTAGTGGCAGAGCGCGCCGAGTATGGTTTCTTGCGGAAGTGTGAGCGGCGACTGCCCATCGAGCAGTCGCGCCGCGTTGAGTCCAGCCAGCAATCCCGTGGCAATGTTGCCCATGTAGCCTTCCACGCCCGTGATTTGTCCCGCGAAGAAAAGGTCATCGCGCGTGATGTGTTGCAGGGTGGGGCGCAGGAGTTTTGGCGAAGCGATGAAGGTGTTGCGATGCATCTGACCGTAGCGCTCGAACTCGGCATGTTCCAAACCGGGGATCATCCGCAGGACGCGTTTTTGTTCGGGGAACTTGAGGTTGGTCTGGAAGCCGACGAGGTTGTACAAGCTGCCAGCGAGGTTATCCTGCCTGAGTTGGACAACGGCATACGGACGGCGTCCTGTGCGTGTGTCGCGCAAGCCGACGGGTCGCATCGGTCCGAAGGCAAGTGAATCAACTCCCCGCGAGGCAATCACCTCGACGGGCAGGCAGCCCTCGAAGAATTGTCCTGCTTTGACGCCAGCCTGAATCGCTTCCTCGAAGGAACGCAGTTCGATGCGTTCGGCAGTTTGGAGGGCGGTGACGAAGGCATAGTATTCATCCTTTGTGAACGGACAGTTGATGTAGTCACCCTCGTCGGCTTCGCCCTTGTCGTAGCGCGAGGCGCGGAAGGCGATTTTCATGTTGATCGAATCCGCGTGGACGATGGGCGCGATGGCGTCGAAGAAGAAGAGATGCTCCTCGCCGCTCAATTTGGCTATGGACTGCGAGAGGCTTTCGGAGGTCAGCGGTCCGCTGGCGACGACGACGGGTGTCTGCGGAATTTCTGCGGCTTCCTCGCGGACGATTTCGATGTTTGGGTGGCCTTGGATTTTTTCGGTGACGCGGCGGGCGAAGTCTTCGCGGTCCACTGCCAGCGCACCGCCCGCAGGCAGGGACGCGGCTTCGGCGCAGACCAGCAGCATGGAGTTCAATTGTCGCAACTCGTTTTTGAGCACGCCCGAAGCGCGATCGGGCAGGTTCGAGCCAAGCGAGTTCGAGCAGACCAGCTCGGCAAGGTCGCCTGTGAGGTGCGCACCCGTCGGGTGGGTGGGTCGCATCTCGTAGAGTCGGACTTTGAGCCCGCGCTGGGCGGCTTGCCAGGCGGCTTCACTGCCCGCGAGTCCGCCGCCGATGATGGTGAGGGAGGTCATTAAAGTATTTTACCATTTGGGGAATCAGGAAAACGAATTCGATTAATGTGTGAAAAGAGCCACAAATTATTGTATAATGAGTTTGCATTTTTGAAAGGCATCAAAAGAAATATTTCACATTGAAGAGGCTGACAATTCATGGCATCGAGGGCGCATGTAAGTTGTTTTAGCCGGCAAGGAGGGACAGGGTTTCCAAGGGATTGACCACCCCATATACCGCAGGGTTTCCCCCTGTGTAATTCCATATAACCAAAATAAAAAATGATCTGGAGGGCTCGCATGAACTTAAAGATAGCATCCCGCGTTGTGTCGATTTTTGTCACACTCGCACTGTTGCTTTCCCTTTTCCCGTTGACAGCGGCAGCCGCCCCGGCGGTGCCGGTAACGTTCACCATCCTTCATACCAACGACTTTCACGGTCAGTTGGAAGCTTCGGGCAGCAACCCGGGCATGGCGCGTGTCGCCCAGGTGGTTAATACAATCCGTGGCAGTGTGGGCGCCGCCAATGTGTTGCTGGTGGACGCGGGCGATGAAATGCAGGGAAGCCTGCTTTCAAATCTCGGACACGGCTTGCCAACCGTGGCAACCTACAATGCCATGGGCTACAACGTGGCGACCTTCGGCAACCACGAATTCGACTGGGGGCAGGAGAATTTGGCTGATCGCACCACGCAAGCCACCTATCCCTACGTGACAGCCAACATCGTCCAGAATGACACCGGCAACTGCGCCACCGCCGGCTGGACATCCCCAACCTTTGCCGATGCTCCCTATGAGATTCAGGAAGTTGGCACAGCCCCGAATACCGTCAAGGTGGGATTCATTGGCGTGACCACCACTGAAACCCCCACCATCACTGTCTCCACCGCCACGGCTGGTCTGTGCTTCAAGGACCCGGCTGAATCCATTCTTCATTACTATGATGAAATGAAGACGGCTGGCGCGGACGTGATCGTGGTGCTCAGTCACCTCGGTTACGCGGACGGCGGATACGGCTACGGCATTCCAGTCTACGGGGATCAAACCCTTGCCTCAAGGTTGAATACCGCCGGCAAGCCAGCCAACCTGATCATCGGCGGACACAGCCATTCGAACCTGGCAGCGGCGACGGTGGTCGGAACCACGACCATTGCCCACGCCTATTACAACGGACGTACGGTCGGTCGCGCTGATATCACGGTTGCGACCAGCGGAGCCGTCTCGGTAACCTGGTCGAGGACGACCGGCTTCACAGCCGGCGCAAAAGACCCGACCATCGACGCGCTCGTCACCGGCTTTGCAACCGATCCTGCTTATCAGAACGTTGTGAACCTGCCGATTGGCTATTCGGCTGTTGACCTGCCCCGCAAGGGTGGCAATGCCGACAATATGATGGGTACTTTCATCAACGACGCCATCTATAACTACCTGAACAGCGACGGCGAATCGGTCAACGATGTCGACATCTTCTTCAATAACGCCGGCGGTATCCGCACCGACTGGTGTTACGTCGGCGGCGCGTGGGTCAACACCGGCTGTGTGGACGGCGTTCACGAGCCGGGGCTTCTCACCTACGGCAACATGTTCACCATCCTGCCGTTTGGCAACCAGACCATCGTAGGCAGGATGACCGGTGCGAAGATTCTGGAAATACTCAATTACGGACCCAATGTGGCGGGTGTCATCCAGCCAGCCGGGTTGAAGTACTCCTTCTTCAAATATGTGGATACCAACCCGGGTCCGCAACCCTATGCCTGGGGCGCGTACGATGTCACGGTCTACAACAAAACCACCATGGCTTGGGAACCGTTGGATCTGGAAAAGACCTACAACGTAGGTACAAATGAGTTCCTCGCCCCAGCTGGTGGTGATGGGTATAGCGCCTTCCGGTACATGACCAATATCACCTATTGGGGCGACATGCTCAATGCCGTCAACACCTACGTTTCGGGACATTACGGCACGCCGGATACCGCGTATGCGGGTACCAACGGCGATGGCACGCTGGACGGGCGTATCGTCCGCGACGGCACGGATGCCGGCGGCAGCATCATTCCGCTCACAGTCCTGCATCATAACGACTCGCACGGCAACCTGCCCAAGACCTCTTATGTCGGCTATACCCAGCTTGCCTCGTTGATCAAACAGGAAAGGCTGCACAACCCCAGCCGCACCCTGCTGCTCAGCTCCGGCGACAACATCCAGGGCGACGCGATGAGCTATTTCTTCAAGACCGCGCCCACCGGCTTCACCTCTGACGGCACTCCAATTGCCGATTCCGCCCTGCACATGCAGCCGTTGATTAAAGCCTTCAATTCCATGGGCTACGACGCCATGACGTTGGGCAACCACGAATTCAACTTCGGCAAGGATGTCTTCACCAGCGTGCTGGGACAAGCCACCTTCCCGCTTTTGCAGGCGAATGTTAGCGACGACGGTTCCTATGGACTGGCTGCCGCAAACATCGAGCCTTACGTGGAGAAGGACCTCGGTGACATCGATGTCGCCATCCTCGGCATCGGCAATCACCGCATCCCCAACTATGAACTGCCGAGCAACATCCCCGGACTGACCTTCTCCGACCCGATTGCCAAGACGCAGGAACTTTCGACTTTACTACGCCCCGCCAATGACGTGCTCATCGCTTTGACGCACATCGGCTTTACGGAAAATCCAGCCAGCGTCGAAGTGGATGCCAACGTCGACACCAACCTGATCGCCAACGTCTCCGGTCTGGACGCCGTGGTCGGCGGTCACAGCCATACCAACCCCGCCTCAGGTTTCGGCGACTACAAGTACCTGCCGAGCATCATCCCCGATGCCGATGGGAAGCCGGTGGTTGTCAACCACGCGTATCGCTACAACAACACGCTTGGCGAACTGTCCATTGGATTGCGCTCTCTGGGCGGCGGCAACTATGAGGTCGTCAGCCAGACCGGACGCTACATCAGTGTCGTCCTTGCCACCACACCCGAAGACCCGGACACCAAAGCCATCATCGATCCGTATGTCGCGTTGCTGAACAACTACAACAACACGGTCATCGGACAGACCACGACGCCCATCGACGCCCTGCAAGCCTTCACACAGGAAACCAACGGCGCCAACCTTCAGGCGGATGCTGCTGTGTACGAACTAAGCGTCAAGAACAGCATTCCGGTGGACTTCCACCTTTCCGGTGCGATGACCAATAGGAGAATCGCGGACGGTGCCACTCCCGACGCTCCGTACTCCCTGAAGATTTCGGACATGTTCGCTGCCATGCCTTACGAGAATTCCCTCGTGGTACTCAAGATGAACGGTCCGCAACTCAAGGCGGTGCTGGAACGCGCCTATCGCAACTACTATTACTACAAGTATGTTCCGGGCTATGGCGGATATTCCTATTACACCACCTGCATGCTCGACATCAATGCCGGCAACCAGATTATCTACAACGACCTGAACCCCGCCCTGCCGAACGGTAATAACGTGGTCGCACTGCTCATTGGTGGAGTCCCAGTGGACTTTACCGACGCCACGAAATACTACAACGTCTCAACGGTCAACTATCTGGCAGCTGGTTCCTGCAACTTCAACGACGCGGGCGCGACACTCTGGCCCCTCAACCAGATCGTCGCCGACACCCAGTACTATGTCCGCGACGCGGTGATTGACTACGTCACCTTCAAGGGCATCGTTTCACCCGCCATCGAGGGACGCCTTAGCTTCATTGCAGATAACACACCGCCGGCGATCACCATTGTTGCCCCCACCGCCACCACCTACCTGCATCCTGATTCCATCGTCCTTGACTTTATCGCCACCGACGACGTGTCCGGTGTCAAGTCCACCGAGGCTTTGCTGGACGGTGAAGTTGTTGCGAACGGGCAGACAATCGCTCTCTACTCCCTGGCTTTGGGCGACCACACCTTCACGGTCAATGCGGTTGACAAGGCTGGGAACGCCGCCACGCAATCTGTGACCTTCAGTATCACCGCCACCATCGACAGCCTCAAGACAGCCGTCGATAACTTCCGCCAGGACGGCAGCATCAAGGATAAGGGTACCTATACCGCTTTGATGGCGAAGCTCGACGCCGCCTCGAAGAGCACCAAGCCCGAAACCACAAGCGCCATTCTGAATGCCTTCATCAAGTATGTCCAGGCGCAAAGCGGAAAGCATATCAAGCCTCTGGCAGCCAACAGGTTGATTGCGGACGCACAGTGGGTCATCATCCATCTGCCCGATACCACCGCGCCGATAGTGAAAATATACTCCCCGCGCGCGATGTCATATCCGCGTCCCACCAAGGTGATGGTCGACTTCTTCGCTTATGACGCGATCACCGGCGTGAAGGAAGTTTCCGCCATGCTCGATGAGACCCCTGTAGTCGACATGCAAAAGATCGACCTTTCGACCATGGCTTTGGGCAACCACACGCTCACCGTGACCGCAATCGACTTTGCCGGCAACACGACAACCCAGTCGGTGACCTTCAAGGTCGAACTTCGTCTCTTCGACCTGAAGACAAGCGTCGACCAGTATTACAGGTCGGGCGATATCAAAGGCTGGGGACTTTATAAAGACCTGATTGCCAAGTTGACTACCGCATACAGGAGCAACAAGCCTGCTGACGTGATTGCCGCCCTGAACGCCTTTATCGCAAAGGTCCAGGACGAAAGCGGGAAGCACATCACTCCCGCAGCAGCCACCCAGTTGATCAGCGAAGCTCAATGGATAATCGACAATACCAAGTAACCGGTAGTTGATTTCCCCTATTAAGGGCGGGTCGTAAGACCCGCCCTTCTTTTTGTGCCGGGTATAATTACCTTGAGAGGTGAAACATCATGAAAAAATTTCCAGGCATCTTTCTGTTATTCCCCATCGGTTTGATCTTGCTGTTTTTTGCTTCCTGTGGTCCCGCTGTGATTGTGGAGTCTGTGCCCACTGTGACAAGTACCAGCTTTGAAACTTTTACCCCGCCCGAATGTGACGCCTACCCCTGTCCAAGCGACAGCCTGACCCTGACTGCGGAGATGGCTCCAACCCTGGATGCAATGCTGACCGCTGAAATGGGATCGTTATCTGACAGCCTGACGATGACCGCCGTGATGGCTGCGACGCTGGATGCCATCCCCAGCAACACGCCTCCGCCCGGTGCGACAATCGTCCCCTCGGTTGGTGACCTGGGCTGGGGCGCGGTCTACGGGACGATTCGGGACGGCGTCACCAACCTTCCCATCGAGGGGGCAACCGTCAAGTGTGAGCATTCCTCCTATACATCTGAATACCTGTGCAACGGAATCACCACCACCAACAATGACGGTATCTACTCCTTTGTGGGAGTCTTCTTCCACGACACAGACCGCATCACGCTGATTGTGGAAGCGCCCGGTTACGAGCCCCTGCGCTTCGAGCAATCCTTCTTCACCCGTCCCGATTTCCCCGCTGACCTGGGGCTGTTCCCACCGTCCGCGGGTGCAACGTCGACGCCCACGGCATATTAGTTGCATCGGGTATACTTGAAGAAAATATGGGGTAGCCCCATGTCAAATGAAGCCGATACCTGTCGAACGTACATAGCCCCGAGTTTACATGCCTCTGGCTTGGAGGATGAAATCATCGCCGAGCATGGTGTTGGTGACGTCCGCCGAACGTGCGACCATCGGGAGGAGCGTTTAAGGGAGAGTTGTGATTATGAAGGAAGTTGCGCCGCCAAAATTGTATAAATATCAATCGTGCAACGAATATTCATTCAGCAATCTAAGAAAAGGATGTTTATGGTTTTCAAAGCCACAAGATTTCAATGATCCTTTTGATTGTGATATTAACTTTGAAATTGTTGATGTAACACAAGAAAATCTGAATCTGCTTTTTGCTCACCTTAGAGAATCCGCTCAAGACAAGGTAGGCTTTGATAAAGTATATCTAAGGGATGGAAAAATAAATGATGTATTTACCGAGAATGCAATAAAGTTCTCGTTGAAGGCAACCAATCAGGTTAAGAAACAATGGGCAAATATTGGTGTGACATGCCTCTCGGAAAATAATGACGACATTCTTATGTGGTCACATTATTCGTATGGGCATCAAGGATTTTGTCTGGAATTTGATACTTCATACTCCCCGTTTACAGAAACAGGCAAAGATAACTTGATAAAGATTCATTATTCTGATTCATACCCTCCGCTGAGCCTTTCAGATATACTGCATAAAGAATTACCTCCTTTACCAAGAAACTTATTGGCGACAAAATCATCTCATTGGAGTTATGAGGCTGAATGGCGTTTGTTTTCAACTCTAAGCAGAATTGAGTATTCTTATGAAAAAGCAGCACTCACAGGAATTTATTTTGGGTGCAATATGAAGGAAAATGATAAAGCCAATATTGCTTCAATACTGGCAGGTTCACCAACGAGACTACATCAAATGCATAGATCGAATGATAAATTCAAGGTTATCTCAAATGAGATATATAGTGCAGCATGAATCATTTACCTCGCTCGATGAACAGCGCGCATTGTGGCGTATCTCGATAGCGTCCAAGCGCGGCTGGCGTCGCTGCGGGAGTTACAGTCCGCTACGGGGGAGGAATTGTCCGCGTTGCTGCCGAGTGTTTTAGATAAGGCTTTCAAAGGTGAACTATGATGGAGAGAAACCGTCCACGAATAAGACCACGAATACTCGAATGGCTGGCGTCCCACAAGGGGATGATATCGCTGCGGGAGTTACAGTCCGCTACGGGGGAGGAGTTGTCCGCGTTGCTGCCGTCCGTGCTGGATAGGGCGTTTAAGGGAGAGTTTTTAATCAGTAAAAGCAAGCTGTATTTTGCTTACGACTCGAATATGAAGAGAGAAAGAATAACTAACCGTGTACCATCTGCAAAACCAGTAGGTATTGGGAAACTTCCAGATAAAAAATTAGCTTTTAACAAGATAAGCACAAAAGATGGAACGGGTAAGACTAATATCATTACTGATAAAGGTAGTGCTGTTTTGGGAGTCCTGTTTGAAATCGACGAAAGCGAAATTGTAAATTTGGACAAAATTGAAGGAGGGTATGAAAGACAGAATATTACAGTTTTAGACAATGACGGCAAACCAATAAGTGCCTTTACATATGTTTCAACAAAAATAAACGATGCATTAAAACCTCATGACACATATTTGAATTATCTTATTCAAGGTGCAGAAGATAATGGATTGCCCCAAGACTATATTGATAATTTGAAAAAGATTGAAACTGTGCCTGACCCTGAGAAACAAAGGTAATATCGTGAAATTTGCCTTGCTCCTTCTCGACGAACAGCGGCGCATCGTGGCGTATCTCGATAGTGTCCAAGCGCGGCTGGCGTCTCTGCGGGAGTTACAGTCCGCTACGGGGGAGGAATTGTCCGTGTTGCTACCGTCCGTGCTGGATAGGGCGTTTAAGGGAGAGTTGTGACCCCCATCCCGTCCTTCCCCCACTTGGGGGAAGGAGAATTGAGAGTATTTATGAGACAAGAGACAATCGACACGAAAGTTCAAGTGCGGCTGGTGGAGTTGCGGGAGTCACAGTCCGCTACGAGGGAGGAATTGGACGCGTTGTTACCGTCCGTGCTGGATAGGGCGTTCAAGGGAGAGTTGTGAAGACCCCCTCCGCCTTCGGCACCTCCCCCAAATACGACATTGAAAGTTTGAATGTCAATAAAGCGCTTGCCTGTCGTATTTGGAGGAGGCTGGGTGCGAGCGCGTCGCTGCGGGAGCTACAGTCCGCTACGGGGGAGGAGTTGTCCGGTCCGTGTTGGATAGGACTTTCAAAGGAGAGTTCGGATCAACTACAAGGTGAAAGGAAGAAAATGCGATGAAATCTAAAAATTATGATCTGGCTGTTGTCAAATTTCGGAAGATTCTCAACGATCCCGAGATGAAACAGGGTATGAGATATGTTATTGAAAGCCGCGATATTGTACTAGCGCGTTATCAGCCCGTTTTCAGGCTTGAAAATATACCATTACTGAATGAAGATGATTTTCGTTCATTTCTTTATTTTGAAAACAACCGACACTGGTCTGGTCTCTATCGTAAGGGTTTGGCTATTTGTGATGACATGGATTTACTGCGTGAGTCCCTTGTCATTCTTCTAGACGACAAATTGCATTTGCCCGAGCGCTACAACGATGCTGTTTCAAAAATTAAGGGATTAGGAAAGGCGCTTGCAACGGCGATTCTTCTTGTTTCTTCGCCAGATGAATACGGTGTCTGGAATAACACATCTGAGAGAGCCTTAAGATATTTGAATCTTTGGCAAGAGTTTGTGCATGGTAAAACACCTGGGCAGCAATATGAGCAGGTCAGTCAACTCTTATTACAGCTTGCAAGGGAGTTGCAAATTGATTTATGGACATTAGATGCCTTGATGTGGGGCATACTGCCTGATGAAGATGATGAGCAGATTCCTATCAATGAACCTATGCAGAGCGCAGAAAGTGTGACTTATGGGTTCCTTAATGAAATCCAGCACCCTGACCTGAGAGCACGACTAGCAAAGCTGACTTCTGCTCCTTTAGATACGATTATGAGAGAAGCGGGCGTAGTTTTCGAAAATCATCTAAGAGAGCGATTTAATAGTCATGTTGGAAGCATTTTCAGCATACGTCGCGAGCTGGCGATATACACCATACTTTCGCTGGATAATGTGGTGTGCTCGTAATCGCGAGCCAGACGGCGGTAACGACCTAACCATCCGAAG
>JACRBJ010000002.1 GCA_016234555.1 Chloroflexota bacterium | reverse complement strand
TTCCTTGCTCAGGCTGGTGACGAAGTCGTTCTCGGTGCTCATCACCACTGCGAGGGCATCGGTGCCAACGCGGAATTCAATCGGTTCGCGACCAATCGCGGCGCAGGATTCAACTTCGCTGTCCTTGATGGCGCGGGAGGCGTTGGCGATGTCGGTCTCGCCAGCCACGCAGAAACGCTCGAAACCAGCGCCGGAGCCGATGCTGTCGACGGTCACGTTGCCGGCAAAGCCTTCCTGTTGGAAGAGTTCAGCCATGCGCTCGGAGAGCGGGAACACGGTTGAGGAACCGGCGGTCACAACATCGCCTTCCACGGCATCGGGGGCATACATCGCCATCGGGTCTTCTTCGGTCGGAACCGCGGTGGGTTCAGGCGCAGTGGTGGGGGCGGGAGCCGCGGTGGGTTCTTCCGCAGCAGGAGCCGCAGTTTCAGCGGCGGGAGCGCCGCAGGCGGCAAGCACGAGGCTCAAGGCCACGATTACAAACAAAAATGAACGAACTGTTTTGGACATTTCTTTTCTCCTTGATTTTTTAGGTAACTGTGCCATGATAAGCGCCCACCCTTAAGAACATTGGAAGGAGAGGTTAACATCTTGTTAAATACTAACAAGGCGCTGGATAAATGGGTGGTGAAACTGGCAAGGAACAGTGCGAGTGAGTCATAAACCGCAATTATGAAAACCATAACCTGTTGTTAACAAAAATTTCCTTGATTTTCATATAATAACCTCACTTCAGAAACAAAGGTGAATCAGCATGGAACTTCACGCCAGCGAACTCGACAACGGCATCAACCTGATCAAGTTGACCGGTAAATTGGACATTATAGGAGTCGGGGAAATCGAAACGAAATTTGCGGGCTATTGCGCGGGTAACAATGTCCGCATGATTGTAGATATGTCCAAGGTGGATTTTCTCGCATCGATTGGTATTCGACTGCTTACCGTGAATGCAAAATCACTTGCCAGTCGCAAGGGAAAAATGGTGATATTAAATCCCACCAGTGAAGTGCAAAATATACTTGAGATAACCGGCATTCCTGCCATCATCCCAATCTATTCCAATCTTGAGTCTGCCGAAACGGTGTTGCTGGCAAAAACTTGATGCCCACACGGCACGATTTGTTCCCCTATGATCGCTTAGGTGGAGATTTTACACTCCAGATCCCTCAAGAAAATTCCTATGGTTCAATAATTCCCGCAGGAACAGGAAATAAAGACGCCCCAGAAAGCAAGTTCTCGCGCCATTCCCAGGTGTTCAAATCCGAGATGGCGCGATAGGCGGTCAGGTCGAGTTGCAGCGGCGTGACAGAGACATATCCCTCCGACAATGCCCCGACATCCGAGCCTGATTCGGGCAGGCCTGTGGGCGCGTCGCCGCCGATCCAATAGTAGGGACGTCCGCGCGGATCGATGCGTTCGTCGAGTCGGCTGTGATACACGCGCAGTCCCTGGCGGGTAACCCGAAAGCCCATAATTTCGTCCATCATTAAAAACGGCACGTTCACGTTGAGCAGGGTCTCGGCGGGCAGCCCGCGCGCGATGACATTTTGCACCACGATTCCCGCCGCACGTGCCGCCGGACAAAAATCCACCTGACCGACATAGCCTTCTGGAACTTCAAGCGAAACCGCCACGCCTGGCACGCCCGCAATCACCGCTTCCATGGCGGCGGTGACCGTGCCGGAGTAGGTGACGTCATGCCCCAGGTTTGCCCCGCCGTTGATGCCGGAGACGACAAGGTCGAAGTCCTTTTTGAAAAAGCCAAGCAGGGCAAGCGAGACGCAATCCGAAGGCGCGCCATCGCTGCCAAAGGCTTGCGAGCCGTCTTCGAGGTGGAATTCCCGTATGCGAAGGGCGCGGTCCAACGTCTTCACATGTCCGCCGCCAGACCAGTTCCTGTCGGGCGCAAGAATGGTGACATCGCCGAGTTTTCTCATTTCGCGCACCAACGTCAGTAAACCAGGCGCAAGCACGCCGTCATCGTTTGTAACCAGTATTTTTTTCATTTCTCGATCATTCCTGATACAGGATTTTTGTCAGGTGAATTATGCCCACGCCAATCCAGTGATTCTGGTCAGGGTGTTTCCCATGTAGGAAAGCCCCCAACTGCCGAGGATACGTAATACACTCCATTCCTTTTGCCTGCGGACCCGCGTCGATTTGGCCTTCAAAGTCACCAGCAAATCCGCCGCACTGTCACCTTCGAATTCCGTTGCTCCCAACCCAATCGCATCCACCACATGCGCATCGCTGTTTCCCACGTGGGCAATATCTAGCCGGCTTGCCAGGATGTGGGCATATTGATTGCTGATGCGGTCGATGACGGAGGCATTGTAGGTCTCGATTCCGAGCAGGGTGTCCGCCACCTGTGGGTTGCGGAGCGCCTCCAGGATTACACGCTTGCCCAAGCTTTTCATCCCCATACCGCCTGCCATCGGGTGCGGCGCGATGCAGAAGCCACCCAATTCGCGAACCCGCAAAACGGTCTCGACCAATGGCAGGCGGGCCGGCACCTTTTCCCTGATGAAGAATGCGAGCAGGTCACCGTCGGCAGTGGTAATCTCGCTCCCAGGGATGACTTCCACGCCGTATTTAGGCGCATATTCTACTGCCTTGAGCGCACCTGCGATTTCATCGTGGTCTGTAACAGCAATCACGTTCAAACCAAGCTGCTTCGCTTTCCCCAGCACGTCGCGCACGGAAGCTGTGCCATCGTAACTGTAAGTTGTATGAATATGTAAATCAGCAAAACCCATAATTTTCTCCTTTACGAAAAAACCGCTGTTTGAGACGATGACTGTCTTATATCGTCCCGCCATTAAGAGTCCTTTAAAGAAATGTAGCGGTTTTGTTAAATTCGTCTGCCCGCCTCAAAGCCAGGGCGGGCAGATCCATAAGGAGGAAGAATAATAATGCATTACGCGGTGTTTTGTTTCCGCAGGTACTCTCTGCGTTTGAAAGCGGCATCCACAACGACCACGGTTACGAATGAAAGGAAGGTAAAGGATGCAATCATTGTTTCCATGCCTGTATGATAAGGCAGGTGTTTTATCGCGGACTTAAAGGTTGGTTAACAATGGGTAAACAGATTCAGACGGCAGGAATCTCAAAGTAGAACACACTTCCTTCACCCTCCCTGCTATTTGCCCAGATTTTTCCCCCGTGCGCTTCCACAATATGCCTGGAGATGGACAAGCCCAAGCCCGTGCCCGAGCCTGTGCGGGATTTATCCACGCGATAGAATCTCTCGAAGATGCGGGATAGACTCTCCAAGGGGATTCCAACTCCCGTATCGCGCACCGCAAACCTGATTCCGCCCGAAGTTGATTCAGCTTCGAGGACGATTTCACCCCCGGGCTTTGTGAACTTGACCGCATTGTGAATGAGGTTCACCAGCACCTGCTCCAAACGGGCTTTGTCCACGCGGACACTTTGCAAGTCGTCGGCGCAGCGAACGTGCAACTTCAAGCCAGCCCGTTCCGCCTGCAGTCTCATGCGATCCGCCGCGGAGTTCAGTAGTTTCTTCGGCTCGAGCGGTGTGAGCATCAACTCGACCTGTCCCGACTCGATGCGCGAAAGATCAAGCAGTTCCTGAGCCATTTGGGTCAACGCATCCACTTCGGCGAGGATCCTGCCAAGAAAACGTGGACCAGCCTCGGGGTCGGTGAGCGCCCCGTCTTGCAGGGTTTCGGTCAGGGCTTTGAGCGAGGCAAGCGGCGTCCGCAGTTCATGCGAAATATTCGAGATGAAATCCCGTCGCACCGTTTCCAGCCTGCGGACGCGGGTCAAATCCTGCGTGAGCAGCAGACTTCCGCTGGTGTGCGTATCAGGTATGGCTATGATTTGCAAAAACTGGCGGCGTGTGGGCAATTCCACCGATTCGCTTTGCATCTCGCCTGTCTGCTGGCAGCGTCGCCACGCATCCACCAGTTGATGGTTGCGCAGCACTTCGGTCACACTGCGACCCAGCGCACTGGAGGTTTCGAACAATCTTTGCGCCGCCGGGTTCGCGAACTGGATAAAGCCATTTGCATCCACGATGATAACACCGTCTGTGAGTTGTTCCAGCACGGTGGCAAGGCGCTCGTTTTGTGACTCCAAAGTCGAAAGCCGCAGGTCAAAAGTCTTCTTGAAAGACGCAACTATATTCGACAGGTTTTCGATTTTCCTTATATCAGTGGGAAATGACCCATCCGTATCCCGAATTTGTTTAGCGTAATCATCAATCCGTTTTATTAAATCAAAATACAGCCACACAAACCATGCGGCGAGGAGAAAAAAAAGGATTGCCAAATAAACAGGAATTTGCGTCATGGTAAATGGTAATTGGAGATTGGTAATTACCATTTACCAATCTCCAATCTTTATCCTTCGAACCGATATCCCCCGCCTCTAACGGTGACAATTCGCTCTGGGTTGGATGGGTCAACTTCGATCTTTTGCCGCAGCCAGCGGATGTGGACATCCACCGTGCGGCTGTCGCCGATGAAATCCCATCCCCACAAACGTTCCAAAATAAACCCGCGTGAGAGCATCTGACGGCGGTGCTCGGCAAAGAAAAGCAGCAGTTCATATTCCTTGGGCTTGAGTTGTAGAGGCTTCCCATCCAGTGTCACTTCACGACGGGTAAGGTTGATGATCAGGTTTTCGAATCTCAGAGTTTCGTATTTCACTTCCAAATTGTCGGATTTCCCCATTTCTTCACGTAGCAATCTGGCACGCCTGAGCTGCGACTTGACCCGCGCCAACAGCTCGCGCATCGAGAATGGCTTGGTCAGGTAATCGTCAGCACCGACTTCAAGTCCAACCACGCGGTCAATTTCATCGTCACGGGCGGTGAGCATGAGGATGGCGGTGGTCAACTCCTTGCGCAGGATGCGTGCCACCTCGAAGCCGTCCATTTCGGG
Source organism: Chloroflexota bacterium (assembly GCA_016234555.1). Taxonomy (GTDB): domain Bacteria; phylum Chloroflexota; class Anaerolineae; order Anaerolineales; family Villigracilaceae; genus Villigracilis. The sequence continues at coordinate 29,535 of JACRBJ010000002.1, read as the reverse complement.
GAGCATGATGTCCAGCACGATCAAGTCCGGCTTCAAGCGTCGCGCCGCTTCCAATGCGGCACGGCCATCCCCCACGGTTTCCACCGCATACCCTTCCTTCTTCAAGTTGTAGGCAAGAGTTTCCTGCAAGGAGAGTTCATCTTCAACAACCAAAACTGATTCCGTCATGTTTTGCAATATACCATAAAGAAAAATTTGTCAGTTAATGATTCGTTAAATGATGTTACCTCTTAGGCACCATTCTTGGATGTGGGCTCAATCTGCTGTAGATAATTAAACACGTCCAACCGCACATGCCCCATTTCCAGTCTTTGGAAGAATCGCTTGTGCGGCTTCTGCTCTTGTACTCTACTGAGCACTATCAACATGTACAACGTGCTCTCTCGAATTTCCAGCCATTCCTCCAACATGGTAGTTGTAGCCATTTTTCCAACCCCGCTAAGGATTTCAGGGAAAAATCGGCAACAGGGCGAGCTTAATAAGAAGATACCGTGTCAATAAGTGTGTGTTGCCGGGTTGCTCATTATTAATAATGATTTCGGTTCAACACTGTTGTATGAACCAATCTGAATCTCGAAAAGGAATCAATTCGTGCAGCAACGTATCACTACGCTGCTGCACCATAAAGGAGTGAGGTGCGTATGCGTACACAACTCACAACTGTATTTTGGCACAACTTGACCTATGAATGTTATCAGAGTGTTATCACCTTGTTAATATTTTGATGTTGGATGTCCGCAGGTCTCTTAACCAAAAGTTAGCAATTCGTAAATACGGCATTAAGTTCTCCTTTGTATGATGGAGCAGTATTTCATAAAAAAACAAGGAGAAAACATGTTGAAGAAAATTACCTTTCAGGTGGCATTGCTTTTAGTCGTAGCCGCCCTCGTATTGAGCGCCTGTGGCCCTGCTGCCGGTTCTGCCAGCAACGTGGACTGGAATACCATGAAATCCGCTGAAGAAGGCGGCGGTATGGATGCTTTGATTGCTGCCGCCAAAGCGGAAGGCGAATTGAACGTCATCACCCTGCCCCGTGACTGGTGTAATTATGGCGAGGCGATGGATACCTTCTCGACCAAGTACGGCATAAAAGTCAATTCCCTTCTGCCCGACGGCGGCTCCGCCGACGAAATCCAGGCGATCATTGATAACAAGGAATCCAAAGGCCCCCAGGCCCCCGACGTCATTGATGTGGGACCCGCCTATGGTCCGCTCGCCAAGGAGCAGGGTTTGATCGCTCCATATAAAGTTGCAACCTGGGACACCATCGAAGGTAACAATGATCCCGATGGTTATTATTACGTCGATTACAGCGGTGTGATGGTTCTGGAAGTCGTCACCGATGTTGTGTCCGACGTTCCCACCAGCTACGCCGATCTGAACAACGAAAAATACGAGGGGCAGGTTGCTCTCGCCGGTGACCCACGCGCTTCCAATCAGGCTGCCCAGTCTGTGTACGCCGCCGCGATTGCCAATGGCGGCGACCTCGATAACATCCAGCCTGGCCTGGAGTTCTTCAAGGAATTGAACGAGAAAGGCATCCTGCTCCCGCTCATTGCCGACTCCGGTCCAATTGGCAAGGGCGAGACCCCCATCACCTTCCAGTGGAGTTGGAACGCTTATGCCAACAAGGATAACTTCGCCGGCAACCCGAACATCGAAATCGTCTACCCGAGCGATGTCAACTGGGGTGGTTACTATTACCAGGCTGTGAGCGCGTACGCTCCGCATCCCGCCGCCGCCCGCCTTTGGGAAGAATTCCTCTACTCGGACGAAGGTCAGACCATCTGGGTCAAGGGTTATTGCGCCCCTGCCCGCCTCGCCGACCTGAATGCCCGCAACGTGCTTTCCGATGAACTAAAAGCCAAACTCCCCGATCCCGCCCTGCTCGCCAGCTCCGTCGTCCCCTCCGGTGACCAGCTTAGCGCCGCCCGCGCCGCGATCAAGGAACAATGGGACTCCGTCGTCGGTCTCGATATCAAGTAATTCATTTTCTGTAAATTCCTATCACGTGACCCAGTCAATTCCTGACTGGGTCACGCCTTCGCATATTATGGCTCAAACCATTACCGAACCCGCCGCTGTTCCTGCAAAAAGAAGCATCCTGGAAAGCCTGACCAAGTCCAATTGGATCGGGCTGGTTCCATTTTTTGCTTTTATTTTTTTCTTCCTCGTCCTGCCATCCACAAACCTGCTGATGCGCTCTTTTCAGGACCTCAAGGGAAACTTTACCCTCTCCAATTATGCGGTGATGCAAAATCCTTACGTCATCAAGGCGTACAGCATCAGCCTGCAGGTGAGCGTCATCACCTCAATGGTGGGAGGAGTCTTTGGTTTCTTTGTGGCGTATGCCATCACGATTGGAAACACTCCCCGCTGGATGCGGAGTTTCCTTATGACCTTTTCCGGCTTGGCTGCGAACTTTGGCGGTGTGCCGCTTGCCTTTTCCTACATCGCCACTCTCGGTCGGACAGGGTTTCTCACTGCCGTTCTCAAATCGATTTGCTATGCCGACGCCACAGGTGCGCAGGTCTGCCCATTCAATCCGTATGATAACGGCTTCAACCTGTACAGCATGACCGGACTTGTGCTGGCATACACTTATTTCCAGTTTCCGCTCATGGTGTTAACCATCACTCCCGCGCTCGAAGGATTGAAAAAGGAATGGCGCGAAGCCTCACAAAATCTTGGCGCGAATCCGATGCAATATTGGCGGGATGTGGCTTTGCCCATCCTTTGGCCCTCCATTTTGGGCGCCACCCTCCTGTTGTTTGGCAGCGCCTTTGGCGCATACGCCACCGCCTACGCATTGACTGGTGGCAGCATTTACTTGATCACGATTCTGATCTCCCAGCAAATTCGCGGTGATGTACTCAATAATCCCTACGAGGGTTACGCCCTCGCCATTGGCATGGTGGTCATCATGAGCATTACCATCCTTGCATACACCGCCCTGCAACGACGGACGGTAAGGTGGTTGAAATCATGAAAAAGCCGCTTTTCGATCTTTGGTCTGTATTCTGGGCAGTGCTTGCGTTGCTCTACTTCTTTGTCCCCCTCTATGGCACGCTGGATTTTTCCCTGCGGATGAAAAAGGGCGAGATCAGCCTGCTGGCTTATCAGGTTGTATTTTCCGACCCGCAGTTCCTGCGCAGTTTCCAGTATTCGGCGATCATGGGAATCATCTCCGTCACCATCAGCATTCTGATCTTTGTGCCGACGGTGTACTGGCTGTATCTTAAACTCCCCAAAGCCCGTCCGCTGGTGGAAATCATCACCATCCTGCCTTTCGTGATTCCTGTCATTGTCTACGTGTATGGAATCAATACTGCTTTTGGACGCCCGCCGCTGCGGCTGACCTCCAATGCCTTCACCACCGACATCTTGATGGTAGGCGGGTATGTCATCCTGTCCATGCCTTACATGTTCCGCGCCATCGATGTGGGGATGCGCACGCTCGACGTTCGCACCTTGACCGAGGCGGCGCAAAGCATGGGGTCCAGCTGGGCGCAGATTCTCTTCAACGTGATTTTCCCCAACCTTCGTATTGCCATTTTGAGCGGTTCGCTCATCTGCTTTGCCACGGTCATCGGCGAGTTGATTTTGGGCGACTTCCTTCTCCGCCCGGCGCTGGGACCATACATGGCGGCGGTGGGCAGGGATAAAGCCTTCGAACCAGCCGCGCTGGCAATCATCAGTTATGCCCTTACCTGGGCAAGCCTGGGACTGATTCAATTCTTCAGTCACGGCGGCACATCGCAGCAGCAGTTGACCGGACGCTAATTTTTCGAGGATGAAATGTCGTATCTTGAACTAACCAACATTCGTAAAGCCTACAATGCTTCAGTCGCTGTGGAGGATTTCAACCTCAGCGTGGCGCAGGGAGAATTCGTCTCTTTTCTTGGTCCGAGCGGCTGCGGCAAGACGACCACCCTGCGCATGATCGCGGGTTTTGAAGTGCCGACCTCCGGGCATGTCGCCATCAACGGCAACGACCTGACCCACCTGCCGCCCAACAAACGCAACGTGGGCATGGTCTTTCAATCCTATGCCCTTTTCCCCAACATGACTGTGGCGGAAAATATCGGCTATGGTTTGAAAATTGCAGGGAAGTCCAAAACGGACATTGCAAAACGCGTGGAGGAAATGCTCGCGCTGATTCATCTTGAAGATTTTGGGAAGCGCTTCCCAAACCAGCTCTCCGGTGGGCAGCAACAGCGTGTGGCGCTTGCCCGGGCGCTGGCTTTCCAGCCCCAGGTTTTATTGCTCGACGAGCCTCTTTCCGCCCTCGACGCAAAAATCCGCGTGGAACTCCGCCATGAGATTCGCCGCATCCAACAACAATTGGGCATCACGACCATTTACGTCACGCATGATCAAGAGGAGGCGCTCTCCCTTTCCGACCGCATCGTGGTCATGAGTCAGGGAAGGATGGAACAGGTTGGCACGCCCAACGAAATCTACAACTTCCCGTCGACGGAGTTTGTTGCAAAATTCGTGGGACAAATCAATTTGCTCCCGGTCAAGGTGCAGAATCCCGCCGAGGGTGTGGTGAAAATCGGTTCACAGGTGCTGCGCGCCGGGCAGTTCGGGCACCTCAACGGAAATCCCATCCGCCTTGCCGTCCGCCCCGAAGAGTTGAATCCCGGGTTTATCGAAGGCGCGAACAACCTCAACGGCACAGTGGACACGATTACCTATCTTGGCTCCATTGTCCGCATCCGCGTCGATGTGGAAGGATATCCCATCTCATTGGATGTCTTCAACGAGCGCAAGATGAAGATGCCCGTTGTGGGCGAAGCGTTTCAAGTCAATTTCCCGGTGGATGCCTGCTGGCTTTTATAAGGAGTGGATCATGATTCTAGGATTGGATGTTTTGGACACATCTTCAACTCACAAGGATAAAGCCTTGTTCACTCCTGGTCCGCTAAATACCAGCGGTCCCACCAAACGAGCCATGCTGCGCGACCTTGGATCGCGGGATGATGAATTTATCCGCATTGTAAAGGATGTCCGCTCGCGGCTGGTGGGCTTGGGCGACGGGCACGAGGAATATACCTCCATCATCATGCAGGGCAGCGGAACCTTCGGCGTGGAGGCGGTTCTCACGTCCGTGATTCCGCAGGATGGGAAGTTGCTCATCCTTATCAACGGCGCGTACGGTGAACGAATGTTGAAGATTGTGAACATTCACAGAATTCCAACCGTCGTTTTGCGAACACCCGAAGACACCGTGCCAGACGCAGAGGCTTTGCGCGAAACTTTGCAGTCCGACCCAGCCATCACGCATGTGGCGGTTGTCCATTGCGAGACGACGACGGGGATCATCAACCCCATCGAAGAGTATGGCAAAATCGTCAGGGAGTTCAAGCGCGTTTACTTTGTGGACGCGATGAGCAGTTTCGGCGCGTATCCCATCGATTTGAACGCCTGCAACATCGACTACCTGATCTCATCCTCCAACAAGTGCATTGAAGGCGTGCCGGGCTTTTCGTTCATTCTGGCGAAAATCGAAACGCTGAAAAAAACCGAAGGCTATGCCCGCACCTTGAGTCTCGACCTGTATTCCCAATGGAAAGGTCTGGAAGGCGATGGACAGTTCCGCTTTACGCCGCCCATTCATGCCATCCTTGCCTTTCGGCAGGCGTTACTTGAATTGGAAAAAGAAGGCGGCGTGACGGCTCGCGGCGGACGCTACAAGCGCAATTACGAAATCACGCTTTCGGCAATGGAGGCGATGGGTTTCAAGCCGTATTTATCATCCGACTATCGTGGATATATCATCACCTCGTTTTATTATCCCGCGCATCCCATTTTCGACTTTCGCAGGTTTTACGAGTTGCTGAGCGAAAAAGGATTTTTGATCTACCCCGGCAAACTCAGCCATGCCGATTGTTTCCGCATTGGGCATGTGGGGCGCCTTCATTCCGCAGATGTAAAGGGCTTAATGTCCGCCATTGCGGTAGTCTTGAAGAAAATGAAAATCAAACTTACGGAGTAACAACATGTTTACTTATCGAAGAACATATCGCGGACCCGTGCAGGCGGTTATCTTGGACTGGGCTGGCACCACCGTGGACTTCGGCTCCTTCGCCCCGACGGCGGTTTTCATCCGCTTGTTCGAAAGTCAGGGAGTTGCCATCACCGCCACAGACGCCCGTTCCGGCATGGGCTTGATGAAGAAAGATCACCTGCGAACCATTCTTTCCCGTCCTTCCGTTGCGGAGGCTTGGAAGGTGGCGCATGGCTCTTATGCTTCTGAAGCGGATATTGACAACCTCTTTGAAAATTTCGTTCCCATGCAAATTGATGTTTTGAAGGAATATGCCGAGCCGATACCGGGCTGTTTGGAAGCCATTGATGAACTCCGCGAAAGCAACATCAAGATCGGCTCCACTACGGGTTACATCCGCTCGATGATGGATGTGCTTGCCCCAGTGGCAAAGGAAAAGGGCTATGACCCCGATTGCATTGTCTGTCCCGACGAAGTTCCCGCCGGCAGACCCTTCCCGTGGATGATCTACCAAAACCTGATGCAGTTGGACGTATACCCCATGCAGTCCGTAGTCAAAGTTGGGGATACCCTTGCCGACATCGAGGAAGGCTTGAACGCAGGCGTGTGGACGGTTGGGATTTCGCTCACAGGTAACCTGATTGGGTTGAGCCGTGAGCAGCTGGCTGAACTTTCCGACGAGGAGCAGTTGTCCGCGCAAGAAAAGGCGGAGGACCAGTTGTACCGCGCGGGCGCGCATTACGTGATCGACGGCATCTGGGACCTGTCCAGCGTGTTGAAGGAAATCAATAATCGTCTCTCGGCAGGGGAGAGTCCCGCATGAAGACGTATGATGTGATTGTCATCGGCGGCGGAATCTTGGGGGGAGCCGTCGCTTTTTATTTGGCAAAGCAAAAGGCGGGAAAAATCCTCCTCCTCGAAAGGGGCAATGTTGGGCAGGGAAACTCCAGCCTTGCGGCCGGCTTGCTAACGCGGGGGAGATTCAAGTCACACTTGATTCCCATGGTGTTGGAGACCTACCGGGCGATCGAAGAAATCGAAGCCGCCAGCGGCGAGTTCCTCAATATGCGACAAACCGGCTGCCTGTATGCCGCCGTTTCTCCTGACCATCAGAAAGAAATTGCTGATCTGGTGGCGGTTTCTTCGCAGGCAGGGTTAAAGGTCGAGTGGCTGGACAAGGCTGATGCGACGCGCCTGGTTCCCTGGCTTGTGCTGCCGCAACATGCGGCTGTGGCGTTCATGCCCGACGACGGTTACATCGACGGCTATACCTTTGCAAGCGGATATATAAAGACTGCGCGTTCCCTGGGCGTCGAGGTACTCGAAAACACCGTTGTCTTTTCCATCCTTCGGGATGGCGGGCGGATTACGGGCGTGAGAACTGCAAATGAAGATATTTCGGCTCCTGTTGTAATCGATGCGGCGGGCGTCTGGGCGGGGATGCTGGCTTATGAAATCGGTGTTGGTTTGCCGATGGCTCCCATCCGCAGTCATTATTGGATCACCGAAACGCGTTCCTTTATTTCGCCCATCCAGCCTTTTGTCATTCTGCCTGACGCGCGAGCTTATGCGCGTCCTGAGTCCAATCGCCTGCTCTTTGGTATTCGTGAAAAGCAATCCGCCTCCATCCATCCTGCCAGCCTGCCGCATACCATAAACGGGCTTACCTTCCGCCAGGACCCGCGCGGTTGGGAAACCCTGATGGAAGGCGCGCCAAAACTAAGTTTGTTCTTCCCGCAGATCGACGAGATCAAGGTGACAAACTATATCCACGGCTTGTCCAATTACACCCCCGATGGCAATTTTGTGGTGGGCGCCTTCCCCGGGTTGGTTGGATTTATTGCCGCCACAGGATGTGCAGGCGCGGGGCTTGCCATGTCTGGTGGAATCGGGCGGCTGGTTGCCGAACTGGTGACTGGTCAAAACCCCTTCGTCGACCCTGCCCCTCATCGAATTGACCGTTTTGGTGTGGTCGACCCAACTGATTCTGATTTCATCCAACGCTGCGCCGACGCGCGTTCCGGAAAAGTAACGGGATAAGAGCTTTTCAAGACGACTGGTCGAGAATTTCAAGGAATAAGGGGACGAGCGCTGGGTCAAACATGACCCCGGATTTTTCCCGCAGGAATATTCTGATTTCCCCCGCCTGCCATGCCGCGCGATAAGGTCTATCCGAGGAGAGCGCATCCCAAACATCAACAATTGTAAAAATGCGCGCGGCAAGCGGAATCTCCTCTTCGCGTAATCCTCTTGGGTATCCCTGTCCATTCCAATATTCATGATGACAATAAGGAATATCTACTACGTCCTGGAAGAGCGAAATCGAAGATATCAAGTCATGGGCGTATTGTGGGTGTCTCCTCATGACTGCCCATTCTGCGTCATTCAAACCGCTTTGTTTGAATAGGATTCTATCCGGGATGGCAATTTTTCCTATATCGTGCAACAACGCGCCAACTTTAACCCCTTCGAGTTGTTCCTCGGGAAACTCCAGTTTTTGCGCAAGTTTAAAAGTCATTTCAGAAACCCGAATCGTATGGGCTTCGGTTTCGTAGTCCCGCAAATATAACATTTGCAACAAACCCCGCAGGACTTGGGTTGAAATATTCTCCGCATAACTCGCGGGCGCGCTTACATCTGTGCGAAAATTTTTATATCCCGTTCGAGATGGCGCCATGTTTTCTTCCCAGATGATTGTTTTGTTGCGTCCTTTGTTTTTTGCGACATATAAAGCCTGGTCGGCTTCTGTAAGTACCCTGTCGAACATCTGGCTGGCGCCTTCCGATCCGCTAACTCCGATGCTGACAGTTATTCGTATTCGAAACGAGTTAATAATGTGGAAATAACCCGCCAGGTCTTGCCTTAGGGTTTCCGCCAAGTCGAATGCCGCCTCCTTTGTGTAGCCCATCAAAAAGACGAAAAACTCCTCGCCACCGAAACGCCCTACCACACATTCCTCCCGTGCCTGTGCGGATATCCTTTGCGCAACCGATTTAATGACTTCATCACCTATCAGGTGTCCATATCGGTCGTTAATGTTTTTGAAGTTGTCGATGTCAATCATCAGGACGGCGTACTTCATGCCCACGCGTCGAGCTGTTTCGAGGTGGCGGTTGACGATTTCAAAAAATCCCCTGCGGTTGTTGACGAGCGTTAGTGGGTCTTTTGTTGAAAGACGGTGAACTTCGGAATAAAGATTTCGTAAAGCGCTCTGTTGGGCAATCAGCAGACTGTACATGGTAATTACACGGTACTCATCTGCGTGCAATACAACAATTGGTTCGTACAGGGCTCCACTGTCCCGTTGCAGCGCCATTTGAACGGCGTCGTCAATTCGTGTGGACGAGTCCAGGATGAGCGTTTGTTTTCCAAGCGATTCATAGAATTCTTTAGTGCTGTTTTTTAGAAACAACTCGACGCCGTAGGGTCTGCCTAGTTTTTCGTAAACATCCTCGCGTGCAATCAAACCAATTAGCGTTTCCTGTTCCATTACCAATACGCCGGGAATTTGTGAATTTTTATCCAGTAGGGGCAAAAGTTCCCCTACAGTTTTGGAGGCGTCAACTATCGTATCCCAGTAAAAAAGCGCTCCCACCGTGCTGTTTGCGGGGTACTCGGCGGGGTTAGAAGTTGTAGACATAAAAAATTCAGTAGATGAAAAATTATTCATGCAAACCAATTTTATATTTTAGGCTGCCCGACGACTTGCATGGTTAACAGCTCATTATGCTTTTGTAAATTGTGTATGCCAAATTTCCGAATAAGTTCGTGCCAGCCAGCGAGATAGGGCCGAGGAAGAAGGCATAAAATTCAACGATAATCTTGTCCCGATGGGCGACATAGAAACAATTAAATAAATTAATTGGCTGTTAACTTGGTGTTCAAGGCGGATTAATTGACCATGTCTATAATCTAACCGTGAATATAAATCTTGGTCAGCGATCAATTTTCATGTTGCCCACCGGGCAGAAGTATCCCCCTGTATCTGTCGGCGAACTACCCTCACACGCGTATCAGGTGTCCACTGAAACTATCACAGAAGATGTTTCAACCCACCTGGAATCATACCCAGAAATCCCTGGTGTGATCGTGGTCAGCGGCAACAAAATCCACAGTATGATTCCCCGCAACAAAATATTCGAAAGACTGGGGCATCGTTATGGAGTTGAATTATTCCTGCGAAAGCCGATTATCGAATTGCAGAAGAGCCTGGAAACAACAATCTTCAAAGTTTCCAGTAACATAGGGGTTAATACTGCAGCCAAAGCTGCTATCGGCAGACAGGCAAAAAGTATTTACGATCCACTGGTCATGGAATATGACGATGGGTCCTTCCGTCAGCTTGACATGCATGTTTTACTTGTGGCGCAGTTACTGCTGATGGAAAATTTGAACAATATCATCACCAGCATGAATCGCATCGAGCAATCCATCAAGGCAGATATCCCCATAGATACATCGCTGGATATGATAATTGATGCAATCAAACTCACAATTCCATATCATCGGGCAACTGTCTTGATTAGACCCAGTCAATGGGAAAAAATTTCCAGCCATCACGAGCTCTTCCATCTTTTATCCGAGCCATTAGATAATCACCCGTTGTTAAGGTCAATCTATGACGCAAGAAACCACACATACATCGAAGATACTGACCAAGTGCCGTTATGGAAGGGAATGGAGTTCATCGGTAAAACAAAGGTATGGTTAGGATTTCCAATATCAAGCGGGAATCACTTTAACGGCATTCTCTCTTTGAGCCGTACCACCAATACCCCTTTTAGCAAAAACGAAATAGATATGGCAAAGACTTTTTCTGAATTTCTCAGCATTGCTATTAATAGGGTTGCTGAGAATTACGAGACTGATCTATTTCTAAACATGGTAAATCGGAAATTTATCTGAGGCTTGTTCAAAAGGAGAACAAGCCCTCTCGCCCATTAACTCTCAGGAGACTTTAGGATCGGTCTGCAACGCCCGATTTAACACCAGTGCAAGATGCCGGGCGTTTCGTTTTGTGCCATGCTCAATTTGTTCATGACAACTGACTCCAGCCGCGACAATCAGTGTATCTTCGCTTTGGGCGCGGACGGCGGGGAAGAGGGTCAGTTCGCTTATTTTCATCGAGAGGTCGTAGTGCTCGGCTTCGTAGCCGAAGGAACCAGCCATCGCAAGAACCCCTGTCAGGCCTGGCTTATCTTCCACTGGTTGATGTAAAGGAGAAGCGCTCCGTGAAAATCGTCATCTTTGTCTTTGGCAGTCGCGGCGATGTTCAGCCCGGCGTGGCTCTTGGAGTAGGCTTGCAAAAGCAGGGACATCAAATTATTACGAGAACGAGGTGAACGCACAAAAGGATATCCCCAGTTGCCAACTGCCATGACTAACACCTGTTACATCGCACGTGAGGTTTTCAAGCTATGGAGAAGGTCTGATGAAGATTCAAACGATTGTCCTGGCTGTTACAGCCAGCATGTTGTTGTTCGCGGTTTCTGTTACCGTAATCGCCCAGGATGATGGTGGTTCCCCATACACTTTTACTTCCATCCACGGAGAAACTGTCGAGATCTATGGTGGGGCTGGACCTTATCGACATGATAGCACGTACAAAGCCATAGCCTTCTGCAGCTTCGACTGGGTCAGTTCGGTGGTTGCTTTCCCTTTGTTCTTGTTGGGGATTTTCCTGTACCGGCGGGGGCGGTTGCTGGGGCAGTTGTTGCTGGCGGCATTGTTCACCTACCTTGCCTATATCTACTTGATAGGTTTTATGGGAAACGCTTTCAATGGCTTGTTCCTGGGCTGGGTTGCCCTATTCTCGATTGGGGGTTTTGGTCTTTTCCTAATCGTCTCAGAAATCGACTTTCCATCACTCCGTCAAAAATTGTCCGGGCATTTTCCGGGGAAACCGGTTGCCGTTTACCTGTTCAGCGTGGCCGCGATTCTTACAGCGCAATACCTTACAGAAATTTTCACCGCGTACCTGACCGGTGCCCCGCCTGTGTCTTTGGATCACTACACAACCCTGGAATTGGCAGGCGTAGAGTTGGGCATCATGATCCCATTACATATCCTGTCTGGCGTACTTTTATGGCGACAAAAGGCCTGGGGTTATGTGCTGGCGACCATTCTTGCCTTTGCCGCTTTTGTTGTTTTTATTGCACTGACCATCTCGCTGTTCTTAACCTACTTTATATGTGAACAAGGGAGTTGGATGGACTTTGGAATAACCACCGGCATCGCAATTGTGGCTTCTGCTTTTTCCCTTGCAATCTTTAGACAACTCAGAGATTAAGCCAGGTTTATGATGATGGAAAACGCGATACGCGATCCATATTCCCCAGCCTTGTTCTGCAAGACAGCGGCGGGTCATCCCTAATGTCCGGCTGGTCCTTTATGAAAAGATGCGACATCCTACCATAGGGAAGCGGTTCGAGCGCGAGGTGCTGGTCTTTTTGAAAGAGGAATAGCATGATGAGTATTCTCGCGGGAATCTTTTTCATATTGCATGCCAGGCCGAATAAAACGCCTGGTAGTTTCGTTAAAAACAGAGACATCTCGCAAGGAGAACTTCATGCCTCCAAAAATGGCTGAGACCACTGCCACCGATTTGCGTTATCAAACATTCTACCGTCTCGGCGGTATCGCCAGTATTGTGATTGCGGTTTCGGTAGCCTTTGCCATTACCGCCTACTTTATCTGGCCCTACAAAGGCAACACCACCTCCATTGAGTCCATCTTCACCCTCCTGCAAACCGACCGACTGGGCGGGCTGATCTCGCTTGATATTTCGATGCTGTTGATTGCGCCGATCAATATCCTGATGTTCCTGTCGATTTATGCAGCCCTTCGTCAAGCAGATGAATCGATAGCACTGATTGCCCTGGTGCTGGCGGTAATCGCCGTGGTACTGGTCATCGTCTGTCGCCCGCTGATCGAACTGACCGTTCTCAGCGACCACTACGCCACAGCCACCGATCCAACCGAAAAATTGCGTTATCTTGCCGCCGGGGAAGTCCTGCGCAGTTCTCTGGATGGTACCGCCTGGATGATGCAGACGGTCTTCTTCATGCTCGCCGGGCTAATCAATTGCCTGCTAATGCTGCGCACGACATTCTTCAGCAAAGCTACTGCCTGGCTCGGAATTGTCATCAGCGCCATTGGGCTGGGATTTTTCCTGCCCACCATTGGCCTGCTTTTCCTGTTTTTGAATACCATTGGCAGTGTGCCGTGGTGTTTCCTGGTGGCGCGGGATTTACTCCGATTGACAAAAGGTAACCCTTCACAATGAAAACACTGGTCATCTACGACTCGGTCTTCGGCAACACCGAAAAAATCGCCCAATCCATCGCGGCGGCGCTGGACACAAACGCTATCCCTGTCGACAAGGTGGATGCCGGTCAATTGCGTGACCTCAACCTGCTGGTGGTTGGCTCGCCAACGCGCGGATTTCGCCCGACGGAAGGGATCAGCAAACTGCTCAACCGGTTGCCGAAAAATAATCTGGCTGGTGTGCGTGTGGCTGCCTTCGACACGCGCATCGTGCTCGAAACGATCGATTCCAAAGCCCTGCGCTTTCTCGTGGACAAGGGCGGTTACGCCGCGAATACAATTGCCAAAATACTTGAAAAGAAGGGCGGACGCTTGGCGACTCCGGGGGAGGGTTTCTTCGTCACTGGCGAGCAGGGACCGCTCAAAGACAGCGAACTCGAACGTGCTGCCGAATGGGCAAGAAAATTCCAGCTTTAATATAATTCAGGAGATACATTTAAATTGAAAACCATCCTCTACACCCAATACGGCTCGCCCGAAGTCTTGCAAATGGCTGACCTCCCCAAACCCGCCCCGCGTGATAACGAAGTGTTGGTCAAAATCCTCGCCACCACCGTTACCATCGGCGACTGCCGGATGCGCAGTTTTACCGTTCCGCCCGAACAATGGCTGTTTGCCCGCCTGTATTTGGGACTTTTCAGGCCGCGCCGTCAAATCCTGGGTATGGAACTGGCTGGGGACATCGAAATGGTTGGAGAAAAAGTGACCCGCTTCAAACCGGGCGACGCCATCTTTGCCTCCACCTTCGATGCCGGCTGGGGCGGCTACGGCGAGTACAAATGCTTCCCCGAAAATGGCACGTTGGCGCCCAAGCCGACCAACCTAGATTACGGCGAATCCGCCGCCTCGGTCGGGGGCGGGGGGACGGCGCTGCGCTGTCTGAGACAGTCCAACCTCCAGCCAGGGCAAAAGGTGTTGGTCTGTGGCGCATCCGGCGCAGTGGGGACGAATGCCGTTCAACTGGCGCACAACCTGTTTGGCTGCGAAGTGACCGGGGTGTGCAGCGCGGCCAATCTTGATCTGGTGAAATCGCTCGGCGCAGCGCATGTCCTGGACTATACCCGCCAGGATTTCACCCGCCAAGGGATTCTGTACGATGTCGTTTTTGACGCAGTTGCCAAATTCCCTGCCGCCCAAGCCCGGCAAGCCCTCAAACCTAGCGGCGTTTACCTGAATGTACATCGGGATGCCCGCCCCACAGCCGGTCAGACGCGGATCCAGGAGTTATTGGAACTCAAAGATTTGCTCGAAGCCGGCTATTTCAAACCGGTCGTAGACCGGGTCTATCCCTTCGATCAAATTGTGGAGGCGCACCGCTACGTTGAACAAGGGCACAAAAAGGGCAACGTGGTCATCACACTCTAAACGACAATGGAGAAAATACATGAAAGCGATACTTTGTACTGCCTACGGTCCACCGGAAGTCATGCGGCTCGGCGAATTGGATAAACCCACGCCCAAGAGCAATCAAGTTTTAATTCGTGTCCGCGCCGCCGCAATTACCATTTCTGATTGCACCGTGCGCAGCGGCAAGGTCAAGCCGCTTTTGTGGCTGCCCATGCGTATTTTCGTCGGGTTCACCAAGCCGCGCAATCCCGTTCTGGGGCTGGACTTGGCTGGGGAAGTGGAGGCGGTGGGCAGTGCGGTGCGGCGTTTCAAGGTGGGCGATTCGGTCATCGCTTTTACGGGCAAGCATTTTGGGGCGTATGCCGAATACGCCTGCCTGCCCGCCGATGGTGTTCGCGGTCCGCAGGATGCCCTGATCGTACACAAACCGTCCAACCTAAGCTACGTCGAGTCTGCTGCTATACCTTCGCGCGGAGGGCTGGCTTGGTATTTCTTGGGTCAGGGACAGGTGCAAATCGGTCAACGGGTGCTGGTCTTTGGCGCGTCTGGCGCAACCGGGTCGTTTGCAGTCCAACTGGCGAAACACCTCGGGGCGCACGTAACCGGCGTATGCAGCACGGCAAATATCGAATTTGTGAAATCGCTGGGCGCGGATGCGGTCATTGATTACACCCAGGAAGATTTCACCCAACGCCCGGAACACTACGACCTGATTTTCGACGCGGTGGGCAAACGCTATAGCCAGCAAATCCCCTGCCACAAAGCGCTGGCGCCAAACGGCAAGTTGATCTCCGTGGATGACGGCACGCCCCAATTGGGAACCGACACGCTCATGCGGCTCAAAGAATTGGTCGAAGCGGGGAAAATCAGGCCGGTGATTGACCGAGTCTATCCCTTCGAGCAAATTGTGGAGGCGCACCACTACGTGGAGCAGGGCCATAAAAAAGGTAGTGCGATCATTACGGCTCAAAGCCTCTAAAGGTTTTCCAAAACCTTTAGAGGCTGTCTGAAAAGTCAAAACATATCATCGCATATGTCATTCTGAGGAGCGGAGCGACGAAGAATCTCCAATTTGTCGAGAAGATTCCCAGCGTAAGGAGGGATCCTTCGCTCCCTTCGGTCACTCAGAATGACGTGGACATAGTTCTCATACAGCTTCTTAGGGTCTCCAGGCGACTCCAGCGGAAGGCTTTTTTAACAGGGTCCACTCAAGGAAGGAGAGTTGGAACGCGCGGGCGGATGGGCAAAAATTAGCATCAGCCTATAAATTCACTCTTGACAAATGACCCTGGGTCACTTAGAATTATTCATAAATGACCTTGGGTCATTTGCATTAAAGGATGTGGTATGCCCCTCAAACAACGCGCTGTAAACGATGAGCAAAGACTAGAACGCCGCCAGGTTTTGCTGGAGGCCGCTTGGCAGCTTTTCCAAGACAACTCTTATGAAAAAATTAATATCGCAGATGTCGCTCATGTCGCCGGACTGGCCAAGGGTACCGTCTACCTCTACTTCCCAACCAAAGAAGCGCTTTTCCTAGCTGTGCAGGCCGAGCAGTTGGTGGGCTGGTTTGATGAACTCGAACAGGAATTATCTGGCTTGGGCGGGGTGGGCGACGCATCCCGGGTGGCAAGTATCATTTGCGCCACCCTCAGCCGTCGCCCGGCCCTGACCCGCCTCTTTGCCATTCTGCACACGGTTCTTGAACAAAACATTGATTATCCAACCGCGCTGGCCTTCAAAAAATTGCTCTTGGAGCGTATCCTTCGCCTCGGCACAACCCTGGAGGCCAGCCTCCCGTTTTTGCAGCCGGGACAGGGGGCTCAGACTGCGCTGTGGATTTACACCTTCCTGCTTGGTTTGCAGCAACTGACCAACCCCGCGCCTCTGGTTCGCGAGGTGATTGCCCATGAACCGGGCATGGGAGTTTTCGCCTTTGACTTTTGCCACGAATGCCAGGCTGCGGTGACTACCTTTTTGATTGGCTTGGAAAACAGGAAAAATGAAAATGGACTCTAAAAACTTGCAAACCGCCCTGATCACCGGCGCCAGCAGCGGCATTGGCTTGGAACTCGCACGCGTATTTGCCCGCGAAGGCTTTGCCATGATTCTGGTGGCCCGCAACCAGGCCAAACTGGCTTCCCTGGCTCAGGAACTTCAGACTGCGCATCAAGTCCCGGTCACGGTGCTGCCTGCCGATCTGGGTCAGCCGGGTGCCTCCGCCCATCTTGCGGCCAGCTTGCAAGAAAAAGGCCTCCAAGTTGACGTATTGGTGAACAATGCCGGAACTCAGGTTTACTCCCCTTTTGCCGAGGCCAATCTGCCCGAGTTATTCTCCATGCTCCAGGTCAACGTGACCGCGTTGATGGAATTGACCCGTCTTTTACTGCCGGAGATGATTAAGCGCGGCCGGGGGAAAATTCTCAACTTGGGTTCCACCGGTTCCTATGTGCCTGGTCCCTTGAATGCCGTCTATTGTGCCACCAAGGCTTTTGTCCTTAGCTTTTCCGAGGCCATCGCCGCCGAACTGGATGGAACCGGCGTAACAGTAACAACGCTCTGCCCGGGCGCCACCCAAACTGAATTCGTTGAACGCCACGGACTGCAAAATGTGCGTTTGTTCCAGAATGCCATGTCACCTGAACAGGTGGCCCAGATTGGGTATCGCGCCTTGATGGCTGGAAAACGCACGGTGGTGGCAGGATTTGCAAATCAATTTCAAATCCTGCTTTTTAAATTGCTCGGCCCGTTTTTGCCGCTTTTTTCAAACCGAATGGTCATGCGCATGGGCGATTATTTCATGGGAGAAGTGATATGAAGTCGCTTACAGAACACAAATGGTTCTATCCGCTGGTTTACTTTGCGCTGCTTGTGCTCTGCTTCTGGCCGCCCTATACCGAGATTCCATATGATCCGCACCAGACCCAGGCGGTCATCATCGAGATTC
Source organism: Chloroflexota bacterium (assembly GCA_016234555.1). GTDB lineage: Bacteria > Chloroflexota > Anaerolineae > Anaerolineales > Villigracilaceae > Villigracilis. The sequence continues at coordinate 11,902 of JACRBJ010000002.1, read as the reverse complement.
TAACGCGCTCCACCCAACCCTATGCCGCCTGGGGTTGGATTTTTCATCTCGCCACTCTTGGCGTGATTGTGCTGGCAATTTTCCGCCCACGGGTGGGTGGACGGGCGATTGCCGCCTATTTTGGACTCAACTACCTGATCGTTGCCGCTGTCCAAACCCACGCTGTCACCGAATCATACGGCCTTGCCATCCAAACCGGGGCGCTGGTCGCTTCTGGACTATTGGGAATTCTCTGGTTGTGGGTGGCTTTGCGGGACAAGCTCCAGGTTTCGTTCAAGGCTGTCCCCGCCTGGCGCTGGTTCCTGCTCCCCTTCGCCTTGCTCGTTTTCTGGCTGCCAATCGGGCTGGAGGGGAGCAAAGTCGTTTTCAACTTCAATCCCCTCTTGTTTTTGACCTCGTCCGATTATGGCCTAGCCTACTGTTTTATGACCCCGGTTTTCCTATTCCTGCTCATCCTGGCATACCCCAATGTGGATGGCTTTGCTTTTCGCGTTACAGCCTTCAACGCCCTGCTCTATGGATTGTTAAACCTGACCCACTGGTTCGACCCCAATCTGGTTGTGATGGGTGTCATGCATCTGCCCCTGCTGGTTTTGGCGCTGATCGCGCTGTTTTTGCCGCGCCTGGTTGCCCAACCGCCAGCGCAACCCGCTTGAAGTTGGCTGTTTTAGCCGGGACTGCCAATGACAATTAAAAATTCCCATGAGGATGGGTCGAGTGCTGCCGGCGGAGCGCACCAGGCAGCTTGTTGGGCGCGGGGCAAGCGTTACAGCCACAAAATTGCCTGCCTCAAGGCGCTGGTTGCGAACGGCGAGTTATCTCCGTGGATGACGGCACACCCCAGTTGGGGACAGATGCCTTACTGCGTCTCAAAGAATTCGTCGAAGCCGGGCATCTCAAGCTAGTAATTGAACGGGTCTATCGGTTGTTGAAGAGCCAAGTCATTGTGGGGTTTTTGTCCCGTAAAAGATCAGCCACTCCATTAACCAAACGATTACCTTCCGTTCATTCCTTGTTCTCTGTCTTTCCGTAGAATGTTGCTGTAGCGTTTTCCCCGCAATGCAAGGAATGAATACATGAAACTTTATTATGCAATCGCCATCCTCGCTCGTTTGCAGGCTGCATTTCTGACCGGGAACGAGAGTCAGAAAGCCTACATGCTGTATTTGTGGGGAGACTTGTTCGTCAGGGAACAGCCCTCCGAAAAGACAAACCAAAAAGCACTCGGCGATTATGCATCGACAAATGCCTCGTCATAGTTCTTTTGGCGGCGGCTTCGATTTCCGCCAGGGTTGTTTCGTAACCGCCGCCTTCGAGCAGTTCGCCAAAGGTGACGCGCGCCCGCAACCCAAATAATTCTTTTCCGCTCAACGCCTGGCGGATGATTTGATACATGAATGCCAGCCGCTGTCTGTCGGGACGGGATTGGCGGAACCAGGTGATCGGGTGGCGAAAAGCCTGTCGGGAAATCACCCCGCTGACGGCTGTCACCAGCACGCGGGTTTGCGGAACGCTGCGGAGGAAAATCTCGAGGCTGCGCGACCACCTGTCGAATTCCGCATCTGGATTTGGCATGAAAGCGGGGTCAGGTTCGATGTTCCCACGTGGAAAAATCAACAACGCGCCGCCGCCCTTCAAATGGCGGATGGCGTTGCGGACGGTCTGCATCCGCCCGAAGGTGTTTTTGACGGGTGGCGAAAAGATGATATGCCTGCTGACGTTGGGCAAAAAACGATAGGGTGGAATCTCGCCGACGATGGTTTTGAAATCGCGTCGGGGGACATTCGCCGAGATGACCATGCCATCGTACGACGCGGGATGATTGGCGGCGATGATGAGCGGACCGTCTGGCGGAATCAACTCCGCGCCAACGGCTTGGTGGCTGCGGACAAAATGTCGCAGCAGCCAGTCTGCTCCCTCCATGGCCCCGTGCTTCCCAACTTTATGGTCGAGTTCCAGCGCGAGTTGTGAAAAACTCAGGGTCGCCTTGCCAAACAGCAGGCGGATCATCCCCTGTGTCAATTTGTTTTGCGGCAGGTTCATCGCCCTGACAATTTCGAAAATAAGCGACTGATTGAGTTGGGAAGGCCTATCGTCCATGCGGCAAAAAGCTATTTTCGGCTGGCGGTAAAAGTCCCGTTGGAGCTTTCTTTTTCGTGACTCCATGTGCCGTTGATGGTATCCGCGTCCACGATGATACCTTGCCAGGTTTCTTCGCCGCTGAGGGTCAGGTTGTTTCCGTTTACGGTGAATTCCCCTTCGTATTCAACCTGGTAAATATTGACTTCGAGATAGGTTCCCTTTTCAGGCTTGCCATCAAATGTGATGACGTCCATGTCGTAGGTATTGCCGCCGGAGTCGATCATCGTATATTTCCAGTCGCCGCGAATGTCGGTTTCGGTACTGGGAGTTGGGACGCAGCCTGCAAAGAGCGCGCTGATCATGAGAAGGATAATGAGGAGTGTGCGTGCGTTCATCATTTGAGTTATAAAAAATCATCCACCCAAAGCGGATGGATGTGAAAAGGTTATTCGTCCGGCGTCTTGCTGATTTCCCATACGCAGGCGGGGTCGCCCATTGCCCGACACTCCACTTCCTTGACCAACACCTTCTTGCCAGTCAACCATTCGATGGATTCGAGCAGCATTCCCGTTGTCTGATGGCAGATCGGCTCATCAGCCTGTTTTCCAGCGCAGGTTGGGCAGGTCTGCTGGATGTAGGCGAAAGAGTCGCCACGGTCTTCCTTGAGAATGATAGCTTCTTCGCCAAAATCGCTCCAGAGTTTTTGGAAGCCGCCAATCAGGTTATCCAACCCGGTTGAAATTTGGTTCTGAAAGGGCAGAAGACGGACAGCCATGCGGGCGGCGACATTGAACACAGCCGCTTGTTTCTCAATGGCGTATTTGCTGGAAATGCGGCCAATGCGATAATCGACGCTTTTCCCCGCGCGTCCATAAAACTGCAACAAGCCAGTACAAAGGTTTGCGTAATCGCTGTTTGTTACATTTCCACTGATTTTCAATTCTTCCGGCGGGTAATTGTCGACGTACTTTTCAAGTCCGTTGTCGCGCAGGACAATGGTCAGACCTTGTTTTCCAAGCACTTCTTCGGCGGCTTGCAACGCCCAACGCATGTAGGCATCCACCATGTGGTTTGAAGCAAGGGGATCGGGGGTGGGTTTGTTTTTGATTTCCATTTTGAAACTCCTGAGTTTGTAAAATGTAAGCCAGAAAAAATAACTGGCTTGAATGCAACGGAATGCTCACCAGTTGAACCAGTCAGCTTTGTTATTTTGGGATCATCTGGCAGATGACGCCCTGTGGCTGATGTCAAGATATATGACTGCCATGTTTTAAAGTGTTAGTTCAGAAAAACAGACAATCTCCTGGAAGGTTGTCTGTTTTTTAAATCTCAAAGTGACGTTTTTTCCAACTCGGCATCGAATTGTTTTAATTCCTCCTGCTCGGTTTGCAGGACTTGCAGCAGCGGCGGAATTTTCCCTTCGATCTGTTTCGCGTCGCGTCCTTTGAGGCTGGCAATGTTTGTCACCACGCTATCCACGGCGTTGTTCGTGCCTGTCAGTTGAGCCTCGAAGCGGGAGAGCAGTGTCTCCACGCTTTTCAATTGCGCCTTGCGCGCTTCCAGCGATTTGAGGGCTTCCTCGAACTCTTTTTTATCGCGGTCATTAGTCGCGCTCGCAATATTCTTTTGCATGGTCTCGATGTCGTCGTTGAAATTATTCGAGAGTTTCTGGACATAGAAATTATTGTCCAGCGCGGTCATGTTCAGACAGAGTTGGTAGGCGTGTTCGACCAGTTCGTCGAGCGTATCCTGCACGGGCTGAATCCGCTTGCGGAAGGCGGGAGGCACGCCCTGCAATGAATTGAAGATGGAAGCCCGTGCGCGGTCGAGACGGTCGAAGCGGGTCTGGAAGCGCTGCGAGAGCGGCTCCCGCGACTGCCGCGTGAAGTTGATCTGCAAGCCAGGGTCGCGGGCGACGATGACGACCATCACCAGCCAGAAGACGAATCCAATCGGCGCCAGCCACCAGGCGGAGCAAAGCCCGGCGGCAGCCGTCAGCGCGAACATGGACAGGTTCAGCGGGTGAAAAAGCGCGGTAAGAAAAGGCGGGCGGTTTGTCATATGGTTTAGAAAACTTTCATATCCAAATTTTTCGGATCAGTTACAGACATCCATCCGTTGTGTCCGTTGGTCCGTTTTGCGAAGCAATCCGCTTTTTAGAAGAAGGTCGCAATCTCATCGTAGATTTTCTGGATAGTCTCAGGCGAACTGTCGTATTGCTTGCCGCCGCCCGGCTCGGCAATCTGTTTCAGGATGTCCGCCTTGGCGTCGCCGCCAAAGGCGATGGTGAAGACCTTGATGGCGTTGCCGCCTTCCTCCCCCGAAGCCTGTACCTTCTGGATGACATTATCGAGCGTGGCTGTCGAGGCGGTGTCTTCGCCGTCGCTCAAAACCACAATCGCGCGGATATGGTCGGAGTCCCCTTCGGCTTCCAGACTGTCATACGCGTTCAATACGGCGTCGTACAAGCTGGTATCGTTCATCTCGAAAATGCCTGAAACACTGTCAAGCACCTGCTGGCGTTTTTCGCCAATTGGTGAGAGCGGCGTAAGGGTGGAAATCTGGTCGTTGAACAGGTCGATCCGCAGGCGGTCTTTAGCATCCAGTTTCTTTACAAACTCCATCAGGCTGGCCCGGGCGGTTGTGATTTTGTCGCCGCGCATACTGCCAGAGACGTCCATCACCACCACCAGGTCCACTGGCTTTTTATTTTGCTGCCAAAGGTCTTCGATCCCCGTAATAACCGCCGCGCTTGGAATTTCAAGAATCGTCTTCGGCTGTGCCGTGTCCACGCCATGTTCGGTGTCCAGCGGCGCGGTCAAGGGGATGGATGGGTCGGCGGGACGGAAACCATATTCGAGCGCCTTCAACTGTTGGGGCTTGTCGAGCACAAAGGCTTCGAACAATCCCGCCGCTTCTTTCTGTTCGGGCGTGACCCAGGGCGCGTTCAACACCACATAAGGATGGTTCGACCAGAAAGTGCCTTCCTTCGGGTAGATTGCCACCACGGGAATTTGCGCCAACTGTCCGCTCAGGCGTTTGCTTTCCTGTGCCACGATCAGGTTTTCATACAAGACTGACGCGCTCAGGTACGAAGGCCCGCGCTCGAACATGCGCTCGGCAAAGAAGCCTGTGCTGGTTCCGTAGTGGATGACGCTGCTCTCCACGCCAAGCATGAACTCTGCCAATTCGGGCGATTTCAGATCGGCTTCGGTCAAGCCGCGTTGTTTGCCAAGTCCCGCATACGTCTCCGCAATGATGGAGACGATTCCGCTGTTGCTGTAGGCAGGGTGTGTGTGCCCGAACTTGAACGAACCCCATTCGGGATGTCCGTATGCCGACCATCCTTCTTCAGAGGCGGCGAGCGCGGCGATGTCCTCCCATCCCAAAGCCTTGTCGGGCCAGCCCAACGCCTGAGCCATCGGTCGCCACATGGCAATCACCACGGGACTTAGAACCAAATCGTTCGGCGAACCTGTGACCAGATCGTCGGCGTGGGATTTTTTCCACTCGGCGTTGGCTACGGGGATGTAAATCGAAGAGGCGGGACTCCACACCGTCGGCTGGAGCGTGCCATCCATGATTCCGCGCACCGATTCAATCGAACCGATGGCTGTCGCTTGCACAACGATGGTTTTCCCGTCCGCTGTTTTGTTGCGGGCGTCGTTGAATTGCTGAACCAGTGGCTCCAGCCATTCCTTTTTCTCGGAGCCGTAGACAATGCTGACCGTGACCTGTTCGCCAGAAATGAATTTTTCCACCACGCCGCACGCGCTGAGGAGGAGGGAAAGAATGGTGATAATCGATAAAATTCGGAGTTTCATTTTTATACCTTTTGTGCCTTGTCGCTGCGAGCCGCCCGCCCGGGCAGGTGTGTTCTTTGGTGGCGAAGCAATCTCTTTCACGTCAGGAGATTGCTTCGGGCAAAAATAAGAACGCCCTCGCAATGACAAAAAAGTTTTACCTATTCACATTCCTCGACCAGAAATCGCGCAGAGTGTTCAACACGTTGCCCGCGGGGATTTCCACGTCGGGTAGATTCGACACATCGGAACGGAATCCGTTTGCGGCGTAGCGGTCGAAGGGGGAACCCGTTTGTTCGAGCGGAATCGATTCATCCACAGGGCGGAATCCGTATTTCAACAGGGCAAGTTCCTGCGCGGGTTTGTCGGTCAGGTAATCCATGAAAAGTTTGGCAGCGGCGGTCTGCTGCGGCGTGACCCAATCCGCGTTGACAACGCAAAAGGGATGGTCGCTCCACAACAGGGCGGGCGGATAGTAGACCCGCAGTTCGCCGTAACGCCCGACGGCATTCTCCGCCTGTTCGATGGCAGTGGCTTCATACACGGCGACAAAATCAAAGATGCTGGGACCGTACGCCACCATCTTTTCCATCAGCGGACCCGTGCTGTGTTCGAACTGCCCGATGGAAGATTCGGTTTCGAGGAACCACTTTTGATAGTCTTCATCCGAAAGGATGTCGGCGGCTTGCAGACCCGAGGTCTTGCCGTGATAGCCGTAGGTCATGAGCAGGATGGTCATGAATCCGCTGTTGGATTTGAGCGGGTCGGTGTGACCGAATTTGATGTAACCCCAATCGGGTTGGTTATATGCCGCCCAGCCTTGGGGGTCGGTGAGGGCGTTGTGCAAATCCTTCCACAACGATTTTCCAGGCTGGCTTCCCCACAACACGTCGGCGCGTTCCTTCCATGCCACCAGAACCAGCGGCGTGATGACGGTGGGGCGGCAGGCGGCGGTATCGGCGGGGTTGACCAACGCCTTGCCTGTTTCGGCAATCGAAGCGTCCTGCAACGCGGCGATTTGGAGCGAGCTGGCGGGACTGACGATGACGGGCTTGCGGGTTGCATCCAGCACGGCGGCGTTGATTTCCCACGAGCCCATCTTTTCGAGTTCGATTTTCACGGGATGTCCGTCAATCGTCGGGTTGGTCTTTTCAAACCCGATGACGGCTTCGTTGAGCCAGGCTTCCTTCTCGGTGGAATACAGAACCGAAACCACCACAGGTGCGGGCGGCGGCAGGATCAACTCACGCAGGGGGGCATACGCGACAGCACGAAATGACGGGACGAGGAGGGACGCGGCAAAAACCCCGATTGCCCCCAACAGATACAAAACGAACATGAACCAGTTGATTCGAGGTGTGTACATAATTTTTCCACCCCAAATATAAACGACAGGAAATGTTAATCAGTTAATGGAAGGTTAACGGATTCCGCTCGCTGTGATTTGTCACCCTTATCGTATGATGATGAATATTTTCCATCACTCAGAACCTAATAATCGTCTCGAATTAAATTGAGCGCTACTTAATTAGCGCTTTTACTGGTGCAAATTCTTTGCCGCAACGAAGGACAATCCGCGTTCGGTGAGGGCGCGGGCGGTGAGGTTCATCGAGTCGAATTTGTCGAAGAAGTTCAGACGTAGGGCTTCCCATTCACCTGACTCGATGATTTCGGTTTTGGTGCGGTAGTAATCCTGAATTTCAGACGGGCGCGCGCGGGAGCGTTCCACTTCCACTTCGCCGCCTTCGTGTTTGGCAGAGATGTTCGGGACGGTCTGCGCCAGCCCCAGCACTTCTTCACGGCGGTCATACGGCTGGATGACGAGTCCCTTCCACGTCTCGGTGACGTGATGCTCGAAGCGGACTTGCGTTTCGAGGTTCAGCGCCTTGCGAAGTTCGGCGGCGTTTTCAATCGTCCCAGCGTGGACGGAATTGCTCCAGTTGAATCCAGCCAGCGGAGTGGAACCATCGGGGCGGGTGAAGAGAGACGCGGTTAGCAAAGTCCACAGGGCGGCGTAGGGGTTGTCGTTGCCCAAAGTGACCGAAATCTTGAATTCGATATCGATGCCCAGACGGTGCAACATGTACGCCAGCAAGACCGTGCCGTTATTGACGTTCAAAATCTGGCGCACGCCGTAGGTCGTGTAATAGTGGAGGAATTCGTCCAGCCACTTCAGCGCGTAATGATTCGGCTCGCCAACCCCGCCGTAGTAGCCGATGATGGTGTCCATGCCGCCGAGGTGGATGTTTGCGCCGTCCGAGCCGCGCGTATCGAGCTGCTCCACGTAACTCGCGCCGATGATTTTCATCGCGGCGGCGAAGGCGGGCAGGTCGCCATCGGCTTCCTGCTCCTTCATGTTGCGGACGCGGATGAAACGTGCCGGCATAATCTCGCCGTTGTCCACGACGCGGCGGGCGATGTCCATCAGCCAGGGGAAATACTGGCAGGAACTGATTTCCATCGTCACGGGATTCGCTTCGTTGAAGTCCATCCTGTCGGTGATTTTTTTGCGATATTCGGCAATGCGGATGAAGGACTGCTTCTCGACTTGTTCTTTCAGCCAGTTGAGATCAGCCAGATACTCAGGGCGGATTTTCGCCACCGCAACTTCGAGGTTGGACAATTTGCCTGCCTCCTCTGCCTTGGCGTTGATTTCTTCGGGCGTGCCGTACTTCTCGACCACATCCAAGAAATCGGCGAAGGCACGCAAGTCGGGGCGGAAGAGGGCGGCGTTGATTCGCTCGACGTGGCGCGGGTCGAGATGGAGGCGGCGCAGCAGGTCGTTGCGGTCAATCTTTTCGGGCATACGCCACCACGTCAATTTCGACCAGAATCCCGAGGAGTTGACTCCCCACTGTCGTGCGGACAGGTTTCGGGTCGGGGAAGTATCGGGTGTAGACTTCGTTGAAGCGGGCGAACAGGTTCAAGTCCGCAAGATGCACCGTTGACTTGACCACGTCTTCCATCCCCAACCCCGCTTCGTTCAAAATCGCCTGAATGTTTTCCAGCGTTTGCGTGGTCTGCTCTTCGATGCTCTCGCCAACCACCTGCCGCGTGGACGGATGCCAGGGTCCCGTGCCAGCGGTGTAAACGAAGTCACCGACGCGCAAGGCTTGCGAATACGCGCCGCCCGGAGCGGGGGCGTTGGAAGTGAGAATTTGTTGTTTTTCCATTTTTGCCTTGTGAATTCTTTGTATGTGAATTGTTTTAGTATTTCGTAACTGTTGGGTAAATTCAAGGATCTATGTGAATAGCTAGTAAGGCGCACAACTAAGCCTTACCTTGCCGACAAACTTTGTTCATCAAGGATATGTTTGATTTGGATGTTCAGCATACCCTTATCTTGCCAGCCTTTGGGTAGATTATAAAACTATTCAGGAACTTTCAACATATACTCATCTTACCCTCTTTTAGGGCAGTGCGTTGAAGTCACTCATGGATCAAAGCGGTTTAGCTGTTGCTATATCGCTTTTGTTTGACAGTGGTCTCCATAATTATTCATAGCTGCGAAGCATAAAATTTTGGCAAACTAACGATGAGTTTGACTTTTATCCTTATTGGGCGCTCTTAATTACATTGATGGCACAGTTCTACGCGGGGCAGGGGAAATGTCAAGGAATTATCGGGGCGTTTTGTTAAAATCGAGACAAATTATCCACTCATGTCGTGATAAGTTCTGTTAAGAATAACAACATTAGTAGGCGTCCACTCGTTTCCGTTTGAGGCGTGGCTGGGGTTGCTTTCGTTTTGTCAGCAGGACATCCAGTGGCGTGTGTAGAATCCACTCACAGATGCGTGCAATCTGTGCAGCGGATGCTCCGTCGTTTTGGATGGGCATGAGACGTTTCAGTTCATCGAGTTTCAGATTGGTGTGGACTTCCTTGCCGAGTGCAACCGCGATGAAGGTGCTGGTGGATTGCTGGGTGATGACCACGTCCGCATTGGCTATCATGGGGTTGATGCTGCCGTAGGCAAAGACCAGCGCCCCAGGCGCGTATTGGTTGATCTCGCGCGTCGCCCGTTTGACGTTCTCCAGTGGATGAAGCTTGAAGACCAGAGTGCGTCCGCCCGCGATGGCGTTGCATTTTTGGATGAAGGTTTTGCGGTCGTCGAAGCGGAAGGTCTCGCGCAAGGGGGAGGTGACGGCAAGTACGTGTCCGTGAATTTTGAAGTTGTTTTCGCGTGCGGTTTTGACGTTGTCAAAATTGGGGATGCCCGTGACTGCGATCTTGTGTTCCTTCACCCCCTTGCGGGCGAAGAGGTCGGCGTAGCCCTGCGACGCCACGCAGAACATATCATACTCGTCGGACAGTCCATTGGTCGAAGTGTTGGCAAGGTATCGCGGAAGTTTCAACCATTTGACGAGGTGGAACATCAGGCTTTCAGGTTCGGTGATTCCCTCCTGAACCAAAATCACCCGCGTATTGCGGATGTTCTTTGGAACGAGCAGGTCGCTGCAAGTGACCACCAAATCATAAGAACGCCCTTCGCCGCGCGGGTCGAGGTTCAGGTTTTGGCTGGTCAGATACTCCATTGTCTCGCGCCTGTGACGTCCGCCCAAAACGGTAAAGTCCAGCCAGCCCATTTTGGCGAACAAATCCTCAATCCCATCGCCGTAATAGGGGGTGAAGTAACAACTGTGGTCGTCCATTAGATTGCGGGCGATGGCGTGCATTTGTGTCGTCTGGTTGAGTGACCCGCAAATAAAAAGGATGTTGCCCATGCGCTGCTCCGAGTGTGGTGTTAACTTCCACTATAAACAGCGCATATTAAGCCGCGGGGAACGGGTCATTAATGGGTTGTTTAAGTTTGGTTATGAATATCCTTTACCCATTGTTAACAATGCCTTGCGAGGGCGTTAACTTCGGTGGACTATCATATCAAAATGCCATTCCTCCATAAAAGGAAAAAACTATGCCGCGCAAAAGCCTCGACCAGCAAATACACCTAATCCGCGACGACCTGCTGCTTCTTGGCAGCATGGTGGAAACCGCCCTGGAAGAATCCGTGACGGCGCTCAAGGAGTTCGACCCAAAGCGGTCCCAGACGGTCATCGAAAACGACATGCAGATCAACGAAAAGCGCTTCGAACTGGAATGGCAGATCATGGCGGTCATTGCCATCCAGTCGCCCGTATTGACCGACCTGCGTTTCCTGGCTTCGGCATTGAACCTCTGCACCGAACTCGAACGGATCGGCGATTACGCCAAGAGCATCTCGCGCATCAGCCTGATGTCCGACGGCGTGGGCATCCCGCGTTTTCTGAACGTTATTTATGACATGGGGGTCAAAACGTCCGACATGCTGCACCGTTCCATGACGGCGTTCATCCACCTCAATACGCCCTCCGCTGCACGTATCATCTCTGATGATGATATGATTGACACCATGTACAGCGGTCTCTATTCTGACCTGATGGTGTATGTGAGTCGAAACCCAAACCAGGTGGAATGCGCCAACCGCCTGTTGTGGATGGGTCACAACCTCGAACGGGCGGCGGACCGCGTGACCAACATTTGCGAACGGACGATTTACATCGAGACGGGCGAACTCGGCGACACGACGCCCCCCAGTCCACGCCTGCAAAAATAGAGAATGGATGAATGCAAAATATTGCGGCAATTGACGTTGGCTCCAACGCCATGCGCATGGTTGTTGGGCGGATCGTGTACGATGGAAAGGTGGAGGTGGTCGAAAACCTGCGCCTGCCTGTCCGCCTGGGACAGGATGCCTTCACCACTGGCATCATCAGCGAGCAAACCGCCCAGCGGACAGTGGATGCCTTTACGCGCTTCCGCGGGGTCGCAGACCACCACAAGGTGGAAAAGGTGCGCGCCATCGCCACCAGCGCAATGCGCGAAGCATCCAACTGCAGTCCGTTGAAACTGTCGAAAAAGTGGGAGAATCTAGCACAAAGGCATAGGGTTATATTCGCCAGAGGACTCCGATGGCAAAATTCAAACCACTCAATGAAAATCAACTGGTCATGCTCCCGATTTCCCTGCAGGACCAGATCG
>JACRBJ010000030.1 GCA_016234555.1 Chloroflexota bacterium | reverse complement strand
GCTTGAAAATCTTTCGCATTTTGAGCGAACGTTATCGAAATCGTCGCAAACGTTTTGGGTTACGTTTTAACCTGATCGCTGCCATCTGTAACATGGAGCTCAAAACTGCTTACTAGCCTACTTTTGCAAGAGATCTAATGAGTTTTGTCGTGTGGTTTTGGCTTGGGCGGTTGTGAAGCATGGTCAGCCCAAACCATATTTTTTATATTTACTGCAACGGAGGAAAAATGAAAGGTAATAGGATATTCCCGCTTTTGATATCTACCCTGGTCATTATTTCGATGAGTCTGTCTTTTGTGCCGGCTGTCTCCGCCGGACAAGCTTCTGATGAAATGAAACAGGGCGGGGGGGAAGAACTTGGATATGACCCGGAGACGGGTCAGTTGATTTTTGTCGGCGCTCCAGCGGGAGATGAAATCGTCTCCGCCGTCGGCGAAATTGGTCCCATGGGATTTGTGAATGCCTATGGCGTTGCCTTTGGCTTGGGCGACCCTGCCAATGAAGTCATGCTTCAGGGCGCTGCTGATTTCGGTGATGGTGACACGGTAACCCGTTACCAGCAGGTATATCAGGGTGTGCCGGTCTTCGGCGGTAATTTAGTGGTCAACACCGGCGAAAGCGGCGGGTTGGTGGCGATGGCTGGCAAGATTTCCAGCAATCTCGATGTGAATGTCATCCCAGCCATCACTCCCGAACAGGCGATTACCGCCGCCGAGGCGGTGACGCTCAAGACGCATGCCGAAACGTATAAACTCAAGGCTGAAGATCTATCCTTTAGCGAGCCGGTCTTGTGGATTTACGATGAGAAGCTTTTCACCGAAGCCACCTTTGGACCGCAACTGGTCTGGATGGTGGAGGTGACCGCCACGCAAGGCGCGCCAGTGCATGAGGTGGTACTGGTGAATGCCCATGCCGGCAAAGTGGCTGTGCATTACAACAAGATCGACACCCAATGGGTTGCTCCGACCAATGCGTCCCGTCCGGAGGGTATGCAAAGCGGTGATGTTTCTGCCCTGGCTGGCGGAACCCCGTTGTGGAGTGTGTACAACGCTGGCAATTCCTGGTTGAGTGATTCTCAACTGGATACTCTGGTGGCTGGTGCTGCGGATTGCTCTGAAGCTTCCCCAACCTGCTCCGACTGGCAGGAAATAGATGCCAAAACTCACGTCCTTAACACCTATGATTTTTATTGGAATGTCAACGGACGTGACAGTATAGACGACAACGGCATGCGTATGAAATCCGTCGTCCGTTATGGTGGCGAGTTTCAGTACGATATCAACGATGACAACTGGTTCTACAATGCCTATTGGGACGGGGCGAAAATGGTCTACGGTGATTGGATTGCCGTGGACGATGTGACCGCCCATGAGTTGACGCATGGCGTTACCGAAAATATCTCCGGCTTGATCTACATGTACCAGCCTGGCGCCATCAACGAGTCCCTTTCCGATGTCTGGGGCGAACTGGTGGACCTTTCGTACGCCAACGATTATTATCCGGCTGTCGCCAACAACTGGCTGGCTGGCGAGGATATTATCGGACCCCAATACGCCTTCCGTAATATGAAGAATCCACCCCTCAAACGTCACCCGGATAAGATGCTGAGTTCCTATTATTACAAGGGTCCCTGGGATAACGGCGGCGTGCATACCAATAGCGGCGTGAACAACAAAGCCGCCTATTTGATGACCGACGGCGGCACATTCAATGGCAAGGTGATCACTGGACTGGGTATCAACAAGGTAGCCAAGATCTATTACGGAGCCCAGTACCTGCTCTTCCCCAGCGCCAATTACCTCGACCTGTATTATGCGCTCAAGAGCTCCTGCGCCTCTTTGATCGGCACGAACGGCATCACCAGCCTGGATTGTGACCAGGTCAAGAAGGCGACCGAAGCCGTCCAGATGAATATCAAACCCGCTGTGATCACCCCCACCGTGGTGGATGCCTGCCCGCTTAATTATTCATACGGCAGCACCGTCTACGCAGATGATTTCGAGACGGGTACAGATGGCTGGATTTTCAGCGCATCAAGTGGCTCCCCATCCTGGGATACCACCGTGTCGGAAACGAATATTCTGAACGAGACCACCGCCCTGTGGGAATCTGGTGGACTTGTTAGCGCTGATGAATCCGCAGCTTTTTCCACGGACAAATTCTTGCCCACTGGTCAGAAATACTACCTGACCTTCGACCACATGTATATCTTTGAGCCAGTCTGGGATGGCGGCGTGCTTGAATACAGCACCAATGGCGGTGCCACCTGGTTGGATGCCAAGCCGCTCTTCAATGCGGGTGTTAACTACACTGGCACATTGGCCCCATATCCATATTCGTCTAATCCTCTTAGAGGGCGGACAGCCTTTACAGGAACAGGACGCAACGAATCCCAGACCATGCGTTATAACCTGACTTCGCTGGCGGGGAATAACGTTCGCCTGCGCTGGCGCGCCGGGTACGATTCTTCTTATTCCGATTGGGGCTGGTTCCTCGACAACGTGGATATTCACACCTGTGTTTCCTCGCTGCCCCCAGCCATTCCCGCTTTAGCTTCACCAGCCAACGCCGCCCTGCTTTTCGATTACACACCGCTCTTGAATTGGAGCGACGTGGCTGTCGCCAACTTCGATCATTATCGCATCCAAATTTCCACGGATAAGGTTTTCGAATACCTGACGTATGACGGGGATACCCTCGTTTCCCAATTCGAGGTTTTGTCTGCTTTGCAGCCCGATACCACGTATTACTGGCGGGTGGCTGCCCGCAATTCAGTGGATGGGCAAAAAGGCTGGTCTGCTGTGCGCTCCTTCCGTACGGGAATGGAGCCGCCGGTAGCGGTCAGTCCCAGCGGACCCATGCAAACAGACCGTCCCGATTTTGACTGGGATGATTCGCCCGGTGGGGTCACTGGTTACACAGTGCAGGTTTCCAAGGTGCATGATTTCAAGAGCATCGTCATGACCGGCACAGTCAAAACCCCCACATCGAAGTGGACCCCAACGGTTGACCTGCCGATCAACATGGCGTCACTTTACTGGCGTGTGAAAGCTAATGGCGCCAACCCAAGCGACTGGTCTGTTCCAGTGCCATTTGCCACTGTCAACCCGCCGACCGTGCCTGTGCTTGTTACGCCCGCCATCAATGCGCTAGTCACCAATTACAGCCCCACATTAACCTGGAAGGCCTCTGCCATTGCACCCGTGGGCAGCAGCACGATGGGTAACTATTACATCCAGATCGATGACAACGCTGATTTCTCCAGTCCCGAAGTGAACGACTCTGCGGTGCCGCCGACGACGCCTTCAGTTTCATACATACCCAGTCCCGATCTCAACCCGAACACCAAATATTACTGGCGTGTGCGTTCCTCGAATACAGGCGGCGATTACAGCGGCTGGTCTTTGGTGCGCTACTTCCGCACGGCGATGACGCAGCCTACGCTTGAAACTCCAGTCGATGGTGGTGCGCTGTTTGACCTGAAGCCTACTTTCGAGTGGAGTGACGTCCCTGGCGCCGCCACCTATACGATTCAACTTTCCAAGTACCTTAATTTTAGTACAATTGCCAGAACCGCCACAATTGCACCATCCGCTTATACACCTCCCACCAACCTGGCGGCTGGAACCTACTACTGGCGTGTTCGCGCCAATGGCTTAAATGGTCCCTCCTTGTGGTCTGCGCCAACACGCATCTTCACTGTGACCAGCCCCGGCGCGGATACAGATGGCGACAGTTTGCCGGACTACTGGGAACAGAATGGCTACGACGCAGATGGCGACGGTGTGGATGAAGTGGACTTGCCTGCTTTGGGCGCCAACTATCTACACAAGGACATCTTTGTCGAGATGGATTACATGCCGGTCACCTGTGGAGATACAGGCTCATATATCGACGGTCTGGCTCCTAACGCGGCGGTTATTGACGCTATCGAAGCCGTGTTCGCCAATGCCCCGGTCACCAACCCAGCCGGCGGAAATGGTATTAATATTCACGTCGAACTGGGCAATCAAGTAGCCTGTGATACAGACCTGAACCCGGTGGATTCTGAGTTCTACGCCCTCAAAGCTGCCAATTTTGATCCCAACCGCGCAACTGTCTATCATTATATGATCTGGGCGGTCGGCTATAACGGCGGCAGTTCCAGTGGCTTGTCCTTCGGTATTCCTGCCACCGATTTCATCGTCACCCTCGGCAGTTGGGGTACTGGCGGCACTAATGAACAAAAGATTGGTACCTTTATCCACGAACTCGGTCACAACCTGAACCTGACTCACGGTGGTGTGGACCATAATAACTACAAGCCGAACTACCTAAGCGTCATGAACTACTTCTTCCAGTCCAGCGGAGTTTATCGTGATGGAGCCTGGGGTACTACCAACCCCCTGAACTTCGACTACCAGCGCATTACCGCGCCGGCGCTCAATGAGCTGGCTCTAAGCGAAACCAACGGCCTCGGCGCTGCGGCGGCGGGATATGGCACCAAGCACTTTTGCTACCCGAGCGGGTCTTGGATGACAAACGAGGATACTTCCAATCTGCCAATGATCGACTGGAACTGTGACGGAAGCTTTAGCGGTACAGTCAAGATCGATATCAATGGCGATGGGAAGTTCACAACACTTGCATCTAAGAATAACTGGAATTACATCGTCTATACCGGCGGCGGTATCATCGGCTCGGGCCGTGATCCGCAGGAACTGCTCTCGCTTGCTGAGAATAACCCCATTATCGAGTGGGATGAACTCACACTTGAAATGCAGCAGGAAATGGATAGTCATACTCTTCCTGCCCCATAAATACCAACGGTACAAAAAAGTCTCCCCGTGGAAACGGGGAGACTTTTTTGTACCCATGGATGGCTGTGCTAAATATTCAGCAAGCCTTTTAGGTCTGTGACGCTGGAAAAATATTTCGGTATGCCACAGTCTCGTTTAGTACGCGATTTCAGCGGAATGGGCAACTCTGCCTGCCAACACTGATTTCTTCCGCCTGTTGCAGGTAATTCGTTTTTGTTCCGCATGGTTTGTATTTTACACCGTTTTATCGGGACAAAATCCATTGGTTCTTGAATGAAAAAAGTTAAACAGAAGTTTAACGCTCTGTAAATGCACCAAACAGTTTTTTTTGATATGATGCGCTTGTGAAAACCATCCCTAGCAGTTTTGATAAGCATGACAAAAATTGCTTGTTTGTCCCTTCAAGGGTATTATAATATTCTCATAATGTTTTCATGTTCATGGCGGGAATGTCACCGACTTGCAAATTTTTGAAATCCACACTTAAACGGAGGATTATTGGATTAACTGACATTCAACCAAACCCCAGGCAACATAATTTATTTAAATCCACATCTTCAAATTCAAATGGAGGAACAATGAAAGGCTATAAATTGGTTTCTTTGCTCGTGTCTGTCCTGCTTATCCTTTCGATGAGCATGGCAGCCATGCCGGCATCGACCGCTTCCGCTGGACCGGCTCCCACCGGTCAGGCGCAGGGATCGAGCGGCGAAACATTGGGTTATGACCCCGACACTGGACACTTGATCTTTATCGGCGCGCCGCAAGGATCTGCCATCGCTTCAGCTGCTGGCGACCTGAGCGCCCTTTCGGCGGAGCAACAGGCGGATTCGTTCGTGAACGTCTACGCTTCCGCTTTTGGTTTAAGTAACCCCAGCCAGGAGCTGGATGCCCTAAGCACAAGCCCCACCGCCAGCGGCGGAAATGTGACCCGCTACCAGCAGGTCTACCAGGGAGTTCCCGTCTTTGGTGGCAACCTGGTCGTTTCCACAGCTGACGAGGGCGGACTGGTTGCGATGGCGGGCAAGTTCTCCACGGGACTGACCCTGAGCGTCGCCCCCTCCGTCGCTGCGGACAAAGCCTCCGGCATCGCCCAGGCACTGGTTACAAAACTATATGACTTGCAGCCCGGTCAGAAGACGAAGGCTGGAACGCCCGCCTTGTGGGTCTACGACGAGCAGATGTTCACCGACTCCATCTTCGGACCGCAACTGGTCTGGAATGTGGAAGTGACCGTCTCCGGCGCCCCTATCCGCGAGGTGGTGCTGGTGAACGCCCAGACCGGCAAGGTCAGCCAGCATTACAACGAGATCGACACCTCGTGGGCGTTGAATGGCAAACCCGGCACGCGCAAGCCCAGCGAACGGCTCGAAGCCCTCGTGGGCGGCACGCCGGTATGGTCGATCTACGATGCGCATAATCTTTGGATCCCCGATTCCGAGTTGCCAGGTATTGAGCTTGTCTGCGATAATACATCGCTTACCTGTGGCACCGATGCGGGGGCGCTGGATGCGCGCGACTATACCCTGGACACCTATGACTTCTATTGGAATCTCCTGGGTCGCGACAGCATCGACGATGCCGGCATGGAGTTGATCTCCACCATCCATTACGGCGACCCGTTCTCTGCGGGTCCGATGTATTGGTTCAAGAATGCCTATTGGAACGGGGATCAGATGGTCTACGGCGACCGTGTGGCTGTGGACGACGTGGTGGCGCATGAATTGACCCACGGCGTGACCGACTACACCTCCGGTCTCCTCTACCTCTACCAGCCGGGCGCCATCAATGAATCGATGTCCGACGTGTTCGGCGAATTGATCGACCTCTCCAACGTCGATGACTACTACGTCAACGACACCACCGGACGCTGGCTGATGGGCGAGAGCATCGAAGGCGCGGCGAAATCCTTCCGCAGCATGAAGAACCCGCCACAGTTCGGTGACCCCGACAAGATGAGCAGCGCCCTGTATTACAAACAGGCTGGCGACCAGGGCGGCGTGCACACCAACAGCGGCGTCAACAACAAAGCCGCCTACCTGATGACCGACGGCGGCGCCTTCAACGGCTACACCGTGACCGGTATCGGCATTAATAAGGTCGCTGCCCTTTATTACAAGGTTAATAATGAATATCTCTTCCCGGGCTCGGATTATCTCGACCTGTACTACGCCCTGAACAGCGCCTGCGACGCGATGGTCGGCGGACCGGAAGGCATGACCTCCGGCAACTGCGACCAGGTGGAAAAAGCCACCAAAGCCGTTCAGATGGACGTCAAGCCGGTTGCCGTGAACGGTCCCGCAGTGGACGCCTGCCCGACGGGAACTGCCGAGTCGACCTCCGTCTTCACTGAGGATTTCGAAGCTGGCACCACCGAATGGGTTTTCACGGGAACGGGAACCGATATTGACTTTACCACCACCTGGCCCTTTGCTGTCAGTACCACTGCATCCCCATCCTGGAACATCAGTGAATATCCCGATTCAATTGGAGTGGGTTCCGTGCTTTGGGGAGGTGGTCCTGCCGAGTTGAATGATTATCTCGGTGAGGTATATAACTCATACTATGATTGGTGGTTTTACGACTTTGCAATGGAGTATGCCTACGAGGATGCCACGCTCGCAAGTCCCCTTGACTTGCCGGCGGGGAAGCAAATCTACCTGACCTTCGACCACATGTATAAGTTTGATTCGAGTGGTCCCACCAAAAATTGGGATGGCGGCATCCTCGAATATAGCGACAATGGCGGTGCCGGATGGAAGGACGCCAAGCCGCTCTTTAGCGCTGGCACGAACTACAACGGCACGGTTGTCAATTTTGGAACCGACAGCGCCTACCAGCCGCTGTCGGCGAAACAGGCGTTCGTTGCCAACAGTTTGAACGGCGTGCTTCACATGCGCTACAACCTAACCTCCCTGGCGGGGCAGAACGACATCAAACTGCGCTTCCGCGCCGGATACGATGTTTCCACTGACTGGGGTTGGTTCATCGACAACGTCAGCGTGCATACCTGCATCGGCACGCCCACCGTCCCGCTGTTGACTGCCCCGGCTGCCAACGCCCTGGTCACGGATTTAACCCCCACCCTCGACTGGTCTGATTCCACACCCCTGGCTGACCTGAGCTATTATATAGTTGAGGTATCTACTACCCCCGACTTTGGGTTTGCAGACGTTTACCAAACGGTATCGGCGCCAACATCTACCTTGACTGTTGACGCCCTGGATGAACTGGATCCGAACACCACCTATTACTGGCATGTGGGTGCATTCAATGTGGAGGATAACGCCAGGGGCTGGTCGTTGACGCGCTCCTTCCGCACGGGGATCGAAGCCCCAACCCTGGTTGCCCCGCTGAATCTGGCAACCCTGAACACCAAACGCCCGACCTTCGAATGGGATTCCGTTCCGAACGCCTTGACCTACACACTCGAAGTCTCGGTTGCGAACACCTTTGCATCCAAGGCAGTCAACGCCACGGTGCCGGCAACGGTCAATCCCACCATGCTCTACACTCACACCGCCGACCTGTTGCCCAACAAATTGTATTACTGGCGTGTGAGGGTCGCCACAGCCACAGGCGGCAGGGCGCCCGGCTTCTACTCGGAAGTCCGGCAATTCACCACCGCTAACCCGCCCTCGATGCCGACGCTGGTTGCCCCGGCTGCCAACGCCCTGCTCACCGATTTGACCCCGCTGTTGGATTGGTCCAACTCCACCCTGCCGCTTCCTGCAGGCAGCACCACCTTTGCCAACTACAACCTGCAGGTGGATAACAACAACGACTTTAGCTCGCCCGAAGTGGATGAGGCGGTTGGCACACTGCTCACCGACTCCAGCTTCACCGTTCCAACCGACCTTGCCGTGAACACCACCTACTACTGGCGTGTGAACGCCGAGAATACAGGCGGTCAGGTTTCTGCCTGGTCTTTGGTGAGGAACTTCCGCACGGCAATCGGGGCCCCAACCCTGGTTGCCCCGCTGGACCTGGCTACCCTGAACACCAAACGCCCGACCTTTGAATGGGATTCCGTTTCGGGTGCCTTGACCTACACGCTCGAAGTCTCGGTTGTGAACACCTTTGCCACCAAGGCAATCAACGCCACGGTGCCGGCAACGGTTAATCCCACCGTGCTCTACACTCACACCGCCGACCTGTTGCCCAACAAATTGTATTACTGGCGCGTGAGGGTTGCCACAGCCACGGGTGGAAGGACGCCCGGCTTTTACTCTGACGTCCGGGAATTCACCACTACCAACCCGCCATCGGTGCCGGCTTTGGTTGCCCCGGCTGCCAACGCCCTCCTGACCGACCTGACCCCGCTGTTGGATTGGTCCAACTCCACCCTGCCGCTTCCTGCGGGCAGCACCACCTTTGCCAACTACAACCTGCAGGTGGCGGTTGATAATAGCGACTTCACCCTGCCTGTAGTGGACGTGCCAGTTGGCGCGCTACTCACCGACTCCAGCTACACAATTCCAACCGACCTCGACACGTACACCACCTACTACTGGAGCGTGAATGCAGAGAATACAGACGGTCAGGTTTCTGCCTGGTCTTTGGTGAGGAGCTTCCGCACGGCAATCGGAGCCCCAACCCTGGTTGCCCCGCTGGACCTGGCTGCCCTGAATACCAAACGCCCGACCTTCGAATGGGATTTCGTTCCGGACGCCTTGACCTACACGCTCGAAGTCTCGGTTGTGGACACCTTTGCAACCAAGGCAATCAACGCCACGGTGCCGGCAACGATCAATCCCACCGTGCTCTACACTCACACCGCCGACCTGCTGCCCAACAAAACATACTTCTGGCGTGTGAGGGTTGCCACAGCTACAGGCGGAAGGACGCCCGGCTTCTACTCTGACGTCCGGGAATTCACCACCGGCAACCCACCCTCGACGCCGGCTTTGGTCGCCCCGGCTGCCAACGCGCTGGTAACCACCTTAACTCCCACCCTGGATTGGGCTAACTCCACCCTGCCCCTGCCGACTGGCAGCACCACCTTTGCCAACTACAACCTGCAGGTGGACAACAACAATGACTTCAGTTCGCCCGAAGTGGACGAGGCAGTTGGTGCGCTTCTGACCGACTCCAGCTACACGCTCGTGACAAGCCTTGACCCGAAGACCACTTACTACTGGCGTGTGAACGCCGAGAGCAATGTCGGTGTCTCCGCCTGGTCGCTGGTGCGTACCTTCCGCACGGTGCTCGCCACCCCGGTCCTGAACGAACCAGCCCTTGACAGTGTGACGACCACCTACCGCCCGATCTTCGATTGGGATGATGTGCCCGGCGCTGTCAGTTACACCATTCAGGTCTCCAAGGTGAGTAATTTTGCCACCACCGTGGTCAACGTCACCGTAACCGGCGATTCCACCTGGGCGCCCACGACCAATTTGCCGAAGGGACCGCTCTTCTGGCGCGTCAAGGCGAACAGCGCGGCTGGTGGATACGGACCCAGCAACTGGGCGACCAGCAGTTTCTATGTAGTGGCACTGACCCCTTAAGATGCCGCAGGAACTCGACAGAATGAGAAAGCCTGCCCCATAGAATCAACGTTATGAAAAAGTCCCCCCGTGAAAACGGGGGGACTTTTTTACGGGTTGCCTGTGTGGAGTCAAAGTCTCCAGACTTTGACTAAAATCCCATCAAATCCTTCAGCTCCGTCACGGTGGCAAAGTACTTTCGATACGCCGCCGTCTCGTTCAACACGCCCTTCAATGCCACGTACAGTTCCTTCTGCAAATATTGGTTTACCTCCCCCTTTTCAGCGGACAAGGTCACCTCGTCCTCGTCCACCGTCACCGAGAGATGTCCGCCCGCCGCCAGCCACTGCAAGCCGGTCTCCACCGCGCTCTCGCGCGAAGCCATCGCCGCCGTCAGTTCGTGGATGGTTGCTTTGCCGCCACGCTGATTAATTGCATATTTGCATACGCCTGAAAGACGTTTCAAAAAGTCATCTGTTTTTTCCTCGGCAGGCGGCACGGCAAAAATATACACCGTCTTCGGTTGGACGGTCTCCAGCGCCTTTCGCAACTCCGCCGGCGATGGGGGAGCGGTATAAATGGCGAATTCATCCGAGGGCTGCAACTCGAAGCGTGATTGCCCCTTGGGCTTGTCCGCACCCTCCGCCCAGATTAACGTTCCAACCTTCAAACTTTCCAACCTGCGGACATTCAAACGACAATCGATGATTTCAATTTCCTTAGCCTTCACCTCGACCGGCTTTTCCTCGACCACCCTGAACTCCTCGAATTGCAGCGTGACCTGTTTCTGTCCGCGAAAACTGCTGGCGCGCAGCGAGTAGGCAATGTCGAATCTTGCGCCTTCGGCAGGTGGAAGTTCCTCCTCCGCGCCGCCCCACCATAAAATGCTTTGCGCTGCTCCGTTTTGATCTTCGACGGTCAGGCGCAGGTGTTCCTTCGTCCTGCCCAGCGTGGAAGCGGACTTCAACGTCACGCCTCGCGAAGCCAGCGTCAGCGGCGGATTGCCCGCCCCAAACGGAGCCAGCATCTCGAGCGACTCCGCCAGCCCGAGGTTGATCTCGTTCAGCCCGAGCCAGGCATCCACTTGAAGCGTCGGCTCCTCGAAGACGATTTCGCCGAGCTGCTTCTCGATGGCTTTGCCCAGTCCCTTGCGGAAGGCTGGCAGCTGGTCCGCCATCAGCGACATGCCTGCCGCCATGGGGTGTCCGCCGAAGCCGCGCAAAATTTCTTTTTGTGCCGCGATGGCGTCGGTGATGTGCAGTCCCTCGATGGAACGCGCCGACCCGCGCAGGATTCCGTCCTCGGATTCGTTCAGCAAAATGGCGGGCTTGTGATACCGCTCTACGAGTTTGTTTGCCACAATGCCCACCACGCCGCCGGGCCAATCTCGATGCGACAGCACGATGGCGGGTTCGGTCAGCAGCCCCGGGTTGGCGCGCAGTTGCGCCTCCGCCGCCTCGTACACCTGACTGGTCAACATGCGGCGCTGGGCGTTCAGCCCTTCGATCTGCGCGGCAAGGATTCGGGCGCGGGCGGGGTCTTGTGTCAGTAAAAGTTCGACGGCGGGATTGGCGTCACCCAGGCGACCGAGCGCATTCAATCGCGGGGCAAAGGTGAAGCCGATGGTTTCTTCTGTCAACGTCTCGAGGCTGGTTCCGGAAAGCTCCGCGATGACCTTCAACCCCAGCCGCTTCGTCTCGCGCAATGCCCGAATCCCCTTTTGTGCCAGCGAGCGCGTCTCGCCTTTCAGCAGGGCAACATCTGCGATTAATCCCAATGCCACAAGATCAAGTAATTCTGCATTCTGAATTCTGAATTCTGAATTCAGAAGCGCCTCCGCCAGCTTATACGCCACGCCCACGCCCGCCAGGTTTGCCAGCAGGTGGTCTTTCGGCAATAGCTTCGGGTTGACGATTGCCTTCGCGTTTGGCAGCGTCCCGCCCAACTCGTGATGGTCAGTGATGACCACGTCCACGCCGCGCGAGTTGGCATAATCCACGGCCTCATGGGCGGTGATGCCGGTGTCACAGGTCACGATCAACTTGACGCCGCTATCGAGAATCGGCTTGAGTGACTCGATGTGAACGCCGTGGCTTTCCTTTCCGCGTACGGGGATGTAGTAAACGGCATTCGCGCCCAGCGCCTGCAAGGTCTGCACCAGCAGGGCGGTGGAGGTCTGTCCGTCCACGTCGAAGTCACCCCAAATGCAGATCATTTCTTTGTTGCGGATAGCCACGCTGATGAGTTCCACCGCTTTTTCGATTTCAGGAAAAAGCGTGGACGGCGTTGCATCGGGATGTAAAAACGCCTCTGCTTCTTCGGGTGAGCTGATTCCGCGTCGGATGAGAGTCTGCGCGACGAGCGGGGGAAGATGGAGCGCTTCGAGTGAGCGGATGTTTACGGGATGAGGATCTAGCCAGCGGGTCATGCGAATCATTTTAATCGAAAATAAAACAGCCTCCGCATGTTCGGAAGCTGTGACGTTGTCTACTTTCCCGTGCCGTATTTGCGGAAGATAAAGAACAGTGGAATCCCGACTGCAAGATATGCGCCGAAGTAAGCCAATCCGCCGGGGTGTGCGGCAAAGTCGAAGAGACGGATGTAAATGAATGCGGCAGCTGTGATAAAGACGATCAATCCGTATGCCGCGAAGGAATGATGCAGGACGGCGTTCAGGCTTCGACTCCAAAAATATGGGACGACCGCCAAAGCCAGCGAAAAGTAGAATACTCCAAAACTCCGCAAAGTGAAGAGCGACATGACTTCGGGAAAGATCCCACCGTTTGTGCCGGGGTCACCGATTTGGGCGGTTATTCCATACAAACCTAAAAAGCCAACGAACAGTACAAATGCAAATGCGGGCAGGCTTTGAATGTTTGAGAAGACCGGTCCGCTTGACTGGCTGGATGGACGAAGGCGGAGATAGTCAACAACGCCGACGAATGCCGCGAGAGTATTGACGATCAGCGTGATGAAATACAACCATGCAATCGGATGTTCCAGTTTCAACTTGTCGCGGAAGACGAACAGCACGATCAACTCGCCGACGCCGAACAACCATAGATAAATCAGCGAAGTGAAAACGCGCTTCCACTCCCAGCGGCGGGCGTTGATGTAAGCCAGCCAGGCATTCCCGAGACACCAGCCGCCGATGGTGATGGTCATGAAGGCGGTCACTTTCCACGCAAAGACGGGCGCGAGTCCTTCGGGGAGAAAAAATAAAAGTGCCCCCAGAATTGCATACAATAAAGCGCAGGCGTAAGTAAGAAGACGGGAAAGGTTTGATAACATGACTCCTCCAATTAAAACGATAAACAGGTGACTACGGATGTAGTAACACCTGTTTGGTGAAAGGGTTTGCCAGTTGCTCAATCGGGGGCTAAGCCCCCGATTGAGCAACTGAAATTACACTCCAAGCCGCTTCCTGATGAAACCGCAAATCGCGTTCATTTCCTGCGTGGCTTCGGGGAACATCGGCGCGAGCAGCGGGTAGCAGTGAATCATCTTCTCGCCGACGGTCAGGGTCACGTCCACGCTTGCGGCTTTGGCTTTTGCCGCGAAGCGGGTCGAGTCGTCCATCATGGTCTCGTAACTGCCGACGTTGATGTAGAGCGGCGGAAGTCCGTGCAGGTCGCCATAGAGCGGGGAAATCCACGGGTCGGTGGGGTCATTGTCGCCGTAATAGTACTTGCTGCACACGGCGGACATTCCAGGCGGCGAGATGCAAACCTTTGTTTTTGTTTTGTAGGATTCTCCCGTTCGGTTCAGATCAGTCCATGGGGAGAGGGCGACGCCAGCCACGGGCAGGGGCATCCCTTTGTCGCGGATTGCCAGCAGGGTTGCGAGGCAAAGTCCGCCACCCGCTGATTCGCCCATGATGAGGATGTTTTCTGGTTTGAATCCCTGATCGAGCAGCCATTGATAGGCTTCGAGCGCGTCGTTCAGCGCGGCGGGGTACGGGTCTTCGGGCGCGAGGCGATGGTTGAAAGTCAGGATGGTGATTCCGCTGCGAGCGGCGACCTTGGACACGAACTGCCGGTGGTCGCTGCAAGTGCCGCTTACATATCCGCCGCCGACGGTATAAAGAATGACTTTGGTTTTGTCCGCGCCAGTGGGGATGAGCCATTCGGCGTACATCTTCCCGATCTGTGTCGGGGAGACAGTCACTCCGGCGGGCATCTGCTTGGTCATCTTTGCATTGACTTCTTCGCACATCTGGCGAAAAGCGGGGATCGAGGTGTTGAAGTCCCACGTTTCGGGTTTCAATTTGAATTGAAACAGATGACGATTTTTCATCGTGAAATATAAGAGTTGGCTTTGTAGGCTGGTCATGATGTTATTTCCTTTTCCTGGTTCCGTTGAGAAAGACCTCCACGCTGCGTCCAATGGCTTGCGGCGCGGAGAAGGTTTCGGGCGCGAGATAAAACTCCTTGACCGCCAGCATGAAGACGTACTCGCACAGGTCTTCGAGCATCAGGGTCGGCAGGTCGCTGCGGAGTTCGCCGCTCCCCTGTCCGAGGCGGATGATTTCGGCGGCGATCAACTGGAAGCCGCTTTTTTCGTCAGCTTCCTGATGGAAGGACATCCACTGCTTCATGCGGTAGGCGGTGTATTTTTCGAAGATGACCTTCTGTGACTGGATGCCCGTCAGCAGGTCAGCGAACACGGTTTCCATGCGGGCAGCGGTGTCCGGCAGTTCCTGCATTTTGGCGACCCAGGCTTGGGTGCGGTCCTTGAAATTGCGGCGGATGTACTCGTCCAGAATGGCTTCCTTGACGGCGAAGTAGTTGTAGAGCGTGCCTTTTGCAATATCCGCCGTCTCGGCGATGGTTTCCATTGAGACGGCATCGAAACCCTGTTCTCGAAACAACTGCATGGCGGTTGCCAGGATTTTCTTCTTGGTCTCTTCTTTTTTACGGTCCATGCGGGATTCGCCGCTGGGGGATTTGGTCATCTTTCTCTCCAGAGAATAATTGAACTACGTTCAAATTTGAACGTAGTTCAATTTTATACAAAATATATTTTTTGTCAAGGGTTTTGTAGGGGCGGATCGCGATCCGCCCCTACAAAAATTTACAACGGTTCAAACCTCGCCGTAAAGTGACGTAGCAATTCTGGCGCGTAGGTGAATTTGTAGCCTTTGACCTTATCCGCCCGTGACTTGATTCTCGCGGCGCAGTCGGCGACGTAGTCCATGTGGCTTTGGGTGTAGGTGCGGCGTGGGATGGCGAGTCGCAGAAGCTCCAGCTTGGGAAAGATCATTTTTCCAGAATCAGGATCGGGGTAGGCAAACATGACGGAGCCGATTTCGACGCCTCGAATCCCGCCTTCGCGATAGAGTTCCACCGCCAAAGCCTGTCCAGGGAAATCGCCCTGCGGGATGTTCGGGAAGACGTGAGCGGCATCCAGATAGACGGCATGTCCGCCCGCGGGTTGAATGGTGGGGATACCCGCGTCGTTGAGCCGCGCAGCGAGGTAGGCGGTTTGCGCGAGGCGAGAGGCGAGATAGGATTCGTCGAGACCTTCATAGAGACCCACCGCCATTGCTTCGAGGTCACGTCCTGCAAGCCCGCCGTAGGTGGGGAAGCCTTCGCGCAGAATCAACTCGTTCTTGACCTGCTGGAAGAGCGCGTCATCGTTCATGCAAAGCAAGCCACCGATATTGACGATGGCGTCCTTCTTGGCAGACATGGTCATGCCGTCGGCGAGGGCGTACATCTCGCGGGCAATCTCGATGACCGATTTGTTTTCGTAGCCTTTCTCGCGCAGTTTGATGAAGTAGGCGTTCTCGGCGTAGCGGGCGGAGTCGATGAAGAAGGGGATTTTGAACTCGCGATAAATGGCGGCGACGGCTTTGATGTTTTCCATCGAAACGGGCTGACCGCCGCCCGCGTTGTTGGTGACGGTGATCATGCCGAAGGGGATTTTCTCCACACCGACCTTTTGAATGAAGGCGCGCAGCTTGTTGATGTCCATGTTGCCCTTGAACGGGTGCGGATTGGCGGGGTCAAAGGCTTCGTCGATGACGAGGTTGGTCGGGCGTCCGCCACGGGCGCGGATGTTGGCGTCGGTGGTGTCGAAGTGCATGTTTGAGGGGATGTACTGTCCCTGCTTGACGAGGCACGCGGCGAGGATGTTTTCGGCGGCACGTCCCTGATGGGTCGGGACGAAGTGCTTGAAGCCGAACACGTCTTCCACGGCGGCTTTGAGCCGATGGAACGAACGCGCGCCCGCGTAGGACTCGTCGCCGCGCATGATGGCAGCCCATTGCTCGGAACTCATCGCGCCTGTGCCCGAGTCGGTCAGCAGGTCGATGAACATGTCTTCGGCTTTCATCAGAAAGAGGTTGTAGCCTGCTTCCTTCAATGCGGCTTCACGCTCTGCTGGCGAGATCAAGCGGATGGGTTCGGTCACCTTGATGCGAAACGGTTCGGGGGGGTAGAACTTGGGGGTCATTTGGGTCTCCTGAAATTTGAGGTTTTGTCAAATTTTGGGTAGCGAGCCTGGCGATTATTCCCCTACCATTCGGTCTCCAATGACAAGCCAATTTTACGACCAAAATGATTTTTTATTGTTGTAACAAATGTCATGAAAATGGGCGTAAAACGAAAGCGGACGTGGGGGATGCCCGTGTGCGTTTACAAGGTTTATGGAAGGAATATTTGTACTGCAAAGACAATTTATGAATTTCTAGCAAACAGTAAGGGATTCGTGTTATGCTAGAAGACTTGGCTGACAAAGTAATGGCGAAAGGAAAGATATGGCTTAGTTTTTTGCCGACCTGGTACTTGCCGCGGCATGGAAAATGCTTCTGAACTGGTTTGGGGAATATCATTTGGGGTTTTCTAAAAGCGCATGGATATACGGGAAATCACAAATATTGAAATACATTCCAGGGAACCTGCTTTATCTTCCTGGGAGACATGTGATTGGCTCCCAACATGGGGCAGATCATGTGTCACTTGCAGGTGCAGCGACATTCGAAATAATTGGGTTGTTTGCATCCGCAAGTTGCATCTCCATCCTAGGTGTCGTTTTTTTTGAGGGCATTAATGCGCGCTTATCTCTGCCTCTTGCAGTAGGCATATTGCTGCTATCCCTGGCAAGTCCCATCCTTTTGAAGTTCTTTCTGTCCATCGGTTTTATTGCAAAAAGAATGTCTATCCTTGAGAAACTGACATGGGGTGGTTATTTTCACCTCATCGGGATATGGCTGCTATATGTGAGTTTCTTCGCTATTGTAGGGTACATTCTGTTTTGGGCAACAACCATCATCACAGGGAAATGGAGCACAGCCATGCTGTACGCCTCCCTATTTACATTTGCGATTTCATGGCTGCTTGGGACAATAACCCCCGGCGCGCCGGCAGGGGCGGGCATAAGAGAAGGCATCATTATCTTGATCCTGTCGCCTCACATCGGAGAGGCGAATAGTATCCTAGTTTCATTGACCGTGCGAATGGTTACCATACTGGGGGATACCGCCTTTTACCTTCTTAGTCTATATATCGAAAAGAAATCCCCTTGAATCCACCAGGAACATCCATTCGAACATATTATGCTATATTTCCCAACAACTCCCCCGCCTGTCGTTTCAGGTGAAGTTTGTCCGTGAGGGTGATGACCTGCTGAAAGTCGGCTTTGGCTTTTTCAGCGTTATTCAAGGCGAGATGTGATTTTCCCCGCCCGAAGTGGAGACGGGCTTCACGCGGGTTGACGGCAATGGCGCGGGTGTAAAGCTCAATGGCGCGGACATGCTCAAGGTTGGCGCGGCAGGCGTCGGCGTAGCCTTGAAGGGCGAGGGCGTGACGCGGGTCGCGGGTTAGAATCCGCCCATAGTAATCGTCCGCCCAGTTCAGATATCCCTCGCAGATTTGCAGGTTAAGTTCAGACATCACCAGTGCGTCGGTTGGCGACAGCCGCATCGCCGCGTCCTGATCCCTGTGTGAGGCTTCGAGGTCGCCCAAAATGAAATGGTTCAATGACCGCAGCACGTGGAAGAGGGGAAAGGGTGGAGGCAGGGAGACGGCTTTGTCCAGTTCAGCCAGGGCGGCGCAAAAATCCCTTTGGTCGAGCAGGACTGAACCGCGGTCAAAGTATGGGACAGCCCAATGCGGATTGATCGCCTGCGCGCGGTTGGAGTAATCGAGCGCGGCATCGTAATTCTTTTCCATCGCAAAAATCTCGCCGCGCAGTTGGATGGCAATGGCGTTGTCTGGGTTGAGCTTCAGGGCGCGTTCCACGTCGGCGACGGCTCTCTCCTTTTGGAAGATGTTCAGGTAACAAGCCGAGCGTCCCAGATAGTGATTGACCTGTCCCGGCTCGCGTTCGATGTTGCGGGTATATTCCTGGATGGCGCGGTCATAATCCCCTTGCAGATAGTAATAACCCGAACGCCTGAAAAGGTAGTTGATGCCTAAATTGAGGCGGCGCAGGAAGGAGTGGTTGAGAGTCCCAACCGCGAGACCGATCAACACGCAGGAGGCGAGGAGCAGGTAGTCGTGGGT
This sequence comes from Chloroflexota bacterium, assembly GCA_016234555.1. Classification (GTDB taxonomy): domain Bacteria; phylum Chloroflexota; class Anaerolineae; order Anaerolineales; family Villigracilaceae; genus Villigracilis. The sequence continues at coordinate 6,011 of JACRBJ010000030.1, read as the reverse complement.
GAAGATGCCAAACGCGATCAAACCAATCAACAGCGGTGCGCTGATGAGGAGGGTAATCCAATCGGCATTCGACCTGCCGAAGAACATCTCCATCATGGAACGCATCATGTTGCCGCCGTCGAGCGGGTAGATGGGAAGCAGGTTGAAGATGACGAGGATTATGTTCGCCAGCGCCAGCGAGAAACACAGGTTGGCAAGGGTTTGTCCCCACATATATGTTTCTGGATTTAACTCGAAGGGGAGGAAACCAAAAAGAAGGAGAATGTAGGCGACGACGAAGGAAAACCCCAACAGCATGTTGACCAGCGGTCCCGCCGAAAAGATGGCGAGGTTTTGTGTGGGTTTCCGCGCGGGATGACTCAGATTGGTGAATCCGCCCAACAGCCAGATGACGATGCTTTTGACCTCGACACCCACCAGTTGCGCCGCAAGCGCGTGACCGACCTCGTGCAGGAAAACGCTGAGAATCAAGCCGATCAGCCAGAGGAAGGCGGTGATGATTTCCCTGCCGGTGATCGGGCTGAAGAGGAAATACGCAATCGGGATGCTGAACAGCATGGAAAAATGAAAGCGGATTTCCACGCCGCGAATACGGGCAAGGCGCAGGGAGGAGGAGAGAAGTTTCAAGGGAAGGAGGGATTGGAGGTTAGGAGAGTTGAAGGTCGGTGGGGGAATTATACCCAATGCGGCGGATGTGGCGCGCCTACCCAAATCCCTCTTGTTTCCACCAGATTCCGCCCACGCCAACAGCAGAGAGGACTGCCGCCCCAAACAGTGACTCACTCCACGAGGTATCCAGCGCGAAGATACCGATGAAGAACAGGAGCAGAAAAACAAAGAGGAAGGCGATCACGTAGGGGTGGTTACGGATGATTTTAGGCATGGATTCTCCCATTCATTTTGATTTCCTTGTTACAGGCGCCATATCCAAAATGGATGGCATCGCCTTCTCATTTATTCACAAACACCAGCTCGCCCATGTCGTACTGTTCCCCAGGCTTGATCAGAATCTGCTTGTTGGATCCAAGATCATCGATCAACGCCACCCAGCCGTTATTCGTCTCGGCGGACACCCAGTAATATCCGGGGGGAACGTCAACAAAAGCGAAAAAACCCTGAGCGTCGGTTTGCGCAACCACGTGGAAGGGCTGCCCGTCACAAGGTGTACTGCCGAAATTTTCCAACACAGGCTGCTCGGCGCAGATTTCGATTCGTTTTTGTGCAAGCGGGTCGCCGTTTTGGAACCCCAACCAACCGATTATGGAAGCCTTTGGCTTGTCGATTGGGGGCAGCAGGAACGGACCATCCCTCTCGACTGACACAAATGTCACCCTGCTATCCATCAGGTCGGAATTATCCATTCGATAGGTCTGCCATTGGGTACCGTCGAAAACGGACAAGCCATAGGAAGTCGCCACCCAGACACGACCCAGGCTATCGGTGGTCAGTTCTTCAACCTTGTCGCTCGAAAGACTTTGCGTTCCCTTGCTATAACTCGACCAGGTGCTGCCATTGAAAACCGCCACCCCGCGGTCGAAAGATCCCATCCAGAGCCAGCCACGCGCATCCAGGCTGATCGATTCGGGGGGAACGGGGGCAACTGGAGATTGGAATTGCTTCCAACTTCCGTTATCGTAGAAGGCGGCTCCATCGTCAAACCAGACCCATGCGCGACCCGTGGCATCCAATGTCAGGGCTGAAGGATCTTTGTGAAGCCCCTGTCCCATCTGGAAGACCGTCCATTTCTCATCGGCAAACATCGCCACGCTGCGCAAGGTCTGCGCCCAAATCTTGCCGTCGGGCGCGGCAAAATTTTTGGAAACATATCCATCCGTCACTTCACTCCCCGCCAGCATGCCTATGTCGTAAGTTTGCCAGGCTCCGTTCACGTAGCGACTGACGCCTTTATGGTGGGCAGCCCAGAGACGACCATCCCTGTCGCAAGCCAGGTCTCTTGTCATACCATAACCCTCCGCCAGTTGAGGGATATGTTCCCACTGTCCATCGCGAACCAGGCTGACGCCCTTTGCATGGGCGATTGCCAGGCGTCCATCCGGGCAGATTACACCCGCTGTCACCAAATCGTCCGGTAATTCCGAGTTTTCAACGCTGTACATCTGCCAGCCTTTATCGTCCAGGCAGGCTGCCCCGCGACGCCAAAAGCCAAGGCAGACTTTTCCAGCGCCAGTCGAGGTCACCGGGGCGGGCAGGATAGCCGCATCGAGCGCCGGCAGGGATTGCGTTGGGACCGGGGTTGCGGTTGGAGGCGCCGGGGTCGCAGGGGGCATCTGGCTGACGGCAAAACAAACAACGCCCACGCATACGACCAGACCCGCGATGGAACCAAGAATCCATCCGACGGTGCTGGAAGGACGCTTTTGGGGCTTGGCTGCTTGGACTGGGGGCGTTTGCCGCGCCTGATCCACGGACCGAGCCGGCGGCGACGGTTGGCGCTCATAGACATCCTGATATGGTTGCTGGGGATAGCTGGGCTGGGTCAGGGCGGACAATGACCTTTGGGCTTCCTGGTTGGACGGGTTGAGTCTCAAGACCCTTTTATAGCACTCCACCCTTTTTGCCGGGTCCTCCAAGCAATGGCCCAAATACAACCAGCCCATCTCGAAATTGGGGTTGGCTTGAACGACTCGAATGAAGTATGCCTGTGCCTTTTGATAATCCCCGGCGTTGGCTGCCTGAACTCCGAGTTTGAAGAAGTCTTGATCCATATATCCCATCTCCAGGCGTTCTGATAATTTTTACTGCCAAGCAAGCGGCAATGAGACGTTGTTCGTCGCAGTATAGCCGATTAGTTCACCATCCCATATACGTCTTTATTCCCATTTTCACAAACTCACCATATTCAGCACGGACGCCAATATCGCCCCCATGCGGGCTGCCAACCGTCAAAGTTACACGTCATTCAGGCTCGTTGCCCGAAATGGCGTCCATCATCATCGCCGTGATGGGCGCGACGACTTTTTCGATCTCTTTCTTCGATTTGAACCATTGCCTGGAAGCGAGAAGGTCAATATTATCCAGCAGAAAGTTCACCGTTTTGAGCAGGTCCCGGTCAGTTTGAGGCAGCTCAGGGCGCGGATATCCTTCAAGCCGCTGGCGTAATTCATCCGCGTGAGCGCGCTGCCCTCTAACGGGATCAAGCGATTCCATTTCCTTTTTGAAATAGCCCGCATTACGCCACTCCTCCACTTTCTGGAAAAGCATTTCAAGATGCGCAAGTTCGATCCAGGCTTTTTCCGCTTCTTCAAGCGTGAAGGAAGGCAGGTTCAATCCCGACGCGGCCTGCGTATCTTTTGGATTCAACAGCCCTGGTTCGTCAGACCTGTTCGCGTCACCCTGAAAACCGCATTGCGGACAGGGTTTGTCTATCTCGAAATTTTCCCTTTGGCATTTTGGACACTGCATGAGGCAATTATTGCATAACACCCACTCAATGGCAAGTGCCACACGCCCGGCGTAGACAGCATTCCGCTCACCGCCTGCGAACTGTACCCGCTGGGACATCAACCGCGTGTGGGCACTATCAGGTCAGGAATTTCCCGAACAGAAAGTAAAATGCCAAACCAGTCGGAAAGAGCGCAAAGACACCGAATACACCGACGAAGAGAATAAGATCACCCAATGCGGACATCCCTGCTGAATGGGAAAAATCAGTTCAATCGGGTAGCTGTCAATACCGGTGAAGAAAGTTGGAGCAGCCAGTAACATTTGACACCAAACTTGATGGGTTTTGAGTAAATGCTGTAATCGAGTTCGTTCAGGTAATGTGCCATCTCCAAACCAATCACCGCAATCACGATTTAGCCAGCGGTAGAAGGCTCGAAAATGACCGCTCTTGAGAGAAAACAGGATGCCAATCGTCACCAATCCGCTCGGGGACATCTTGGCTTGTGAGTGCCTCGGAATATTTGGCAGATCGTCGTCCACAAGGCAGAAAATGTGTAGGATAATGTCATCTGTGTCATGGAGTTTCTCCTCGTTTGGTTTCGCAGCCTGAGGATACCCCATGTCAACTAGCACCAAAGGTTATTACAATAGTCCCATCATCCTGTGGAGAATATCGCATGAAAACAGCCCTTCTCGTCATCGACATCCAAAAAGACTACTTCCCCGGCGGAAAATATCCGCTGGTGGACCCGCTCCCAGCGGCGCAGAAAGCCTATATGTTGCTTCAATGTTTCCGCGAGCACGGCGGACATCACGTCCACATCCAGCATATTTCCATCAAGCCCGACGCGACCTTTTTCATCCGCGGCGACAGCGGCTCCGACATCCACGACGCTGTTGCGCATTTCGAAGGCGAGCCAATCGTGTACAAGCATTATCCCAACTCGTTTCGCGAGACGAACCTGCTGGAGATATTGCAGGGGTGGGGGATCGAGCGGCTGGTCATCACCGGCATGATGACCCACATGTGCGTCGACGCCACCACCCGCGCCGCTGCCGATCTCGGTTTCAAGGTGATCGTCGCCGAAGATGCCTGTGCTACGCGTGATTTGACCTACGGCGAGACCGTCATCCCAGCCGAGCATGTCCACAAGGCGTTTCTCGCCGCGCTCAAGTCCTACGGTCAGGTAATGAAGGCGGATGATGTCATTGCCTTTCTCGCCGCCGAAATGGTTGATTCTCTCAATCAAAAATCATAAATCGTCAATCCTAAATTTCATGACTACTCTCGATCCCGAAAAACAAAAGCAAGCCAAACAATACTCCCGCATCTCCCGCCGCCTCTGGCTGGCGGATACGCTCTTCGGCGGCGCCTATGCCCTCGCCTGGCTGTTCGCTGGCTGGAGCATTGCCCTTCGCGAATGGCTCTCCACACTGATTACTGATAACTGGACTCTGATTACTGGAAAAGACTGGCTGCTCATCGCCCTCTACATCGCCATTTTTGGTGGAATCTATTCCATCATCAACCTGCCACTCAGCTACTATAGCGGGTTCGTTTTGCCGCATCGCTTCGATCAATCCAACCAGTCTTTCAAGGATTGGGTCGTGGATCAACTCAAGGGTCTTGCCATCGGTGCGCCGCTCGGCTTGCTGCTGCTCGAACTGTTCTATCTGGCTTTGCGTCTGACAGGTGATTTGTGGTGGCTGTGGGTAGCGGGCGGACTGCTGCTCTTCAACGTTCTGCTTTCCAACCTCGCGCCCGTGCTCATCATGCCGCTGTTCAACAAGTACGTCCCGCTCGGCGATGACCATAAGGAACTCGAAGAACGTCTGTTGGCACTTGCGAAGCGCGCGGACACAAAAGTGAAGGGCGTCTTCAAGTTTGATATGTCCAAACGCACCAAAGCTGCCAACGCCGCCTTGACGGGCATCGGCAACACGCGCCGCATTGTGCTTGGCGACACGCTCATCAACGAATTTACAGTGGATGAGATCGAGACGGTGATGGCTCACGAGTTGGGACATCACGTCCATAAGGATATTCCCTTCCTGATTTTGTCTGGGACTCTCCTGACGACCCTCGGCTTGTTCATTTCATCCTTGGTCTTGGACTACGCCGTGGGCGTTTTCTCCTTCACCTCCGTCGCTGATATTGCCGCCTTCCCCGCGCTGTCCCTTGTATTGGGCGCGTATGGTCTGCTGACTCAACCTCTCAGCAACGCCCTTTCCCGCTGGCGTGAAAACATGGCCGACGACTACGCCCTCCAATCCACTGGCAAGAATGAAGCCTTCGCCTCCGCCTTCACCCGACTGGCGAATCAAAACCTCGGGGAGGTTGACCCCGAGGCTTGGGTGGTGTTCATGTTCTACTCGCATCCTCCGCTTGGCGAGCGGATCGCAAAAGCCCAGCGGACTTGAACTACCTGCCTTCCAGCTTGAAAACGCCATATGGCGTGGCGGCGTAGACATTGCTCTCGCCGTCCACCGCGATGGAATAGACAATGTCTGAGCCAACCAGCCCGTCGTTGACCTGTCCCCATGTCGCGCCGCCATCGAAGGTGATGTAAGCTCCGCCGTCTGTGCCTGCGTAAAGGATGTCGGAG